>DATFAY010000036.1:0-2491 GCA_035254085.1 Piscinibacter sp.
CAGGCCCTGGTGCTGGTGCCCGAGATCAACCTCACGCCGCAGCTGGAGGCGCGGTTTGCCGAGCGCTTTGCCGGGCGGCGCATCGTCTCGCTGCACAGCGCGCTCACGCCGGCGCAGCGGCTGCGCCACTGGCTGGCGGCCCACCTGGGGCTCGCCGACCTGGTGCTCGGCACGCGGCTGGCCGTGTTCGCGTCGATGCCGCGCCTGGGCCTGGTGGTGGTCGACGAGGAGCACGACCCCTCGTACAAGCAGCAGGAAGGCGCCCGCTATTCGGCGCGCGACCTGGCGGTCTACCGCGGCAAGCTCGAGCGCGTGCCGCTGCTGCTCGGCTCGGCCACGCCCTCGCTGGAGAGCTGGCAGCGCGCGAACGAAGGGCGCTACGCGAGGTTGGCGCTGCCCTCGCGCATCGGCGGCGGCGCGCTGCCGCAAGTCCGGCTGGTCGACATGAACCAGCTGCCCAAGGCCAAGGGCGTGACGAGCACGCTCTCGCCGCCGCTGGTGGCGGCGTTGCAGCAGCGCCTGGAGCGCGGCGAGCAAAGCCTCGTCTTCCTCAACCGCCGCGGCTACGCGCCGGTGCTGCATTGCGCCGATTGCGGCTGGAAGAGCGGCTGCCCGCACTGCAGCGCCTGGCGCGTCTTCCACAAGCTGGACCGCACGCTGCGCTGCCACCACTGCGGCTTCACCGAACGCGTGCCGCGCGCCTGTCCCGACTGCGGCAATCTCGACATCGCGCCGCTGGGGCGCGGGACCGAGCGGCTGGAGGAGCAGCTCGCGGCCGTGCTGCCCGGCGCGCGGGTGGCGCGCATCGATGCGGACTCGACGCGCCAGAAGGGTTCGCTGGAGGCGCAGCTGGGCGCCGTGCACGCGGGCGAAGTCGACGTGCTGGTGGGCACGCAGATGGTGACCAAGGGGCACGACTTCCGGCGCATCACGCTGGTGGCGGCGGTCGACCCGGACAGCGCGCTCTTCAGCAGCGACTTCCGCGCGCCGGAGCGCCTGTTCGCGCTGCTCATGCAGGCGGCCGGCCGCGCCGGGCGCGATGCCGATCACGCGGCGCGCAGCGAGATGTGGGTCCAGACCTGGCACCCGCAGCACGCCTTGTACGCCGCGCTGCGCCGGCACGACTTCGACGCCTTTGCCGCCAGCCAGCTCGAGGAGCGCCGCTCGGCCGGGCTGCCGCCGTATTCGCACCTCGCGATGCTGCGCGCCGATGCCCGCACCGCCGAAGCCGCGCGCGGCTTCCTGCAGGCGGCCTCCGAGGCGGCGCAGGCGCTGCCCGGCGCCGATGCCGTGACCGTCTATCCGCCGGTGCCGCCGGCCGTGGCGCGCGTGGCGGACGTGGAGCGCATGCAGATGCTCGTGGAATCGGCCTCGCGCATCGCCTTGCAGCGCTTCCTCGCCGCCTGGCTGCCGCAGCTGCACACGCTCAGGGCGGGTCGCAAGGCGAGCGAGCAGCGCATCCTGCGCTGGGCCGTCGACGTGGATCCGCTCACGATCTGACGGCGCGCACAGCGGCGCGGGTCAGGCCTCGCGCAGCATCCAGGCGAGCGTCGAGAAGCTGGCGAAGGCCAGCACCGTGCTGGCCATGATGATGCGGGCGACGCGGCCATTGTCCGCACCGTAGCGCTCGGCCAGCAGCGACACGTTGCTGGCGCTGGGCAGTGCGGCGGCCAGCACCAGCACCGTCAGGCCGAAGGGCGACACCGGCGCGCCGCCGCGATGCGCCAGCATGCCCAGGCTCCACACCAGCAGCGGGTGCACGATCAGCTTGATCAGTGCCACCGGCAGGTAGTTGGGCAGCGGGGTGCGGGTGTGCGCATGCTGGCCGGCGCGCCACAGCACCGCGCCGATGGTGAACAGGGCGACCGGCGTCGCAGAGTCGCCCAGCATCTTCACGATCTGCGCCAGCGGGCCGGGCAGGGTCAGGCCGCTCGCCGCAACGGCGGCACCCGCGGCGATCGACCAGGGCAGGGGGTTGGTCATCGCACCGCGCAGCGAGCGCCAGGCCGAGCTGGCCGGACCGGCGTGTGCCGCGTCGGCGCCGGCGCGCAGCGGCTGCGCGATCGCGATGCACAGCGTGCTGGTGAGGATCAGGTCGACCAGCACGGTGCCGATCACCGGGCCGGCGGCGCGCTCGCCGAAGAGCGCGACGAGCAGCGGAACGCCCATGAAGCCGGTGTTCGGGAAGGCCGCCACCAAGGCGCCGAAGGCCGCATCCTTCAGGCCGACCCCGCGCGCCGAGCCTTCGCGCCGCAGCGTCGCCGCCAGCGTGAAGAAGACGATCAGCAGGGCGCTTGCGGCGTAGATACCGATCAGCACCGGGTCGATCAGCTGCGCAAAGGGCATGCTGGAGCCGAAGCGAAACAGCAGGCAGGGCAGCGCGAAGAACAGCACGTAGGCGTTGAGCCCCGGGATGGCGACCTCGGGCAGCACCCCGCGCCACGCCGCGAGATGGCCGCACAGCACCAGGGCGAAGAACGGGATGGTGACG
>DATFAY010000037.1:0-5430 GCA_035254085.1 Piscinibacter sp.
GGTGAGGTTGCTGGTGCCGTACTCGGGCGCCAGCGCCTGCACTCCACCGCCGAGCACGACGATCGCCGTCGTGCCCGAGCGCGCCTCGCCCTTGAGCTGCGTGATGCGCTGCGCCGTGAGCGCGGGCGGCACTTGCAGCACGTGCCGTTCGAGGGTGCGGGCGGTTCCCATGCAGGTGCTCAGCCAGATGCCGCTCGCGCCGAGCAGCACCAGCAGCCAGCCGAGCCCGCGCCTGTTGAAGGCCACGCGCGTGCCGATCAGCATCAGCAGCAGCAGGGGCACGGGGGGGAGCATCAGTGCGCTGAGCGTGGGCTTCCAGGATTCGATGCCCAGCAGGACGAGGAGGGTGTTCACGGGGCGGGATTGTGCCCCGTGGGGGGCGGGGTTCCGCCCCGGTGGCGGCCCGGGGTTCCGCCCCGGGGGGCGGGTAACTTTCTTCTGCTGGCCCAGAAGAAAGTCACCAAAGAAGAGGGCCTCAATACGATTCGGTCAGAGCATCAGCCTAGTAATTGGCTTGGCTAATGACCCTCGTGCTCTATCGAGGCACCTGCGCAGTCCATAAGCGGAAGGGTGTGGCACCGACCGTGCCACACCCTTCCGCTTATGGACTGCTCAACGATCCAAGCCGGCACCGCACTTCATTAGCCAAGCCAATTACTAGGCAAGTGCTCAGGTCAAATCTGTATTGAGGCTCTTCTCTTTGGTGACTTTCTCTTGAGCCAGCAAGAGAAAGTTACCCGCCCCCCGGGGCGGAACCCCGGGCCGCCTCCGCCGGGGCGGAACCCCGGGCCGCCTCCGCCGGGGCGGAACCCCGGGCCGCCACCACCGGCGCGGTACCCAGGCCCACCCCCAGGCCGGAACCCACGGCGCGAAGATGCGGCGCCAACAACCCGATCTCATTCCCGAGATCCCCCAAACAAGCCCGCGCCTGCGAAGGCACAAACTCCCCCCCTTCCGCGATGCGCTGCAGCTGCTCCGCCAGGCTGGCCGCCGGCTGCGCCGCAAACGCCAGCAGCAGCCCCTTCATCGAATGGGCCCGGCGAGCCAGCGTGTGCCGGTCGGCCTGGTCGATGGCCGCATGCATGGCCGCCATCTCGCGCGGCAGTTCCTCCAGGAAGGGCAGCGCGATGATCTCCACCGTCTGCGGGTCGGCCGTCTCGAGCGCGTTGCGGTAGGCCGCGCTGCGGCCCGCGCTCGCCTGGCCGGGCGCCAGGTGTCGTTCCAGGATCTGCAGCAGCTCGCTTGCGCGCAGCGGCTTGCTCAGGAACTCGTCCATGCCGGCTTCCATGCACAGGCGCCGGTCGACATCCATCGCGCTGGCCGTCAGCGCGACGATCGGCGTGCGCGCGCGGGCGCGCTGGCGCTCGTCGGCGCGCATGCGGCGCGTGGCCTCCAGGCCGCTCATGCCGGGCATGTGCACGTCCATCAGTACCACGTCGAAGCGGCGCTGCGCGTGCAGTGCCACCGCTTGCGCGCCGTCGCCGGCGACCGTCACGTCGTGGCCCCAGCGGCGCAGCAGCGTGACGGTGAGCAATTCGTTGACTGCGTTGTCCTCAGCCAGCAGGATCTGCGCGCTGCGGGCGTCGGCGCGCAGCGTGTCGAGCGTGAGCACGTCGGGGCGAGCGTCGTCCGGCGCGTCGGCGTCGATCGCGAGCAGCTGGCGCATGGCCGCCTCGATGTCGCGCTGCGTCGCGGGCTTGAGCAGGTAGGCCTGGATGCCGGCCTCGCGGCAGGCCTCGATCTCGCCCGGCAGGCCCGACGATGTGAGCAGGATCACCGGCGGCGGCGACGGCAAGCGCTCGGCCATCGCGCGAGCGATCTCGACGCCGCTGCGCCCGGGCATACGCTGGTCGAGCAGCACCACGTCGAAGCGGCGGCCCGCTTCCACGCGCTCCAGCGCCTGCTCGCCGTCGGCGGCGCACACGGTCTCGCAACCCATGCGACGCACCATGCCGTCGAGGATGCGCAGGTTGGTGGCGTTGTCGTCCACGATGAGCACGCGCCGGCCGGCCAGCGCGTGGTCGTCGCGCAGCGAATCGATCACCGAGTCGTCGGTGGCGAAGGGCAGCTCGACCACGAACTCCGAACCGCGGCCCGGCTCGCTGGCCAGCGACAGCGTGCCGCCCAGCAGATCGGCCAGCCGCCGCGTGATGGTGAGTCCGAGCCCGGTGCCGCCGAAGCGGCGGGTGATGGAGCTGTCCTCCTGCGCGAACGGCGCGAAGATCTGCGCCTGCTTGTCCAGCGGGATGCCGATGCCGGTGTCGCGCACCGCGAAGCGCAGCCAGCGCAGCGAGCGGCCTGGCGCCGCCGCCTCGCTCACGGTGACCACGACTTCGCCGGCCTGCGTGAACTTGACGGCGTTGCTGAGCAGGTTGTTGAGGATCTGCCGCAGCCGGCCCGGATCGCCGACCAGGTGGGTGGGCAGGCCGGCGTCGATGTCCAGCGCGAGCGTCACGCCGTTCGCGGCGGCGCGCGGCGTCATCGGCCGCAGCGTCTGCACCAGCAGCCGGTCGAGGTCGAAGGCGACGTGCTCGACGTTGAGCTTGCCGGCCTCGATCTTCGAGAAGTCGAGGATGTCGTTGATGATGTCCAGCAACGCGTTGGCCGAGGACTTGACGATGCCAAGGTACTCGCGCTGCTCGCTGTCGAGGGCGCTGTCGAGCACGATGTCGGTCATGCCGATGATGCCGTTCATCGGCGTGCGGATCTCGTGGCTCATGTTGGCCAGGAATTCGCTCTTCATGCGGCTCGCGCTCTCGGCGGCGTCCTTGGCCTGCTGCAGCGCGCGCGTGGCTTCCTTCTGGTCGGTGACGTCGATGAGCGTGCCCACCAGGCCGGTGATCTCGCCGCGGCTGTCGGCCAGTGCGGCCTTGTTGGCCACACAGTCGATCTCGCGGCCGTCGCGCAGGCGCATGCGGAACTCGTAGGTCTCGCTGCGGCCGCTGTCGAGCACGCGCTGGTCGGTCTCGGCGTGCAGGGTGTTGAGCGGGCTGGCGCGCGCGTCGTCCAGCGTGCGGCCGAGCAGGCGCTGGGCGGCCACGCCGAACATCTCGCAATAGGCGCGGTTGACGCGCACGTAGCGGCGCTCGCGGTCCTTCACGTAGATGGGCACCGGGATGCTCTCGACCAGGGTGTCGATGAAGGTGAGCTGCTCGGTGAGCCGGTCGCCGGCGAGCTTGCGCTCGGTGATGTCGTTGAGCGTGCCGCTCATGCCCTCGATGCGGCCGCTGGCGTCCATCACCGCCTGCGCATAGGTCTCCATCCACACCGGGTGGCCGCCGCGCGTGTAGAAGCGCATCTCGCGCTGCACCGTGTTGCGCCGCCCGGCCATCAGCTCCTGGAAATCGGCCACGCACAGCGGCCGCTCCTGGGGGTGCACCGCGTCGGCGAAGTGCCGGCCCAGGCTGGTCTCGATGGTGTAGCCGGTGGTCTGTTCCCAGGCGGCATTGAGGAAGGTGATGTGGCCGTCGCGGTCGGTGCGGAACACCGTCTCGCGCAGGCTGTTGACGACGGTGCGGTACTGGCTTTCCGAGCGCGCCACCTGCTCGGCCATGTGCTTGCGTTCGCTGACGTCGGTGCGGATGGTGATGTATTTCGAGATGCGCCCGCCCGCGTCGACGAAGGGCACGATGGTGGCCTGCACCCAGAACAGCTTGCCGCTCTTGGCGCGGTTGCAGAACTCGCCGCGCCAGACCTGGCCCGATGCGATGACGCGCCACATCTCGTCGAAGAAGGCGGGCGGGTGCATGCTCGACTTGATGATGCGGTGGCTGCGCCCGATCAGTTCATCCCGGGTGTAGCCGCTGATCTGGCAGAAGCGCTCGTTGACCTCGGTGATGATCCCGCCGGTGTCGGTGATGGACACGATGGCGTGGTCGTCGACCGCGCTCTTGAGGTTGCGCAGCTCGGTACGCTCCTCGTGCAGCTGCGCGACCAATGCCGAGATCGTGCGCGACAGCATCTCCAGGTCGTCGCACTCTTCGAGACCGGCCCCTGCCAGGGCAGCACCGTCCTGGTCGCTTCCCGCGAGCGGCTGCACCAGGCTCTTGAGGGCCGCGATGGCGCGGTTGCGGCTCGCCAGGTCCTCGGCCAGCCGCAGATTGCCCGCCATCAGTTCCTGCGAGCTCAGCTCGAGGCTGCGGGTGCGCAGGCTGAGGTCGCGCTCGGACTGCTCGTAGCTCGCGTCGACCTTGTCGAGCAGCGCAGGCAGCGTCTGCAGCACCAGCCGCAGCTGCGGGTCGAGGGCCTCGTGCTGCGCCGCCTCGCCGGCCTTGGCGAGCAGCCGCGCCAGCTCCTCGGGCTGGGCCACGCCCCACAGGCGTCGCAGCTGGCGGCCGAGCGTGCTGTGCATGGCGTCGACGGGCCCTATGCGGTCTCGGCGAGCCAGGTGATGGTCATCGTCTGGTTGTGCAGGCGGCAGTCGCCGACGAAGCCGGACCCCGAGATCTCGCCGTAGGAATAGAAGCCCGCCACCGCCGTGTCGGCGCCGAGCACGCTGGCCACCGCCTCCACCTCCTCCTCGACGCGGTCGCCCATCACCAGCTTGCGGCCCACGCAGCTCACCAGCAGCGACAGCGCGGTGCCGTTGCGCTCGCGGCCCCACGGTTGCAGCTTGAGCGCGGCCTGCTCGGCGGCGTCGATCAGGCGCTCGGTGGAGGCGTGCATGAGCTTCAAGGTGCCGCCTTCGGGGACGTCGCCGGCCAGGATGAGCGAGCCGGCTGCCTCGTCGACGCCGAGGATGGTGCGGATGATGCCGCCGCCGTGCGGGCTGTCGCCGGGCATCTCGAACGGGAACAGCAGGCCCGAGGCCGGCAGGTCGCGCGCGTACTCGCCGAGGTAGCGCTTGTAGATCGCCAGCGCGCTCTCGCCGTCGAGCTCGTACAGCAGGTTGTGATCGCAGCGAGTCACCCGGCGCGCCGGCCCGAACGGCACCCAGCCGCCCAGGCTGCTGTTGCCGATCGCCAGCGAATCGCCGGCGAGCCCCACCGCGACGATCTGGTCGGCTCCCGCGCGCTCGTTGCCGAGCGTGAAGGTCTCGACGAAGGCGCCGCCGTCGCCGGCCAGGCCACCCGATATCGGCGTCGCGGGCGCGAGCACCGACTGCAGGCCTTCGACCAGGGCGCTGCCGTTGATGTGCACGCCGGTGCCGAACACGAGCACGTGGCGCAGACCCGCGGCCGGCAGCGCCGACGCCAGGCGCGCCCCGGCGGCGAACGAATCGGCCATGTCCGCGAGTGTGGTGGCCGCGCCGTGGGCGGTGGCGCGCTCGAAGCGCACGGCCGTGAGCGCCAGCGTGCCGTCGTGCACCTGCGAGCCCAGGATCTCGCCGGCGCTGCTGCAGCCGGCCAGCTGCGCGCGCGGCGCCGCCTCGCGCAGCGCGGCGTGCAGCGCCGGGCCGCGGAAGAACTGCTGCGCGCCGAAGCACAGCAG
>DATFAY010000038.1:0-6760 GCA_035254085.1 Piscinibacter sp.
GTTGCCGTCGCGACCGGCGCCTTCGCCGGTTCGACCGGTGTGCTGCTGCAGGCGGCCAGCGCCGCGGCGGCCAGGGCACACAAGGCAAGTCTCAACATCGCAGTCTCCTTCCTCAATGGGAATCAGTGGTGGCGGTCGGTCCGGGGGAAGACAAGGGCTCGCGTTGCCAGGCCGGCAGCACAGCCCCTCGTGCAGCCGTCGGGCACCGCCGGCCCGTGCTGCAGTTCTGGCAATTGTTGCGCGTTCATCGCGCGAGCGCACGCCCGGACCGCGGCGTTTCACGCGGGGGGCGCGAGGTGGCGGTGGTCGCGGCGTGCATGCGCGCAAATTATATTGAAGCAAATGTACTTGAGCGGCCGGCTGCGCAGGCGGGGCGCGCGTGCATTTGTGCACATGCTGCCGCGCGTGGGGGCGTGGTCAGTCCAGCAGCGGCTGCAGGTAGCGGCCGGTGTAGCTGGCCGGGTGGGCAGCAATGGCCTCGGGCGTGCCGGTCGCGACGACGGTGCCGCCGCCCGCGCCCCCCTCGGGGCCCATGTCGATCACCCAGTCGGCCGTCTTGATGACGTCGAGGTTGTGCTCGATCACCACGATGGTGTTGCCCGCGTCGCGCAACTGGTGCAGCACGCGCAGCAGCAGCGCGATGTCGGCGAAGTGCAGACCGGTGGTCGGCTCGTCGAGGATGTACAGCGTGCGACCGGTGTCGCGCTTGCTGAGCTCGAGCGCAAGCTTGACGCGCTGCGCTTCGCCGCCGGACAGCGTGGTGGCGCTTTGCCCCAGGCGGATGTAGCCCAGGCCGACGTCGAGCAGGGTCTGCAGCTTGCGCGCGATCGCCGGCACGGCGTTGAAGAATGCGTGCGCATCCTCCACCGTCATGTCGAGCACCTCGGTGATGTTGCGCCCCTTGTAGAGCACCTCGAGCGTCTCGCGGTTGTAGCGGCGGCCGTGGCACACGTCGCAGGGCACGTAGACGTCGGGCAGGAAATGCATTTCGACCTTCAGCACGCCGTCGCCCTGGCAGGCCTCGCAGCGCCCGCCCGCGACGTTGAAGCTGAAGCGCCCCGGCCCGTAGCCGCGCTCGCGCGCGGCCGGCACCTCGGCGAACAGTTCGCGGATCGGCGTGAACAGGCCCGTGTAGGTGGCCGGATTGCTGCGCGGCGTGCGCCCGATGGGGCTCTGATCGACGTTGATCACCTTGTCGAAGGCTTCCAGCCCCTCGATCGAGTCGTGCGGCTCGGGCTCGGCATGGCTGTTGTAGAGCTTGCGCGCGACGGCCGCATACAGCGTGTCGTTGACCAGCGTGCTCTTGCCCGAGCCCGACACGCCGGTCACGCAGGTGAACAGGCCCACGGGGATCTCGGCGGTCACGCCCTTGAGGTTGTTGCCGCTCGCATTGACGATGACGAGCTGCTGGGGATCGGTCGTGTCCGCCAGCCGATGCCGTTGCGCAGGCACCGGGATGCGCAGCGCCCGCGCGAGATAGCGGCCGGTGAGCGAGTCGGGGCTGGCGGCCACGTCCTCGGCGGTGCCTTGCGCGATCACCTGCCCGCCGTGCGCGCCGGCGCCCGGGCCCATGTCGATCACGTGGTCGGCGGCGCGGATCGCGTCCTCGTCGTGCTCGACCACCAGCACGCTGTTGCCGATGTCGCGCAGGTGCCGCAGCGTGCCGATGAGACGGTCGTTGTCGCGCTGGTGCAAGCCGATGCTGGGCTCGTCGAGCACGTACATCACGCCGGTCAGGCCCGAGCCGATCTGCGAGGCCAGGCGGATGCGCTGCGCCTCGCCGCCCGACAGCGTGTCGGCGCTGCGGTCCAGGCTGAGGTAGTTGAGCCCGACGTCGTTCAAGAACTTCAGCCGCGAGCGGATCTCGCGCACCACCTTGTCGGCGATCTCTGCCTTCGCACCGTGCAGCCTGAGCTGCTCGAAGTAGGCCAGGCACTCGCGCAAGGTGAAATGCTCGACGCGGTAGATCGGCTCGCCGCCCTCCTCGCCCTCGCCTTGCAGGAAGACGTGGCGCGCCTCCGTGCGCAGCCGCGTGCCTTCGCACTCGAGGCAGGGCTTGGCGCTCTGGTAGCGCGCGAGGTCCTCGCGCACGGCGGCGGAATCGGTCTCCTTGAAGCGGCGCGTGAAGTTGGGGATGATCCCTTCGAACGGATGCCAGCGCTTGACGCTGCGTGTCTTGCCGCGCGCCCCTTCGGCTTCGTAGACGAAGGCGATCTCCTCGCTGCCCGAGCCGTGCAGCAGCACCTGCTTGGCCTGCTCGGGCAGGTCCTCGAACGGCGTGTCGATGTCGAAGCCGTAGTGCCGGGCCACGCTCTCCAGCAGCGAGAAGGTGTAGGCGTTGCGCCGGTCCCAGCCCTTGACCGCGCCGCTGGCCAGGCTCAGCGACGGAAAGCCCACCACCCGCTCCGGATCGAACACCGTCATCAGGCCCAGGCCATCGCAGCTCGGGCAGGCACCCACCGGCGAGTTGAACGAAAAGAGCCGCGGCTCCAGCTCGGCCAGCGAGTAGCTGCAGATCGGGCAGGCGAACTTGCTGGAGAACAGGTGCTCGCGCCCGCTGTCCATCTCGAGTGCGATGGCGCGGCCGTCCGCGATGCGCAAGGCCGCCTCGAAGCTCTCCGCGAGACGTTGCTGCAATCCTGACTGCACCTTGACGCGGTCGATGACGACGTCGATGTCGTGCTTTTCCGCCTTCTTCAGCTTGGGCACGTCGGCGGCCTCATAGGCCGTGCCGTCGACCCGGAAGCGCACATAGCCTTGCGCCTGCATGTCGGCGAAGAGCTCGCCGAACTCGCCCTTGCGGTCGCGCACCACCGGCGCCAGCACCATCAGCTTGGTGTCGGCCGGCAGCGCGAGCGCGGCATCGACCATCTGGCTCACGCTCTGCGCGCGCAGCGGCTGGTGGTGCGTCGGGCAGAACGGCGTGCCCGCCCGCGCGTACAGCAGACGCAGGTAGTCGTGGATCTCGGTGACCGTGCCCACGGTGGAGCGCGGGTTGTGCGAGGTGGCCTTCTGCTCGATCGAGATGGCGGGGCTCAGGCCCTCGATCACGTCGACGTCGGGCTTGTCCATCAGCTGCAGGAACTGCCGCGCGTACGCCGACAGGCTCTCCACGTAGCGCCGCTGCCCCTCGGCGTAGAGCGTGTCGAAGGCGAGGCTGGACTTGCCCGAGCCGGACAGGCCAGTGATCACCACCAGCTTGTTGCGGGGGATGTCGAGGTCGATGTTCTTGAGGTTGTGCGTTCGAGCCCCGCGCACGCGGATCATCGGCGCCTCGATCGACGCCTCGGTCGAGGTCTGGGGCGATGAAGGGACGGGCGAAACAGCAGGCATCGTGGCGCGGCGCGAAACCAAACATGATAGCGGCGCGGCACCGCCCGCGCGGGGGGTCCCGCACGCGCGCGGGCTTGCAGCAGATCAAGCCGCCGCCACGGGCGCGGCGTAGCATCGCGCTCATGGTTGCGATCAGGCATCGGATGTCGGCGATGCGTGCCGCGGCGCTGGGCGCAGTGCTGCTGCTGGGCGCCTGCGGCGGCGGCGTGTACCTGGGCTTCGGCGACGGTTTCGACGATTCGCCTCCCTCGGTCAGCCTGGCGGCCGCGGACGCGAGCGTCGCGGCCGGCCAGTCGGCGCGTTTCGTCGCCGCGGCGGCCGACGAGAGCGGCATCGACCACGTGGCCTTCTACCGCGTCGACCCCAATGGCGCCCAGTGGCTGGGCAACGACCTGAGCGCGCCCTACGAGTGGCTGGTCAACGCACCGACAGACGGCCGCACCGCGCTGAGCGTGTTCGCGCGCGCCACCGACAACAACGGCAACCGGGCCGACAGCCCGATCGTGACCATCGCCGTCACGCCCTGATCACGCCTCGGCGGCCTCCAGCACGCGCAGGATCTCGCGCCCGTAGGCTTCGAGCTTCTTCGCCCCCACGCCGCTGATCTGCCCGAGCGCATCGAGCGACGCGGGCCGCTCGCGCGCCATCTCGGCCAGCGTCGCGTCGTGGAACACCACGTAGGCCGGCAGGTTGTGCTCGCGCGCCACCTCGGCGCGCCAGGCCTTGAGCGCGGCGAAGCGTTCGCTGCCCACAGCGTCCAGCGGCAGCGGCGCCGGCTTGTCCTTGCCGGTGCCGCGCGCGGCCCGGCCGCTGCGGCTGCGCTTGGGCGTGTCGGCGCTCTGGCGCAGCAGCATGTCGATTTCGCCGCGCAGCACCTGGCGGGCGCTGGGCGCAAGTTCCAGCGTGTTGAATTCGCCCTCGGTGCGCAGGTGGCCCAGCGCGATGAGCTGGCGCAGCACCGCGCGCCATTGCTGCTCGCTCACGTCGGCGCCGATGCCGAAGGTGCTCAGCCGCTGGTGCTGGAACTGCGTGACCTTGTCGGTCACCTTGCCGCGCAGCACGTCGATCAGGTGGCCGGCGCCGAAGCGCTGCCCGCCGTTCTGGTGGAAGCGGTAGATGCACGACAGCGCCTTGCGCGCCGCCTCCGTGGCGTCCCAGGTGGCCGGCGGGTGGAGGCAGTTGTCGCAGTTGCGGCAACGGACCCCCAGGCTCCCTTCGGTCACCACCCCCCGAGGGGGCTCGCCGCGGACCGGGGAACCCGGATCCGCGTCGGGCCCGCGGTAGGTTTCCCCGAAGTAAGCGAGCAGCCGCACGCGGCGGCAGTCGTGCGCCTCGGCCAGCGCGAGCAGCGCGTCGAGCTTGCTGCGCTGGCCGCGCTTGAACTCCTCGCCGGCGGGGCTCTCGTCGATCATGCGGCGCTGGTTGACCACGTCGGCCAGGCCGTAGGCCATCCAGGCATCGGCGGGCAGGCCGTCGCGCCCCGCGCGCCCGGTCTCCTGGTAGTAGCTCTCGATGTTCTTGGGCAGGTCCAGGTGCGCCACGAAGCGCACGTCGGGCTTGTCGATGCCCATGCCGAAGGCGATGGTGGCCACCATCACCAGCCCGTCTTCGCGCAGGAAGCGGTCCTGGTGCTTCTTGCGCACGTCGGCGTCGAGGCCCGCGTGATAGGGCAGCGCGGCGATGCCCTCGCCGGTGAGCCACTCGGCGGTCTCCTCGACCTTCTTGCGCGACTGGCAGTACACGATGCCGGCGTCGCCCTCGTGCTCGTCCTGGATGAAGCGCAGCAGCTGCGCGCGCGCGTTGTCCTTCTCGACGATCGCGTAGCGGATGTTGGGCCGGTCGAAGCTGCTGATGAAGACCCGCGCCGCCTGCAGCTGCAGCCGCTGGATGATGTCGGCGCGCGTGAGGTCGTCCGCGGTGGCGGTGAGCGCGATGCGCGGCACGCCGGCATAGCGCTCGTGCAGCACGTCGAGCGCCAGGTAGTCCTCGCGGAAGTCGTGGCCCCACTGGCTCACGCAATGCGCCTCGTCGATGGCGAACAGGCTCAGCAGGCCGCGTTCGTGCAGCGAGTCGAGCTGCGCCAGGAAGCGCGGCGTGGTGACCCGCTCGGGCGCGGCGTACAGCAGCACCAGCCGGCCACTCATCATCTCGCGCTCGATTCGCTGCGTCTCGTCCAGCGTGAGGGTGGAATTGAGGAAGGCGGCGTGCACGCCCGCTTCCTCCAGCGCGCCGACCTGGTCGTGCATGAGCGCGATCAAGGGGCTCACCACGACCGCCACGCCGCGGCCCGCGCGGTGGCGCACGATGGCGGGCACCTGGTAGCACAGGCTCTTGCCGCCGCCGGTGGGCATGAGCACCAACGCGTCGCCCCCGGCGCCCACGTGCTCGATGATCTCGGCTTGCGCGCCGCGGAAGGCGGCGTAGCCGAAGACTTCATGCAAGACGGCCAGCGCGGGATCGACGGGGACGGTGACGGCAGAATTCACGAGGCGGATGTCGCGCAAAGCCGTGATGGTACGGGACGCCGCCGCGGCGCCTGCACCCGCCATGGAAGGACGGCGCCCATCCCTCGGCAAGGGGACTGCAGCGACGCGGGGGCGCAGGCGATAATGCCTGGATTTCCTTCGTCGGAGCTCGTCATGGCCTCGGTCAACAAAGTCATCGTTCTCGGAAACCTCGGCCGCGACCCGGAAGTGCGCTACACGCCGAACGGCAACGCGGTCTGCAACCTTCGCATCGCCACCACCCGCAACTGGAAGAACCGCGACAGCGGCGAAAAGCAGGAAGAGACCGAATGGCACTCGGTCGTCCTGTACGACCGCCAGGCCGAGATCGCGGGCGAATACCTCAAGAAGGGCCGCTCGGTGTACATCGAGGGCCGCCTCAAGACCCGCAAATGGCAGGACAAGGACGGCAACGACCGCTACACCACCGAGATCATCGGCGAGTCGATGCAGTTGCTCGGCGGCCGTGAGGGCATGGGTGGCGGCGACGAGGGCGGCGGCCACCAGCGTGGCGGCGAGCGTGGCGAGGACGCCCCCGCGCGCAGCGCCCCGGCCGCGCGCCCGGCCGCCAGCAAGCCGGCCGCCACGAAGTCGGCCACCGGCTTCGACGACATGGACGACGACATCCCGTTCTGAAAAGCACGCAAGTACGGGCATCGGGCGCCGCGCTGTCTGGCGCGCCCGACCCGCGAAGCCCGGCTCCGGCCGGGCTTTCTGCTTTTTGACACCGGCCGTTCGTGCAGGTGTCCGATCATTGCGGTGCGCCAAGAGAGGCCTCGTGGCCGAAGTGGACCTAACATCGCTGCTCGCAGCAGCCCGGGGACACGCTGGAGTCGCAGCCGATGCGGCTCGTGTCGCCGCAGGAACGGAAGAATGAACGCACGAAGCAATCAGCGTGGCAAGGGTCCCGCGCCGGCCCGTTC
>DATFAY010000039.1:0-3657 GCA_035254085.1 Piscinibacter sp.
ATGTGGGCGTCAGCCGCGAGGGTATAGCACCGGCGGCGTCGCGGCGCACAATGGCCCGGACCGCCGCCATTGACCGGCGGCCGAAGGAGAAGATGCATGGAGCTGAGCTCGATCGCCTTCGTCCAGGGTGGGGACATCCCCGAGCGCTTCACCTGCGAAGGCCAGGACACCGCCCCGCCGCTCGCCTGGAGCGGCGTGCCCGACGCCACCCGCAGCCTGGCGCTGATCGTCGACGACCCCGACGCCCCCGACCCGGCGCATCCGCAGCGCACCTGGGTGCACTGGGTGCTCTACGACATCCCGCCCGATGCCACGGGCCTGCCCGAAGGCGCGCGGCCGCTGCCCGAGGGCACACGCGAGGGCGTGAACGACTGGAAACGCACCGGGTACGGCGGACCCTGCCCGCCCATCGGCCGGCACCGCTACTTCTTCAAGCTGTATGCGCTCGACCGCATGCTCTCCGACCAGCACCAACCCACCAAGGCGGCGCTGGAGAAGGCCATGCGGGGCCACGTGCTGGCCCAGTGCGAATTGCTGGGCACCTACCAGAAGCGGCACGTGCGCTGAGCGCGGCCGACGCCGGGCGCCTTTACATCGCTTGACACAGCGGAAGCACGCCCGAGAAGGCGCGGCGGCAGAGTCGGCCGCAGGCGCGCCGCTTGCTGACCCCGTGCGCGGGGACGGCGGCCCTGCTGCGCCGCCCTGCGCGTCGCGGCGGCGCGGCACAGATCCGGAGAACGAAGAACCATGGAAGAACAAGAACCGCCCGCCGCGCCGGCGCGCCCGTCGCGGCGCTCCCGCTGGCTGGGCGGCGTGGTCGCGCTGCTGGTGCTGGGCGCGGTCGGCGCACTCGCCTGGCATCTGACCCATTCGCCCCAGGCCGGTTCACGCAGCGGCGGCGCACCGGGCACCGGCGGGCCGCCGGGCGGCCCCGGCGGATTCGGCGGCGGCCGCGGCGCGCCGCCCACCACCGTCGGCGTGGCCGCGGCCGAGCAGGCCGACATCCCGGTATGGCTGGACGCGCTGGGCACCGTGACCCCCTCGGCCACCGTGACGGTTCGGCCGCAGGTCTCGGGGGTGCTCAAGCAGGTGCTCTTCCAGGAAGGGCAGATGGTGCGGGCCGGCCAGCTGCTGGCCGCCATCGATGCCCGCCCCTTCGAGATGACGCTGATGCAGGCCCAGGGCCAGCGCCTGCGCGACGAAGCGCAGCTCGACAACGCCCGCCTCACCCTGCAGCGCTATCGCACGCTGCTGCAGCAGGACTCGATCGCACGCCAGGACGTGGACACCCAAGCGGCGCTCGTCAAGCAGCTCGAAGGCACGGTCCTCACCGACAAGGCCAACGAGGGCACGGCGCGCCTCAACCTCGGCTACACGCGCATCGTGGCGCCGGTGGGCGGGCGCGTGGGGCTGCGCGTGGTCGACGTGGGCAACGTCGTGTCCTCGAGCGACGCCGGCGGCATCGCGGTGATCACGCAACTGACGCCGATCGACGTGGAGTTCGCCGTGCCGCAGGACCGCGTGCCCGAGCTCGCACGCCGCATCGCGCAAGGCACGGTGCTGCCCGTGACCGCCCTCGACCGCACGCGCAGCGCCGAGCTCGACAGCGGCCGCTTCTGGTCGCTCAACAACCAGGTCGACACACAGACCGGCACGGTGCGTGCGAAGGCGCGCTTCGCCAACGCGAAGAGCGCGCTGTTCCCGAGCCAGTTCGTCAACGTGCGGGTGCTGCTCGACACCGTACGCGGCGCCGTGGTGGTGCCGGTGACCGCCCTGCGCCACGGGCCCGAGGGCGACTTCGTCTACGTGCTGCGGCCCGACCGCACGGTGTCCATGCGCAAGGTGAGCATCGGCCAGGCCACCGTCGATCGGGTGGCGCTCAGCACCGGCCTCGCGGCCGGCGAGCGGGTCATCACCGAAGGCGGCGACCGGCTCAAGGACGGCGCGCAGGTGCTGCTGCCTGGCGATCGGCCGGGGCCTGGTGCTGCCAGCGCTGCCCGCGGCGCGTCATGGGCGGGTGCGCCCGCGGACGGCGCCAGCCGGCCACGCCGACGCCACCCCAGCGGCCCGGCGTCCTGACATGAGTCCGTCGCGCCCGTTCATCCTGCGGCCGGTGGCGACCTCGCTGCTGATGTTGGCGATCGTGCTGGCCGGCGTCGTCGCGTTCCGCTTCCTGCCCTTGTCGGCACTGCCGCAGGTCGACTATCCGACGATCCAGGTGCAGACGCTCTACCCCGGCGCCAGCCCCGAGGTCATGAGCCGCACGGTGACGGCGCCGCTGGAAAAGCAGTTCGGCCAGATGTCGGGCCTGCAGCGCATCGGCTCCACCAGCGCCGCCGGCGTGTCGATGATCACCTTGCAGTTCGGGCTGGGCATCGCGCTCGACGTGGCCGAACAGGAGGTCCAGGCCGCGATCAACGCCGGCAACTCGCTGCTGCCGGCCGACCTGCCCGCGCCGCCGGTGTACGCCAAGGTCAACCCGGCCGACGCGCCGGTGCTCACGCTCGCGATCACCTCCGACACGCTGCCGCTGCCCGAGGTGCAGAACCTCGTCAACACGCGGCTCGCGCAGAAGATCAGCCAGGTGTCGGGCGTGGGGCTGGTCACGCTCGCCGGCGGCCAGCGGCCGGCCGTGCGCATCCAGGCCGACACCCAGGCGCTGGCCTCCTACGGCATCGACCTCGCCACGGTGCGCAGCGCCATCACCGCCGCCAACGCCAACAGCGCCAAGGGCAGCTTCGACGGCCCGACGCGCGCCTACACGATCAACGCCAACGACCAGCTGCTCGGCGTCGACGACTACCGCCGCCTGATCGTCGCCTGGCGCAACGGCGCGCCGGTGCGCCTGAACGACATCGCGCAGGTGGTCGACAGCGCCGAGAACGTGAAGCTTGGCGCGTGGGCAGGGCTGGACTGCCCCAAGGTCGCTTCGCCCCCGCCCCCGGAGGGGAGCGATTGCCTTGGGGCGGCCCGGCGGCAATCGCTGGACTGCCCCAAGGTCGCTTCGCGCCCGCCCCCCGAGGGGAGCGATTGCCTTGGGGCGGCCCGGCGGCAATCCATGCCCGCCATCATCCTCAATGTCCAGCGCCAGCCGGGCGCCAACGTGATCCAGACCGTCGACGCCATCAAGGCACGGCTGCCGCAGCTGCAAGAGGGCCTGCCCGCCGCCTTGCGCGTCGAGGTGCTGAGCGACCGCACGGCCGGCATCCGCGCATCGGTGAAGCACGTCGAGATCGAGCTCGTGCTGGCGGTCGTGATGGTGGTGCTCGTCATCTTCGCCTTCCTGCACAGCGTGCGCGCGACGATCATCGCGAGCCTGGCCGTGCCGATTTCGCTCATCGGCACCTGCGGGGCGATGCTGCTGCTGGGCTACAGCCTCAACAATCTGAGCCTGATGGCGCTCACGATCGCGACCGGCTTCGTGGTCGACGACGCGATCGTCATGATCGAGAACATCTCGCGCCATCTCGAGAACGGCGAGCCGCCGATGCAAGCCGCGCTGAAGGGCGCGACGCAGATCGGCTTCACCATCATCTCGCTCACCGTCTCGCTGATCGCGGTGCTGATCCCGCTGCTGTTCATGGGCGACGTGGTGGGGCGGCTGTTCCGCGAGTTCGCGGTCACGCTGGCAATCACCATCCTCATCTCCGCCGTCGT
>DATFAY010000040.1:0-20708 GCA_035254085.1 Piscinibacter sp.
CCTGCAGCTGCGACGCCGCGGCATTCGCACCTTGGTGCTGGGCGGCATCGTCACGGCCTTCGGTGTGGAATCGACTGCGCGCGCCGGTTGGGAGTTGGGTTACGAGCTGCTACTCCCCGAGGACTTGTCCAGCGCGCCAGATGGGGCGTTGCACCATCACAGCATGCAGCGCGTGCTGCCGCGGCTGGGCAGGGTGACCACCGTCGCCAGCGTAATAGAGACAATGAGGCAAGCGTGACGCGCGGCTCTCGCAGCGTGGCCGCTCTCGGCCAATTGCGGTCGGTGACGAACGGCAGCTTGCAGGCAGCTCACAATCGCATATGGTTAGAAGGCCGATGCATGCAGTCGGATCACCCCCTTGCATCTTCCCCTAATCCCCCTAAACCACGCGCATGTCTTTCACACTCCCCGGCTTCGATCTGGCTGCCTTCCTCACCACCACGCTATCCGAAGACCTCGGCATTGGCCTTCCCGGTGGCGGGCGCGACGTCACCTCGGAGAGCGTCATCCCGGCGGACGCGCGCTTTGCCGGGGTGATGGACAGCCGCGAGGCGATCACCGTCGCAGGGCTGCCTTTGGCGGCCGCGTTCTTTCGCCATCTCGACCCCGCGTGTGAGATCGAAATGCTTGTGCAGGATGGTCAGAGCATCGCTCCCGGGACCGCGCTGATGCGGATCGCCGGCAACGCCCGCGCCCTGCTCACCGCCGAGCGCAACGCGCTCAACACCGTTCAGCACCTCTCCGGCATCGCGACGATGACGCGTGCCTATGTCGAGGCGATGCAAGGCCGCGCCACGTTGCTCGACACCCGCAAGACCATTCCCGGCCTGCGCGTGCTGGAGAAGTACGCGACGCGGATGGGGGGCGCGACCAATTACCGCATGGGCCTGTGGGATGCGGTGATGATCAAGGACAACCATGTCGCGGTGGCAGGCGGCGTCGGGCCGGCGGTGGCGCGGGCCAAGGCGGCGGGCGTCGAGCGGATCATCTGCGAGGTCGATCGGATCGACCAGATCGAGCCGGCGATCGCAGCCGGCGCCACCCATATCCTGCTCGACAACATGACGCCGACGATGCTGGCCGAGGCAGTGGCGCTGGTCGCGGGCCGTGCGAAAACCGAGGCCAGCGGCGGCGTGCGGCTCGACAACATCGGCGCGGTCGCTGCGAGCGGAGTGGATTACGTCTCAGTCGGGCGGCTGATGCAAAGCGCGCCTGCGGCGGATATCGGGCTGGATTTTGAGCTGGTGTGATGGGATTGGTGCGAGGGCGCGTTTTGTGCGGCAATTTCCTGATCGAGGCAATGTGTCCGGACAAAGGAAACACTGGATGCGTCGACGGGAAGCCGTTCCGAGGCCCTGCGGTGGTCCGTCTGAGGGCTCTGGGGGTGCAACCGTCATGCTGACGGGCTACAACCATGCGACGGCGAGAGCCATCGCCAAGCAGGTCGGCACCGAGGATGTGCAGGCTAACCTGCTGCGGCAGGACAAGCAGAGAGTGGTGCCCGAGCCCGGCGCCACACAGCTCGAGGGCATGTGTCGGCGACGGCGTGAACGGCTCGCCCAGCCTTGCCGCTGCTTCAATCGGATTCCCGATGGGCGTCGCAGGCACGGTCACAGCCAAGGAAGCGGTCGACGTGCTCAACATCACGCTCGCGCTCGGCGTCAAGGGCGGTGTTCCTCGCGCTGGCGGTGTTCATCGGTCTTCGCTTGCTCAACGGCGTTGCTGAAGCCGAGCGCCGGTGAGGTGCGGTTCGTGCATTGCGCCTGCACCGCCGCGCCGTTGACACCCTGTCGCGCACTTCGGGATAATTGAGATTCCTTCACTTGACGGCATGACCATGAATCCAGCGCCTAGTAGCTGGCCTTCGCCGTCCAGTCTGTAGCCCGACCCAGCGTCGAGTTGCAACACCGGGCGGTGGAGGCAAATGACCTGACCACCCCCGGCGAGGCCCCCGTCCGGCATTCCTCTGGACGTCTTTCTCCCCGGATTGACCACAAACTGCAGCGCATGAGCGCTGCGTTCCGTCGTGCGTTGGCACGGCGGCGGGGAGACACCAGTGCAACAACTCATCGCCCGCAATCCGGTCCTGGCGCGCGCCTTCGCGTCGGGGCAACTGACGCTCGCCAACACGAGGGTCCTCGCCCGGCGTCTCGGACCCGGGCTCATCACGGGCGCCGCCGACGACGACCCGAGCGGCATCGCGACCTACTCGCAAGCGGGCTCGCAATTCCGCTTCGGCCTGGTGTGGACGCTGCTGCTGACGACGCCGCTGATGATTGGCATCCAGATGCTGTCGGCACGCATCGGCTGGGTCACCGGCCAGGGGCTCGCCGCCAACATCGCCAGGGTCTGCCCGCGCTGGCTGACGATGACCCTCGTAGGTCTTCTCGTGACGGCCAACACCATCAACATCGCGGCAGACATCGGCGCCATGGGCGAGGCCGTGCACCTGCTGGCCGGTGGCCACACGACGCTGTACATCATCGGCTTCGGTGCGCTGTCCGTGCTCGGCCAGGTCTTCTTCTCCTACGAGCGGACGGTGCGCGTGTTGAAGTGGCTGACGCTGGCGCTGTTCTCGTACTTCGCGGTGGTCATGGTCGTTCAGGTGCCGGTGAAGCAGGTGCTTGTCGAATCCCTTCAGCCTTGGCACTTCTTCCCCCGCGGGATCGCGGTGAGCGAGTACGCGAGCATGGTGGTCGCCGTGCTCGGCACCACCATCAGCCCGTACCTGTTCTTCTGGCAGGCCTCGCAGGAGGTCGAAGACAACTACCGCCGACCGGAGGCTGCGATGCTGTGCGGAGACCGCGACTACGCGCAGCTGCACCTGTCGCGCATCAAGCAGGACACCTATGTCGGCATGCTGTTCTCGAACGCCATCGCGCTGTGCATCGTCGTGGCGACGGCCGTAACGCTGAGCATGCACGGCATCACCAACATCCAGACCTCGTCGCAGGCCGCCGAGGCCCTGCGTCCGATTGCCGGGAGCTTCGCGTTCGCGGTGTTTGCGCTGGGCATCATCGGCACCGGCATGCTCGCAGTTCCGGTGCTGGCGGGGTCTGCGGCCTATGCGGTCAGCGAGGTGTTCGGATGGAAGGCCGGCCTGTCGCACGGATTTCACGAGGCCCGGGGCTTCTATCTGATCATCGTCGCAGCCACCGGCATCGGCACGCTGATGAGCCTGTTCGAGGTCGACCCCATCAAGGCGCTCGTGTGGAGCGCCGTCGTCAATGGCGTCATCTCCGTGCCCATCATGGTGGTGATGATGTGGATTGGCCAGTCGCGTCGCATCATGGGAGAGCTGACCATCAGTCGCCGTCATCGACTGTTCGGCTGGGCCGCCACTGCGGTGATGGCCGTGGCGGTGGTCGTGATGCTGCTGACGGCCTGAGCGGATCAGACAGGCCGCGAGCGGGTTGAATAGTCCGTCTCGCCCGTCACTGGCCTCAACGAGCGGACGCAAAAGCCCAAGCGCAAACGCGGGCGGACGGGGCACTACTCGACAACCGATACCGGCACGCCGGCCAGTTGCATCACCTGTTTCGCTGTCGAGCCAATGACCGCGCTGCGTAATCCGCCCACGCCTCGCGCCCCCATCACGATCTCATCCGCGTTCTCACGCTGCGCGAACGCGGCGAGTTCGAATGCTGGTGCGCCGATCAACACGTGGCTCCTGAAAGTGGCGCGCGCGTCCTCGAGCAACTTGCAGGCAGGTGCCAGCATGCATATGCCGTTCTCGAACTGCTCGCGGTCAATGTCCTCGGCCGGCATGTACCTCGAGAGCAAGGCTGCGTCCGGTGGGAGCTGCACGTTGACGACATGGATCTCGCCGGCCAATCCCATCGCCCGACGCAACGCCCGCAATGACGCGTCGGACCCGTCGATGGCAACCAGGATCTTGACCATGACATGCCCTCGCTCGCACCAGCAGTCGTCCCGCGACGACGCCCCGGCTTACGTCCGGCAGTCTAGGCAGGCCTGCGCGCGGCGGCTTGCGGCTGGTCAACCGGCATGCCGGCGTGCCGGGCGAAGTGGACTCGCGCGCCGACCCCTGTGGCAGACTCTTCTCGCATGGGCCATCGCCATATTGCAGCTGACAGGCTGCCGAAGCTCGAGACCGCCCACCAAGGTCTCAGCGCGGCTCAGGTCGCGACCCAGCGCGCCTATGGCTTCAACGACATCGTGGCGCAAGCCTCGAGCGGCTGGCTTGTCGTCGCGCGCGACACGGCGCGCGACCCCATGCTGTGGTTCCTGGTCCTGACGGCGGGCTTGTTCGGTCTGCTGGGGCAGGTCACCGAGTCATTGACCTTGCTCTTCGCGATAGCGCCATTGCTGGGCATGGACGCCTACCTGCATCGACGCACGAGCGCGTCGGCCGCCGGCCTGGCGAGTCGGCTGGCCAGTTCAGCGCGGGTGTTGCGCGACGGGCAGTGGCAAGAGATTCCGTCGCGCGAACTGGTGCCGGGCGACTTGGTCGAAGTGACGCCGGGAGAGTACTTTCCTGCCGACGGTCTCCTGGTGTCCGGCGACGGCCTCCAGGTCGACGAATCGACGTTGACCGGGGAGTCGTTGCCAGTGGCCAAGCGGACGCTCGAGCCTGCTGCGTCCCTGCCTATCAGCGCGCCGGAGGAGCAGTGGGGCTCTGCGGGCACACGGCTGCTGACCGGCAAGGCCGGCTTGCGCATCGTCTGCATCGGAAGCGAGACCCGCTATGGCGAGATCGTGCGTTCCGCCACTGAGGGTACCCACGCAGCGACGCCGCTTCAGAAGGCCATCGGCGAGCTCGTGGCCGTGCTGATCGGCGTGGCGATCGCGATGTGCGTCGTGCTCGCCACGGTCAGGTTGTGGCATGGCTACGGTTGGATCGATGCGATGCTGAGCGCGGTCACGCTGGCCGTCGCCGCGCTGCCAGAGGAGTTTCCGGTCGTCTACACGTTCTTCCTCGGCGTCGGCGTCTTTCGCCTGGCGCGCAAGAAAGCCTTGGTGCGGCGCGGGGTCGCGGTGGAAAACATCGGCCGCGTCACCTGCATCGTGTCCGACAAGACCGGAACGATCACCGCCGGCTCGCTGGTGCTCGCGCACCGCACGCCGGCCCACGGCCATGACGAGACGTCGGTGGTGCAGGTCGCCGCGTTTGCCGCACGGCCGGACAGCGGCGATCCGCTCGACCAGTCCTTGCATGCGGCAGCCGGACCGCTGCCGGAATCGACCAGGCTATACGACTTTCCGTTCACCGAAGCCCGGCGTCGCGAGACGGTCATCTGGCGCTTGGCTGCAAATGATCCCAGAGCCTTCACCAAGGGGGCTCCGGAAACCGTGTTGGCCGCCTGTGAGTTGTCCGAGACCGAACGGGCCGACTGGCTCAGGCGGGTCGACGATTACGCGCGGTCCGGACACAAGGTCATCGGATGCGCCTTGCGTGACATGCCTCAAGGCACGCGCTTCGACGTCGAACCCGAGGCAGGGTTCCGGTTCGCGGGGCTGCTGGCGTTCGAGGATCCCGTCCGCGACGGCGTGCGCGATGCCATCGCCGATTGCATGGCCGCTGGCATGCGCGTCATCATGGTGACCGGCGACCATCCGGCGACGGCGGCTGCGATTGCCCGAGAGATCGGCCTCGGAGGCAACGAGCCGAAGGTCCTGGTTCCTGCGCCTGACGATGACGTGCGCTCCATGATCGGCGTCAAGGCGGATGTGCACGTGGTGGCGCGCGCTACGCCAGCGCAGAAGCTGGCACTGGTGCAGGCGCTGCAAGCCGAAGGAGAACTCGTCGCCGTCACGGGTGACGGCGTCAACGACGTGCCGGCCCTTCGCCTGGCCGACATCGGCGTGGCGATGGGCGATCGCGGCACGCGCAGTGCACGCGAGGTTGCACCGGTGGTCCTGCTCGACGACAACTTCAGGACCATCGTCGATGCCGTGGCCGAGGGCCGCCAGCTGTTTCAGAACCTGCGGCTCGCCTTCGCCTACCTGCTGCTCGTGCACATGCCGCTCGTGATCGGCGCCGCCGCGATACCGCTGATGGGCCTGCCCTTGCTGTTCCTGCCGATTCACATCGTGTGGCTGGAACTCGTGATCCATCCGACAGCGATGCTGGCCTTCCAGGACATGCCGCGCGTTGGGCCGCTTGCAGCGGTTCGGCGTCATCGTCGTGCGCGGTTCTTCTCGACCGGATCATGGCTGGGAATGGGTTTGGTGGGCGCGCTCTTGAGCGGGGCGGTGGTCTGGAGCTACCTCCACGCGCTCGGCGCCGACCGGGACGTGGAGCATGCGCGTGCGATGGCATTGACCGTGCTGCTGGCGACCAGCGCCGGCATCACGACCGGCCTGACGAAGCTGAGTGCCGCCACGGCGCGCTGGCTCGTCGCGGGCACGCTCGCATCGATCGCCGTGCTCGTACAGATCCCGTGGGTCAGCCGGGTGATGGATCTGCGGCCCTTGCACGGCACCGACTGGGCGCTCGCGGCCATGGCCTTTGCTGCGATCGGCATGGTGACCCTCGGGCTGGCCGAGCAACTGAGACGTCGCGCGGATTGACTCGACGCACCGAATGCAACGCACGGATACCCCTGAAGCATCCGACTGGCATCTGCGCGAGGCCGACGACGTGGCGCGCGCGCACGCCGTCGAGCTGCATCGTGGCTTGCACGACGACGAGGCACTGCGCCGCGCCGCGCTGCACGGTCCGAACGAACTGGTGGAGCGTGCCCGGCGCAGCCCCTGGAGGCTGCTGCTGGAGCAGTTCACCGATTTCATGATCGTCGTGCTGATCGGTGCCGCCGTGCTCTCCGGCATCCTTGGCGACCTGGTCGACACGCTCGCCATCCTGGTGATCGTGATCCTGAATGGCGTGGTCGGCTTCGTGCAGGCGTGGCGCGCCGATCGGGCGCTGGCAGCGCTGAAGCGGCTGGCCGCGGCGCATGCAACGGTGCTTCGCGACGGCAAGGTGCGACGCGTGTCCGCGAGCGCGCTGGTCCCGGGGGACATCGTGCTCATCGAGGCAGGCAACCAGATACCGGCCGACCTGCGTCTCACCGAAGTTGCGCGGCTCATGGTCGACGAGTCGGCGCTGACCGGTGAATCGGTGAGTGTCGAGAAGCATGCGCGAGTCCTGAGCGCCGGCGCACCGGCGCTCGGCGACCGTCTGAACATGGCCTACAAGGGCACCACCGCCGCGCACGGCCGCGGCCGCGGCCTGGTGGTCGCCACCGGCATGTCGACCGAACTGGGCAAGGTGGCCGACCTGATGAGCGCGGGTGGCGATCGGGCGACGCCGTTGCAGCGCCGGCTGGCGGCCTTCGGCAGGCGCCTGGCGATCGCCGTGCTCGGGATCTGCGCAGTGATCTTCGCCGTCGGGGTGCTGCGCGGCGAGCCACCGGTGCTGATGCTGTTGACGGCGATCAGCCTGGCCGTGGCAGCGATTCCCGAGGCGCTCCCGGCCGTTGTTACGGTTCTGCTCGCGCTGGGTGCGCGGCGCATGGTGGTGCTCAATGCGCTCGTGCGCCGCCTGCCGTCGGTGGAGACGCTCGGCTCCGTGACCTACATCTGCTCGGACAAGACCGGCACATTGACGCAGAACCGGATGCGCGTCGAGGAAGTGGCCGCGGCAGGGGAGGTCTGGATTCTCGGCCTCGAGGGCCGGCCCGGGTCCCACCTGCTGGAGATCCTTCGCGCGGGAGCACTGTGCAACGATGCAGGCAGCGATGGAGAGGGCGGCTGGCAAGGAGACCCGACCGAGGTTGCACTGATTCAGGCAGCTGCCCAAGCCGGCATCGGGAAGAGCGAACTCGACCTGCGGTTCCCACGCGTGCAGGAGCTTCCGTTCGACTCGGAACGAAAGCGCATGACGACCTTCCACCAGACTGCCGAGGGACTCGTGGCCTACACGAAGGGCGCACCGGAGGCCCTGGTGCCGCAGTGCACGACCCATTGGCATCCCGACGGCAGCGGCGCGCTCGACACCGCCAAGACTCTCGCGATCGCCCAGGCCATGGCGGCGCGCGGCCTGCGGGTGCTCGCGCTTGCGCGCAGGCACTACGAGCGGGCGCCGGGCTCGGGAGAGCTGGAATCCGTCGAGGAGCGCATGGAGCTGCTCGGGCTGGCCGGCCTCATCGATCCGCCACGTGAGGAGGCGGCGCATGCGGTGGCGGAATGCATCGACGCCGGTATCACGCCGGTGATGATCACCGGGGACCACCCGGCCACCGCCTGGGCCATTGGGTGCCGACTGGGCATTGCTTCGTCCGACGAGCCAGATGGCGGTGAGATGTCCATCCTCACCGGCGCCCAGCTCGGCAAACTGACCGATGATGAACTGCGGGAGCGGGTCCTGACCGTGCGCGTGTACGCCCGAGTCGACCCGGCACAGAAGATTCGCATCGTCGAGGCCTTGCAGTCGCGTGGCGAATTCGTGGCCATGACCGGCGATGGCGTGAACGATGCGCCCGCGCTGAAGCGCGCCGACATCGGCGTGGCGATGGGTCGCGACGGTACAGACGTCGCGCGCGAGGCGTCGAGCCTGGTGCTGCTGGACGACAACTTCGCCACGATCGTCGGTGCCGTGCGCGAAGGCCGGCGCATCTACGACAACATCCGCAAGTTCGTGCGCTACGCGATGACCGGCAACTCCGGCGAGATCTGGACGATCTTCCTGGCACCACTGATCGGACTGCCGATCCCGCTCCTGCCGATTCACATCCTGTGGGTGAACCTCGTCACGGACGGCCTTCCGGGACTCGCCCTTGCCGCCGAACCGGCTGAACGCGGGATCATGCACCGGCCGCCCCGAGCCCCGAAGGAGAGCGTGTTTGCCCACGGCATGTGGCAGCACATCCTGTTCGTGGGGTTGCTGATCGGGGCGCTGTGCCTCGCGGTGCAGGCCTGGGCGCTGGCCACGATGCCCTCGGTCGCGCAGACGATGGTGTTCACGACGCTGACCCTGGCGCAGATGGCTCACGTGCTGGGCATCCGCAGCGAAAGCGACTCGCTCTGGCGACTGAGGCTGCGCTCGAACCGACCGCTGCTGGTAGCCGTGGCACTCACCGTCGCCCTGCAGTTGGCGACCGTGTACGTTCCGTGGCTGCAGCCGGTTTTCAGGACCGTGCCGCTGAGCGGCGTCGAGTTGCTCATCTGTCTCGGCGCGGCTGCCACGGTGCTGCTGGTCGTGGAGGCCGAGAAGGCGTGGCGGCGTCGATCTCCCGAGACCTCAACCCCATGACGATCGCTGCGGTCGCCCCGGCAGAGGCGGTGGACGGCTGCGCAGGCTTCCCCATCGGCGTCACGCGCTACACCGTGATCCGGTGCGCCTGCATCGCCTTGCGAGCCCACAACACAACGTAGTGCGTGCCCGACGACGCGACAGTGGCCAGTGTGGCGAACAGCAAGACCTGGCGCCACAGACCGTCGGGAACATAACCCGCCTGGATGGCCAGTACGGCAAGCAGCACCAGGAACTCCATCGCGGTGTTGAGCTTGGATATGCGGCTTGGCGTCATCGCCACAGGCCCGATCCACAAGTGGTAGGCCATGGCGCCGCCAACGATCAGGACATCGCGCAGCACGACCGCCAGCGCGAACCACCAGGGCAATGCGTGCTGAAGCGTCAGCAAACCCGCCACCGTCAGCATGGTGAGCTTGTCCGCCAGCGGATCGGCGACTGCACCGAACCTCGTCGCCTGGCTCCATCGGCGCGCGACGATCCCATCGGCCAGATCCGACAGCGCCGAAACGATCAACAGCACCAGCACGACGCTGTACTCGGATCGGAGCAGCCCGAGCGCGAGCGCCGGCACGAGCAGGAAGCGCAGCAGTGTGATCGCGTTGGCGACGTTCAGCACGCGGACAACCTATTTGAGCTCGTGAGTGTCCACCGTAGACGCGTTTGCCTCGGCGCCGGATCGCAACGTCACACGGATGATTTCGGCTGGGCGCCACAGGCGCATCCGCGGACCCCACGTTCCCGTCCCGCGAGACACGATCACCGTTGTGGGGCCAACCTGGTAGCGTCCCTCGAACAGCGGAAACCAGTGCCGAACGAGATAGCCGAATGGCCACAACTGTCCGCCGTGGGTGTGCCCCGAGAGCATCAAGTCGACTCCCGAGCCCGCCACCACGTCCGGCGCCGGCGGCGCATGAGTGAGGAGAATCGTGGCACCGGGTGGCCGGCCCGCGAGCGCGGCTGCGACCGCGTCGCCGTTCATGCGTCTGCCGGGGCCGGACGGGAGGTTCTCCACGCCTGCCAGGACGAGGCCGGGGCGCAGCTCGACCCAGCCATTGCGCAGCAGGTGCACACCGGCATTGTCGAAGAGGGCGTCATTGGCCCTGGCTCCCGAATGCATCTCGTGGTTGCCCGTGACGCCCCAGGTACCCAGCGGCGAAGCCATCCCGCTGAGGATGGCGCGCCATGGGGCCGCGGGCGGGCCGTGACCTTCGAAGACATCACCGATGAGCACGATCGCATCGGGGTGCTCGGCCCGCACCTGCTCGGCGCGCGCTGCAAGCCATGCCGTTCCCAGCATGGAGCCGAGATGCAAGTCAGACATGACCACGATCACCGTGCCGTCGAGCGCCGCCGGCAGTCGAGGGCTGTAGACCTCGTGGCTCTGCACGACAGGTGCGCGCAGGCCCTGCACGAGCGCCAGAATGGCCAGCGTCCAACCCACGGCCAAGGCTGCGCCGCGTAGTCTCGGCGCCATCTTCGGATAGAGCAGGCCGAAGCCCGTCGCGGCTTCCACCGCGAGCAGTGCCACCGTCATGAGGAAGAGCACGCCCAACCAGGTCATGCTCGAGAACTCCAGGGCGGTCGCAAGAGGACCGGTGACTTCCGATTCGGGCAACGCACCGAGGAGGCAGACCGTCCAAATAAGACCTCCGAGACCCACCAGCACCTTGAGGGGAACATGCATCCGCACGATCGGCACCGAGGCGGCGCGCCAGAAGACGTAGCTCTGCATGAGCGTGACGGCGACGACGACAATGACCGTGAACACCTTGTCTACCTCGTTGCACTATCGTGCCGGCCCGTGCGCGGCCTGGTCAGGTCAGCGCGGCTCGGGGTCACCCACACTGCAGGTTCTCTGTGCTGATTGGGCTGACGCCTCAGCCGGCCTGCTGGACCAGGTATGCAACTGCGCCGGTCGGGTCGGTGACCGCGCAGACACGACCAAACGCCGGCACGCCATGCGCAGCCACCAGAAGCTGCCCGCCCAGGGCCTGAGCAGGGTTGGACACATTCCTCGATGTCGTTCAGGGCGTTGTAGGAGTGCCAGTAGGCGCCGGAACCAGGAGAGTTCCGCGTCGGATTCGTCATCCCGGCGACATCGCCGCCGCTGCTCTGGAACAGGGTATGGATGCCGAAGTGCCCGGCGTCTACCTCCTTCGATGTCCAGCCGGGCAATTCGCCAAGGAAACTTCCGCTGGTTGCCTGATCGGGTGTGACCAGCTCGTGCCATATACGGGTCGTCTCGTTCGACATAGGCGTTCCCTTTTGCCGCCGCAGCTTGACTAGACAGTACGACAGCGCACAAGCGCCAGGTTGAGCGGCGGCAAATGCTCGTCGAGAGCGATCTCCGAGAAGGAGTCTACGTTCGCTCCAGCCGCAAGTTGGCGCTCAGCAGTGCGGCAAGAACGCCTGATGTCCCGAACCTGGTGCGTGCGCCTCATGCTTCGGTGAACCCGCCGGAGGTCAGACATCTCGATGTACCTGATCTCAGCCTCGGAGCAGGCGCCGCATGGACGTCCTTGAACACAAGCATCTCCGCCCTGTTCCTCACATTGCGATCCGGGAATCCATATCTGTCCACAAAGCCAACGGCATCCTTGAACGTGCCGAACAGGCGATCCCAAAGCGTCACGTCGCCGTCGTTGAATCTGTGGACGCCCAGCAGGTGATGGATCGAGTGACGTTCCGGGCGCCGGATCAAGAGGCCGGCCCATTGGAGCGTTCGGCTGTTCGAGTGATAGGAATACTCGCTGACCGCACCGATGCCACCGGCGAACCCCTGGCAAGGCACGCCGCACCAAGGCCCCGCACTGGCGAAACTGACTCGCGATCGATCTGGGCAAGTCGCGGCACCCGGGCGGCGCGGCAGGCGGGCAGCAAGAAGCGCGCATCCCATCGGCATTGGATTCGACAGTGTGAACGTGCTGGCTGCAGACGACGCGCCGGCTTGCGGGCGACGGCCTGCGCTCAGCGGGTGGACAGGCTCAGCTGCGCGCGCGGCGTCCAGCCAGAGTCGGCGTCCGCGGCGGCGCGCACTTTGGGGGCGGCCACGAAGAGCCGCTCGCTCGGCAGGCCCTTGGCGATGAGCGCGTCGCGTACGGCCAGCCCGCGCTGCAGCGCGATCTCGCGCATCGCGTCTTCGGTTACCGGAACATGCTGGCGCAGAAGTGCTTCCATCTCGGCCATCGGCACGTCCTTGGCGAAACCGAGCACGTTGCGCGGCTTGCCGGGCAGGTCGGTCTGGCGGTAGAGCTGCTTCACGAGGCGCGCACGATCGTCGGCGGCGAGCGTGACAGGCGCGCTTGCTGCGGCGCCCGCGCGCAGGCCCTCGCGCCGCCGCTCGGCCAGCAGGCGCGACTCGATGACGGCATGCCGGTAGGCATCGCGCTCCAGCGCCGGGTCGGCGATGCCCGTGACGGTCATGCGCAAGGCCGGACGATCGGCGAGGGCCTTGGCGACCTTGTCGACGGCGCCCGTGCCTTCGGCGGCGATGACCGTCGTGCCAGCATCGAACGCGACCACGCTGAGGTCCTGCGTGCCACCGCCGGCGAGCAGCGCGAACGGCGCGGTCAGCGCCTTCGCGAGGAGGTTGAAGACAAGCTTGACGACGATGCCGCCGACGCTGAACTTCGGGTCGTTGATGCTGCCGCGGATCGGCAGGTTGATGTCGATCACGCCGTGGCGGTCCTTGAGCAGCGCCACGGCCAGGAGCACCGGCAGCTTGGTCGCGCTGGGCGAGTCGATGCGCTCGCCAAACGTGAGCTGGTTGAGCACCAGCTGGTTGCTCGCCTCGAGGCGGCCGTCCGCGTCGATCTTGTAGGCCACGTCCAGGCTCAGCTTGCCGCGCTCGATCGCGTAGCCCGCGTACTTGCCGGCATACGGCGACAGCGGCGCGAGCTCGAGGTCGGTGGCGCGCGCCTTGATGTCGAGGGCGATGGGCGTGACCGACGGATTGATCTTGCCTGCGATGTCGAGCAAGGCAGTCCCGGCCGCGCGTCCGCGCAGGCGCAGCGTCGCCATCTCGGGGGCGGTGGAGCTGAAGGCGCCCAGCTCGCCGTTGAGCTCCGTGAGCGCGGCGCTGTAGTTCGGCTGCACGAAGTGGTCGCTGAAGTCGATGCGGCCGTTGGTGAGCGTGGTGGTGCCGACGAACAGGTCCAAGGGCAGGCGCGGCTGTGGCACCCCCGAGGGCGCCGATGCCAAGGCCGCGGGTGCTGTCGCCTGTACCGTCGAGACCGGTGCGGCTGGCGGCGCAGCCTCGCCCTCTGCGTTGTCGCCCGACTGCGGCGCACTCGCCGCCGCCGCGGGCGCGCGAAGCTCGCGCAGGTTGAATCGGCCGTCCTCGGTCACGACCAGGCGCGAATAGAAGTCGGTCAAGGCAGCCTCGCCGACTTCGAGGCGCGCACGAGCGCCGGGCTTCATGGAGAACTTCACGCGCTTCAATGCGAGAGCCTGCCAGTTCAGCAGCTCGTCGCCTCCACTGGCCAGCGCCGCGACGCTCGGGTCGGGCAAGGTGGTCACGTGCACGTCGCCCAGCAGCACGTCGCCCGCGGCAGATGCCATCCAACCCTGCGCCTGCTCGCGCAAAGCCACGCGCCCGCTGTAGTTCACCTCGGCGTGCAGCAGACTGAGCGGCATCGACTCGGCGAAGTACGCGGCGACCATGTGCGCGGGAAATTGCACGATGCGCGCCGTACCGCTGGCCTGCACCGGCCGCAAGCCGACGTCGCCGTTCCAGTCGATGCGACCCACGCGCGCTGCGCCGCCGCTCGCCACCTTTGCGGCCAGCCTGAGCTTGGCAGCGGGGGTGGCATGGCTTCCGAACCAGGAGAAGCCTTGTACGGCGAGCTCGATCTGGCGCAGCTCGGCCTTCAGCGCGCGCTCCTTGGGTCCACGGCGCACGAAGGCGTCAGTCAGCTGCACCCGGCCGCCTTGCAGCGCCAGCCTGCCCAGCTGCACGTGCCAGGGCGTCTCGGCATCGGAGGCGGCCGCATGCGTTGTCGCCGCCCCCCGCCACCACTGCAGCGCGTCGAAGCGGCCCTGGCGGTCGCGCACGAGCGAGAGCGACGGCCGGCGCAGCGTCACGCTGCCGAGCGTGGCCGTTCGCGCCTGCATGTCGAACTGAACGTCCGCGACCGCGAGTTGTTCGAACGACGCCGCCGGCGCAGCCGCGCGGGCGCTCGCCGGCTGCACGCTCAGTGCGTCGAGGCTCGCACGCTCGATCGCCACGCGCAGGCGCGGCGCGGCGGCCGCGCCCCTGTCGGCCGCCCAGTCGAGCGTGCCCTGCGCCGACACGCGCGCGTCCACCCGCGGCACGATGTATTGCGCGAGGTACGGCTCAAGCGACTGCAGCGACAGCGCCGAGACCGACAGCTTCAGCGCGGCCTCGCGGTCGTTCGCCGTCCCTTCAGCCAAGAGCCGACCTGCCTCGCCGGACGTATCGCCCGGCCCGCGCACCGTCGCCGACAGCGACACCGGCATGGGCTCCTGCGTCGGCCAGCGCACGTGCTTCACTGCGACGGAGACGTCATCCAGCGCCGCCTGCGCCGCGGGCCGCACGGATGCGTCCGTCCACAGCACGCGCGCGCCAGCGAATTCGATGGAGGCCAGCGCGATCTGCCACGGCGCCGCAACCTTCGCCGGGCCGGCTTCACGCGCGGCCTCGCTCGCGGAGGCTTTCACCGCGGACGCCGTCGAATCGATCTCGTGCGGCCGCGCCCGCGAAGCGACCCCGACCGGGGCGGCCGCTGAGACCGCGTGTCCCTCGGCCGCGCGCGACGACGTATCAGTCACGCCGGGAAGAATCAGGCGCCCCGACGCGTCGCGCACGAGATGAAGCTCGGCGCCCTCGATGCGCAGGGTATCGAAGGCGAGGCTGCGTGCCAGAGGCTGCACGTCGTGCAAGCCGAGCCGCAACTGGCGCCAGGTCAGCAGCGGCGCGCCAGCCGCATCGCGAAGGACCGCATCGCTCGCGCCCACCCAGCCTCGCAGCGACACGCTTGGGGTGCCACCCGCCGGGTAGCTGAACTCGACCGCGACGTCACCCGACAGGATGCCCGCGGTGACCCGCACGGGCAGGTCCAGCGGCAGGTAGCCCAGATAGGGCCGCACGTCGATCTGGCTCATGGTGGCCTTGAGCAGGCCGTGGCGCGTCTGAGCGAAAGGCGTCGCCTGCGCCCCGCTGTCGAAGCGCGCGCCGTTGAGCGTGAACGCCAGGTGCGGCTGCACGGTGATCTCGACCTGGTCCGGCCGTGTCGACAGGAAGGGCAGGGCCAGCTGCAAGGCATCGAGCTGGTGGACACGACCCGCCGGCCGGTCGTCGAAATGGATGCGGCCATCGATCAACCGCACGTTGTAGAGCGCGAAGCGCGGCGTTTCGGCCGTGCGTTCGTCGCGCGCCCCGTGCATCGTCAGCTTGTCGATCACATCGTCGACGTCGTAGCGGCCCGGGGCCACCCGCGCCACGCTCAGTCGCGGCGACTCGACGTCGAGCGCCTCCACCACGGGCACGCCCCTGAGCAGCGGCCAGAACGCGAGGTTGGCGCGCACGCGCGCGACATGCAGCAGCGGTTCGCCGGCCTGCGCCGACGAGGCGGGCGATGACGGCGCGGCCGCTCTGCCGACCGTCAGGTTGCCGAGCGTGAGCTCCATCGACCAAGGACGAAAGCTCACGTCCCCCAACGAGACCTTGCGCCCGAGCAGTTGTGAACCACGGATCTCGGCCTGCCACTTCAGCAGCGCGGGCACAGCCAACCAGGCCAGCGCCCACGAGAGCACAAGGATGCCGAGCGCCGTCCCCGTTCGTTTGAGCCACTTCACGAGCCACTCTCCGCTGCCGCGCTGGCGGCATCATGCTGCGGCGAGGCCGGCAGCCACCGCCGCCTACGAGCCTGGCGCACCGGCGGCCCCGACACGCCGTGACGACACCGCCGCTTCGAGCTCGGCGGCCGAGCCGGCGGTCTCCAGCCGGGTGATGCTGGTGGGCGTCGGTGCGGGCCAGCCCGCCGCCTTGCACACCCGCACGATGGCCTCGTTGGTGTCGAAGTAGACCTGCCAGTAATGGTCGGTGTGGCAGTACGGCCGCACGGCGATCACCGTGCCGAGCAGATTGATGTCGAGCAGGGCGAGCTCGGGCGCCGGCGCCGCGACCACGTTTGGAATCCGCGATATTTCCGCGCGCAGCCGTGCGATCGCATCGACGTGGTCGACGCCCGCGGCGAGCTGCGCCGACCGATCAACCCGGCGCACTGGCAGCGTCGTGTAGTTCTGGATGGTCTCCGCAAAGACCTTGCCATTGCCTACCAGCGTCATCACGTTGTCCGGCGTGATCACCGTGGTTCCGAACAGGCCCAACTCGTGCACGGTGCCCGTGATGCCGCCGATGCTCACGAAGTCGCCGACCTTGAACGGTCGCAGAACCAGCATGAAGGCGCCGGCGGCGAAATTGCCGAGCATGCCGCCCCAGGCGGCACCGATGGCCAGGCCGGCGCCGGCGAGCAGCGCGGCGAACGAAGTGGTCTGGATGCCGAAGTAGCCGAGGATGCCCAGCACCAGCGCGATGTTCAGCGCGATCGAGACGATGGAGCCGAGGTATTTGGTGAGCGTCGCATCGACCCTGTTGCGGCCCATGGCCGCCTGCATGAGGAGGATGACGCGTCCGATCAGCCAGCGGCCGATGATCCAGAACGCGATCGCGGCGAGCACCTTGAGCGCGAGCTCGAGCGCAGTGGTCTTGAGGAAGACCTCCAGGGTCGACATGTTCATGCCACCTCCGTGTCGCGGGACGGCTTGCCGGCAGTCCGCGCAGGCAAGACTAGCCGCCGACGTCGCGACGCCATTGCGTCAGATCAACACGGGGCCGCCCAGCTCGTTCGCGGCTTGCCCTTCGCCTCCTCGACGACCGCCGGGGGCTCATCGCAGGCTGGCGTGGTCCTTCATCTTGGCCAGCGCAACGGCCAGCACGGCGCCGCCGAGCGTCTTGATCAGCCCGGAGTGCTGTGCGTAGAAGGACGCAAGCTGGTCTGCGATGCCGGGGTTCGCCTGGTGGGCCTGCTCCACGACCTCCTGCACCTGCTGCGGCGACAGTTGCGAGGCCTGCTCGGGCGTGATCTGCGAGCTGCCGGGGCTCATCACGTTGCCCAGCGCGCCGCCCGCGAGGCCGGCCGCCACGGTGGGGCCCAGGGCGGCCAGGATCTGGTTGAGCATGCCCGCTTGCTGCTGGCCGTTGGAGTTGCCGAACAACTGGCCGACCATGGCGCCGATGTCGGGTGTCTGGTCCGAGCGGAACGCGTGTGCCAGACCATCGGCGAGCACATTGCTCGGCACCGCCTGGGCCACTTGGTCGAAATGCTGTTCGCTGCCGCTACCGGCACCCAGCACCTGGTTCAGAACGTCCATCAGTCCCATGTCTTCCTCCAATCGGTGAACGAGTCACGAGCTTGCGGCCGATCGACTGCTGCACGCCGACGACCGCATCGATGCACGCCGCGGGCGAGGGCGCGCGCTGGGCAGCTAGGCCTTGCAGGCCTTGCCATGGTCAGGCTTGAACCCTTTGGCCTTGGCGTCCGCTTCCGAGAGGTATTCGCCGTGCTTCGTCTTGCCGTACCACTTGTCGCCAGGACAGTGGTACACCTTGGACGTTTCATTGGCCCACACCATGTTCGGACCGCCGCCAGGCGCTTGCGCGGCGGGCATGGCCATCGGTGCGGCCTTCTTGGAGGTGGTCACCGAAGCGGCCGGCGCAGCCGCCACCGGCTTCGCCGGTGCCTTGGCGTCAGCGTTCGTGGCTGCGTCGGCGTACCACTCCTTGACCCCCTTGTGCCCTCTGCAGGCGCCCTTCTTCTCGGCCCCGGAATAGTACGTGCCGTCCTTGCACATCCCGGTTGAACCGGCAGGTGCCTCGGGCGGCGGCGCTGCGTGAGCGCTCCACGCGAGAACCAAGGCCGAACCGAGCATGGATATGTTGAGTGCCTTCATCCGATTTCTCCTGTATCGAACAACAGCGGCCGCTGCAAATAGATGGAGATGGCGCATCCCTTCGTCGAGCCGCTGACAACGATCCACCGCCTGGCTGGCGCGTTGGCCTCAGGCAGTCTTGCTTCTGACCAGGTGGTAGATCAACAGCAATGCGATGGCGCCCACGACACCGCCTACGAAGCCGGCAGACTGACCGGGCTGATACCACCCCAGTGCTTGCCCGACGTAGGTGGCGGCAAGGGAACCCGCAATGCCGATCGCCGCAGTAATGAAAAAGCCACTCGGATCGCGGCCAGGGGTCAGCATCTTTGCGACGAGCCCGGCGACAAATCCGATCAAGATCGTCCAGATGATGTGCATGTGCCCTCCTGTGGCTGAGGAATGTGCCAGCCTGCGGCATTCCGCGCAAGGCCGTCGGTGCACACGCGGGACGCGGACATCCACGCCGCGCAGAGACACCGACTCGCTGCCCAGGTCATGGCCTTCGATCGCGCACTTCGACCGGCTCCTCAGGTCGACCCGGCAATCCGGCCGGCGGCTCTTCAGTCTGCTTTAAGTAGTTGCATGGGACGCTTCGACCAGCGCGGTTCGATGCGAGGAGTTAGCTCGCGGGTGCCGCGGCGATAAGGCCGAATGGCAAGACTTCGGTGCGTCAGCTGTGGCGAGCCTCACTGGCGCCGGGATTGGTGGCGCGTCGCGTTCGATCAACACGAGCCACCACCAAAGCGAAGCTGGATGTCCCCCAAGTTGGAAGGATGTCAATCAGCCGACTTTGAGCCTATGTTGAATTGCGCCGCGGCGCTTCGTCGACAGAGGTGAAGTGATTTCGGAGTCGGCCGGATCAGTGGCGCCGCTCTCGCGACAGCCAGCTAGCGAGACGCGATGTCACGTGCTGGCATTGTCATTCAATGGAGTGACTAGCCATGACTGCTTATAGATTCGGCAAGCATCCGCCAAAGCACGACTATCGGACACTGCGCTTCAAGGACTATCTGACGAGCACTCTTGCTGCGCCGCCGCCGGCGTTTGACGTACTCGCCACCGTCTATCCGAACGTCGACATGTCCGACCCGTCCAGGTTGTTCCCGATGGACGGCAACGACACGCTCGGCGACTGCACGATCGCCGCCCTGGCACACGCCGTGACTACCTACCGCGGTCTCGTCAGACAGAAGCACATTCCCACGCAGAAATCCGTCGTGAAGCTGTACATGCATCTGACGGGCGGCGTCGACTCGGGTCTCAACGAGCTCGATGTTCTGAACTACTGGCGCCAGCACGCTGCGGGAGGTGACAAGATCCTGGCCTTCGCATCGATCGACGTGAGGAATCATGCGCACGTTCAGCAGGCGATCCAGCTCTTCGGCGGCGTCTACCTGGGCTTCCAGGTGCAGCAGGACTGCTTGCGGGATTTCCAGAGCCGCAAGCCTTGGACGCCTGGCCCTCTGACCCACGACGGCCACGCGGTATTTGCCGTCGGCTACGACGCTGCCGGACTCACCGTTCTCACTTGGGGCAACACACAGACGGCCACCTGGGCATGGTGGGATGAATGCGTCGACGAGGCGTACGCGATTCTGCCGCCGGAGGCCGACAAGGACGGATTTGCCAAGGGGTTCGATTTCAAGCAGCTCAAGGCTGATCTGGGCGAGGTCGCGAACTGAACGTGACAAGGGTGCTGGGCTGCCGCCCCGACTTCAGCTGCCGTGCATATCGCAGGCGAGCACCAGGACGACGACGACCCCGACCACGACATCTGCAACGATGTCGTGGTCATCGATCGCGATGGGTTCATTGCGATTCATGGCTATTCGCGGGAGATTCTCCCTACCGCCGACTTCCACAGCGCCACGTTGGTGGGTGACGCCATCTTCATCGTTGGTTGCCTTGGGAATCAACGCCAACGTGTCGTTGAATCGACTCCGGTCTTCCGGTTCGATCTCAACACGATGACCATCGAGCCCGTAGCAACGAGCGGCGAGGCGCCCGGTTGGATCCATCGGCACACGGCAGATCTCGCCGCCGACGGAAGGCGGGCCAAGCTGGAGTGGATCAGCCGCTCGGGCATCGCCGCGGGCCCGAGCGACCCCTTGGCAAACCGTTGTCTAGAAGTGGCCGGTCCCGCTCGTTCCCTCGCGTGCGATGGAAAGGCGAGCAGTCCCATATGCGGACTTCAGTGGGGAGCCGCCACAGAAATCGACAAGCAATTGGAAGTAGCCCTCCGAGTACCGTGTCGACACCCGATCGCCGTCTGCCGACAGCTCGTATTCGAGGATCCCATGATCGGCGAGCGGAAACATGGCCGTCGAGATCGGACGCCCCGCCAGGCGCAAGAGCGCAAGACGCCGCGCAGTCTCCGCACTCGGTGCGTCCCTGTCCTTTTTCCCCAGGATCCAAAGCTGCGGCGCCTGGACCTTCGCGATGGTGACCATCGGATCGTAGAGCCAAGGCGTATCGGATAGGCCGACCTTCGCGACCAGCGGCGCGAGTTCCTGCTTTTTCAGCGGCAATATCGCCC
>DATFAY010000041.1:0-3684 GCA_035254085.1 Piscinibacter sp.
CACCTGCTCAACCACGGCGCCGACCTGCGCGCGGTGCAGATGCTGCTCGGGCATGCCGACATCTCCACCACCACCATCTACACCCACGTGGCGCGTGAGCGGCTGCGCGCCTTGCACGCGCGCCATCATCCGCGCGGCTGAGCGCGGGAGGCCTCGTCCTATCGCTCGCGCAACGCGGGGCCGAGCTTCCTCGACGCGGCGCGCAGCGTGGCCGGCTCGAAGCCGGCGTAACCGAACAGCCAGCCGGCGCGCCGCGACTCGATCGCGTAGGCCGACAAGGGCGCGACGAACACGCCCAGCTCGAGTGCGCGGCGCGACAGCGGCTGGTCGGGCCGGCCCGGTTCGATCGCGTGCAGCAGGTGCATGCCGTGCGAGCTGGGTGCCAGCCGCAGCGCGCCCGAGCTGGCGCGGGCCAGCGAATCGATCAGCACGCGCTGGCGCTGCGCATAGAGCTCGCGCACGTGTCGCAAATGCCGCAAGAGATGGCCTTCGGCGATGAAGCGCGCCAGCACGTCCTGTTCGGCGCTGGGGCTGTGGCGGTCGGTGATCGCCTTGGCGCTCGCGAAGGCGTCCGCCAGGGCCGGCGGGACGACGACGAAGCCCAGCCGCAGGCCGGGATGCAGCGTCTTGGAGAAGGTGCCGACGTAGAGCACGCGCTCGTCGTGCGCGAGGCTGGCCAGCGCGGGGATGCGATGCGCGCCGTATTGGAATTCGCCGTCGTAGTCGTCCTCGACGAGCCAGGCGCGCTGCGAGCGCGCCCAGTCGAGCACGGCCAGCCGACGTGCCAGGCTCATGCGCACGCCCAGCGGGAACTGGTGGCTGGGCGTGACCACCGCCATGCGCGCCGCCGGCCAGCGGCGTGCGCCCTGCACGACGTCGATGCCCTCGGCGTCGACCGGCACCGGCCGCGCTTGCGCACCATGGCTGATGAAGCTCGCACGGATGCCCGGATAGCCGGGGTCCTCCACCATCACCTCGTCGCCCACGTCGAGCAGCAGGCGGCCGATGAGATCGATCGCCTGCTGCGAGCCGGAGGTGACGACCACCTGCTGCGCGTCGCAGCGGACGCCGCGCGACACCAGCAGCCACTGTGCGATCGCCTCGCGCAGCGGCGGGTGGCCGGCCGGTGCGATGTAGCGCGCGCTGTCGCGCTGCTGCATCGGCGAGGTCTGGCGCGCCAGCCGCTGCCACACGGCAAACGGGAAGGCGTCGACGGCCGGCGAGCCGATGCGAAACGCGATCGGCGCCTCGGTGGGCGGGCGCCAGCGCAGCGCGGTGTCGGCAATCAGCTGGCCGCGCCTGGACAACGGCGCGGCCGCGGCAAGGCTCGCCCAGGCGGTGCGCGAACGCCCCGGCCGCAGCGCCGCGAGGGCGTCGGCCACGTAGCTGCCGTCGCCCACGCGCGCCTGGACGTAGCCTTCGGCACGCAAGCGCTCCAGCGCCCACAGGACGGTGTTGCGCGCGACGCCCAGCACGCGGGCGTGCTCGCGCGAAGGCGGCAGGCGCGCGCCGGGCGCGAAGGTGCCTTGCTCGATGGCCCCGCGCAGTTGCAGGTAGACCTGCTGTCGCAGCGGCATGCGGGGCGGATTGGTTCTGCGTGGCGCGGGCAATTGGCTCCTCCGCGCGAAGCATAAGCGGCTAGGCTTGGAGAACCAATCCACCGGCCCTTCGGGGCCGCCCGCAGGAGAGTCCATGTCCAAGCACCTCGCCAGCGTCCACTGGGAACGCCAGCAGCAGCCCTTCACCGACAACCGCTACAGCCGCCGCCATGCCTGGCACTTCGACGGCGGCGCGAGCGTGGTCGGCTCATCGTCGCCGCATGTCGTGCCGGTGCCGGGCTCCGACCCTGCCGGCGTCGATCCGGAAGAGGCCTTCGTCGCCTCGCTGGCGAGTTGCCACATGCTGTGGTTCCTGTCCCTGGCAGCCGCCGACGGCTGGGTGGTCGACGATTACCGCGACGACGCCGTCGGCACGATGGGGCGCAACGCGGACGGGCGCATGGCGATGACGGTCGTGACCCTGCGCCCCGCAGTGGCATTCGGCGGCGGCCGCGCGCCCGATGCGGAAGCGCTGGCCGCGCTGCACCATCGCGCCCACGAGGCCTGCTTCATCGCCAACTCGGTCAGGACCGATGTGCGCTGCGAGCCGTTGCTGGTCGAGGGGCGTCACGAAACCGACTCGAAAGCTTCATAAACTGGGGAGATGAGCCCCCCGGATCGCCAGGACCTGCGCGAGCCTGCCACGGCGGCCGATGACGCGCTCGCCGTGTCGACGGCGGCCCAGCAGGGCATGCCGCTCACCGCTGCAGTGCCCGGCGCGCCGGCGTCGGTGCGCGGCCGCGAGCGCGCCATCCTCGAGTTCAACCGGCGCGTGCTGGCGCAGGCGCGGCGCGCCGACGTTCCGCTGCTGGAGCGGCTGCGCTACGTGTGCATCGTGTCGTCCAACATGGACGAGTTCTTCGAGGTGCGCTTCGCCGAATACATCGAGTCGGTGCGCCAGCCCGATGCGGTGCGCACGCAGCGCGAGCTGGAGTCGATCGCAGCCGACGCGCACGCGCTGATCGACGACCAGTACGCCGTCTTCAACGACGAGCTGATGCCGCTGCTGCGCCGCGAGGGCATCGTGGTGCTCAACCATGCGGACCGCGACGCGGCGCAGCGCGCCTGGGTGGACCGCTTCTTCCAGAAGCAGGTGCGGCCGCTGCTCGTGCCGGTGGGACTCGACCCGTCGCACCCCTTTCCGCAGGTCGCCAACAAGTCGCTCAATTTCATCGTGCGCCTGAGCGGCCGCGACGCCTTCGGCCGCGAGAACACGATCGCCATCGTCAAGGTGCCGCGGGTGCTGCCGCGCGTGATCAAGCTGCCGCCGCAGCTCGCACCCGCGGGGCAGCAGGCCTTCGTGCTGTTGACCAGCGTGATGCGCGCGCACCTGGGCGAGCTGTTCCCGGGGCGCGAGGTCGAGGCTTTCTCGCAGTTTCGCGTCACGCGCGACTCGGAGCTCGAGGTCGACGAGGAGGACGTCACCAACCTGCGCCAGGCGCTGCGCTCGGGACTCACCACGCGGCACTTCGGCCAGGCGATCCGCCTCGAGGTGGTCAACACCTGCCCGCCCGAGCTGCATGGCTTTCTGCTGCAGCAGTTCGGCCTGCCCGAGGCGGCGCTGTACAAGGTCAACGGACCGGTGAACCTGGTGCGCCTGAACGAGCTCATCGACCAGGCCGACGCGCCGGCCCTGCGCTTCGCGGCCTTCGACGGCGTGTGGCCGCAGGGGCGCCTGCCGCGCGGGCAATCGATCTTCGCGCGGCTGCGCGAAGCCGACGTGCTGCTGCACCACCCTTTCGAGTCCTTCGAGCCGGTGGTGCAATTCCTGCGCGAGGCGGTGCACGACCCCGACGTGCTGGCGATCAAGCAGACCATCTACCGCACCGGCCCCGACTCCGCGCTGATGGACCTGCTGCGCGAGGCGGTGCTGCGCGGCAAGGAAGTCACGGCCGTCGTTGAACTCAAGGCGCGCTTCGACGAGGAAGCGAACATCAACTGGACGGAGAAGCTCGAGTCGATCGGCGCGCAGGTGGTCTACGGTGTCGTCGGCCTGAAGACCCACGCGAAGATGCTGCTGGTCACGCGGCGCGAGGGCAAGGCGCTGCGCCGCTACGCCCACCTGTCCACCGGCAACTACAACCCG
>DATFAY010000042.1:0-6558 GCA_035254085.1 Piscinibacter sp.
GCACGAGTCGCTGGCGCTGATGAAGCCGACCGCGCTGCTGGTCAACACCTCGCGCGCCGAACTGATCGAGGAAGGCGCGCTGGTCTCCGCGCTGAACCGCGGCCGCCCCGGCATGGCAGCCGTCGACGTGTTCGAGAGCGAGCCCATCTTGCAGGGCCACCCGCTGCTGCGCCTGGAGAACGCGGTGTGCACGCCGCACATCGGCTATGTCGAGCAGGACAGCTACGAGCTCTACTTCAGCGCGGCCTTCGACAACGTGGTCAATTTCGTGAACGGCAATCCGACCAACATCGTCAACCCGGACGCGCTGAAGGTGCTTCGTTGAGCGACCCCGTCGACGAGGGCGCGTCCCCGGCCGTGCCGCGCTCGCCTGCGGACCTGTTCTGGAGCTTCACCTGGATGGCGTTGCAGGGCTTCGGCGGCGTGCTGCCCGTGGCCCAGCGCACGCTGGTCGAGCGCAAGCGCTGGATGACGCGCGAGCAGTTCATCGAGACGCTGGCGGTGAGCCAGGTGCTGCCCGGGCCCAACGTGGTGAACATGTCGCTGATGATCGGCGACCGCCATTTCGGCCTGCGCGGCGCCTGTGCGGCGCTCGGGGGCATGCTGCTGGTGCCGCTGCTCCTGGTGCTCGCGCTCACCGCGCTGTATGGGCATTTCGCGGCGCATCCGGCCGTCAGCGGCGCGCTGCGCGGCATGGGGGCGGTGGCCGCGGGGCTGGTGCTGTCGACCGCGCTGAAGCTCGCGTCGACCCTGCGGCGCAACGCGATGGGCCTGGCGGCCAGCGTCGCCTTCGCGGCGATCACCTTCGTCACGATCGCCCTGCTGCGCTGGCCGCTGGTGTGGGTGCTGCTCGGGCTCGGCCCCGTTGCGGTGTGGGTCGCCTGGCGACGGCTGGGCGCCTGAGGCTGCCATGAGCGCCGCCGACCTGCTGTCCCTGTTCGGGCATTTCCTGCTGCTCAGCCTGCTCGCGGTGGGCGGCGCGATCACGACGGTGCCCGAGATGCATCGCTTCCTGTCGGTCGATCACCATTGGCTGAGCGATGCCGATTTCACTGCGTCCATCGCCATCGCCCAGGCCGCGCCGGGGCCCAACGTGCTGTTCGTCGCCGTGCTGGGCTGGAATGCGGCCGGACCGATGGGCGCGCTGGCCACGATGGCCGGCATCCTGGTGCCCTCGACGGCGCTGTCGCTGTGGGCCACGCGCTGGGGCCACTCCCGACGCGAGACCCGCGGCGTGCGCGCTTTCACCACCGGCCTGGCGCCGCTGACCATCGGCCTGCTGCTGGCCACCGGCTGGGTGCTGGCCGGCCCGGCGTCGGGTCACCTGGGCGCGATGCTGGTGGTGCTCGCCACCATCGTGCTGATGCTGCGCACCCGGCTGAGCCCGATGTGGGCCGTGGCGTTGGGCGCCGTCGTCGGCGCGCTCGGCTGGAGCTGAACGACGGCGCGCCGGGCGCGGCTAGCGCAGCGCATCGGCCACCATGATCGGCAGTTCGGTCAGGTCGCGCGCCACCAGCGGCGGCAGGTCGTCCCAGTCGGAGCCGGCGAAGAGCACCTCGGCCCCACCGGTCGGGTCGGCGCGCACGGCGACCGCCAGCGGGACCTCCGGCTGCGATCGCGGACCTTCCATCACCACCGGCGTGCCGCCGCCCGCCGACGACTCGAACACGATGAGGGTGAACTCGTCGCGCTCTCCGAAGGCCTCTTCCGCCGGAATCACGCGGGTGAACACCGACAAGCCGTGTTTCTGGGCGCAGGCCTCGATGCGCTCCACCGTTTCCATCACGCGAAAACGGCTCGACTGCGACAGCGGATGGCGTTCTTGCGCGAGTGCGCTGCGGCCCATGCCAAGGGCCGCCATCACGACGGCCACGCTGCCGGTCATCCAGAAACGAAACGGCTGCTTCATCGAGAGCTCCTGACGGTATGTACCCAACCCACGCAGTGTGGGTTCGGTCCGTGACCTCCCTGTGAACTCCGGTAACGCCGGGCCGCGATCGCGCGAAGGGGTGGACTGCATTCGGTATCAATCGGCCCGCGGCCCTCGGGCAAGGGCTCTGGCGGCCGCGCAGTTTGGCGCATTGCCGGCGGAATTCAAGTAATCCCTCTTTCCGCCGGGGTGCGCGCTGCGGGACAGTCCCGATGGAAAACCGCCGGGCGGCAGCTCGTCACTTCGTGCCGAAGATCTTGTCGCCTGCGTCGCCCAGCCCGGGAATGATGTAGCCGACCTCGTTGAGGTGGCTGTCGATCGCGGCCGTCCAGCAGCGCACGTCGGGATGCGCCTTGTGCAGTGCCGCAACGCCTTCCGGCGCGGCCACCAGGACGAGGGCGCGGATGTCGGTGCAGCCGCGGCTCTTGAGCAGCCCGACGGTCGCGATCATCGAGCCCGCCGTCGCGAGCATCGGGTCGATGATGATGGCGGTGCGCTGGTCGAGGTGGCCGACGAACTTCTCGAAGTAGTTCTCCGGCTGCAGCGTCTCGTGGTTGCGGCTGAGGCCGACCACGCTGACCTTGGCGTTGGGAATCATGTCGAGCACGCCGTCGAGCATGCCCAGGCCCGCGCGCAGGATCGGCACCACGGTGACCTTGCGGCCGCTGATCTGGTCGATCTCGATCGGCCCGCTCCAGCACTGGATCGTCGTCTTTTCCAGTGGGAAATCGGCCGTGGCCTCGTAGGCCAGCAGGCGCGCCAGCTCGTTGGTCAGCTCGCGGAACTTCTTGGTCGAGATGTCGTGCTCGCGCAGCAAGCCGACCTTGTGCTTGACGAGCGGGTGCTTGACGTCGATGACGGGCATGGCGGCGGCGCGTGGTGGGCGCGGTGACTCTTTTGCACGAGTGTAGCGGCGCCGCCTCGGTCAACCCTTCTCGCGCTGGCGCAACGCCTCGTACAGGCAGATGCCCGAGGCGACCGAGACGTTCAGGCTCTCGACCGCGCCTTTCATCGGCAGCCGCACCAGCTCGTCGCAGGTCTTGCCCGTGAGCTGGCGCATGCCTGCCCCTTCGGCGCCGAGCACCAGCGCGAGCGGCCCGCGCAGGTCGATGTCGTAGAGCGATTTCGTCGCCGCATCCGAGGTGCCGATCACGCGGATGTTGCGCTCCTTCAGCTCATTGAGCGTGCGCGCGAGGTTGGTCACCATGAAGTACGGCACCGTCTCGGCTGCGCCGCTGGCCACCTTGGCCACCGTGGCGTTGATGCCCACCGCGTGGTCCTTGGGCGCGACCACGGCATGCGCGCCGGCGCCGTCGGCCACGCGCAGGCAGGCTCCCAGGTTGTGCGGATCGGTGATGCCGTCGAGCACCAGCACCAGCGGGTCGCCGTCGACCGCATCGAGCGTGTCGTCCAGCGAGTGGCTCATCGCCACTGCCGTCACCCGCGCCACCACGCCCTGGTGGCGGTGGGTGCCGCACATCTTGTGCAGCCGCTCGTCGTCGCTGTCGACCAGTCGCACGCCGGCCTCCTTGGCGCGCTCGACGAACTGCCGCATGCGCTGGTCGCGCCGGGTGACGTCGACGTGGATCTCGGTGATCGACTGCGGCGCCGTCTTCAGCCGCACGGTGACGGCATGGAAGCCGAACAGGATCTTGTTACTCATCCAGCGATGGTATCGGCTAGTTTCACTGCGGTGTCACGGCCTGCTCATAAGGTGGCCGGCACCACTTCACCAACCATCAGAGGAGCATCCACCATGACCGTTCTCAAGAGGATCGGCGCGGCCACCTTGCTGGCCGCCTTGTGGGGCGCGCTCGCGCCCGCCGCCATGGCGCACGATCAGGCACGCGCCGACAAGGCGCCGCTGGTGATCGGGCACCGCGGCGGCGCGACCGGCTACCTGCCCGACCACACGCTCGAGAACTATGCGCTGGGCATCGCGCTGGGCGCCGACTACGTCGAGCCCGACCTGGTGTCCACCAAGGACGGGCACCTCATCGCGCGCCATGAGCCCAACCTGATCGACACGACCAACGTCAAGGACCTGCCGCAGTTCGCATCGCGCCGCCGCGTCGCGGTGCTCGACGGGATCCCGACCGACGGCTTCTGGGCGAGCGACTTCACGCTCGCCGAGATCAAGCAGTTGCGGGCCGTGCAGCCGCTGGCCGACCGCGATCCGTCGTTCAACGGCAGGTTCGAGATCCCCACCATCGAGGAGATCATCGCCTTCGTCAAGCGCAAGTCGGCCGAGGAAGGCCGGCGCATCGGCATCTATCCGGAGATCAAGCATTCGACCTACCACCGCTCGATCGGCCTCCCGATGGAAGACCGCCTGCTGGAGGTGCTGGCCCGCGCCGGGTGGAACCACCGCAGCGCCCCGGTGTTCATCCAGAGCTTCGAGACGGCCAACCTCAAGTACCTGCGCACGAAGACCAGCGTGCGCCTCATCCAGCTCGTCGACGCGGACGACGTCAACCCCGACGGCACGCTGGCTTTCAACAAGCCCTACGACAAGCCCTACGACTGGGTCGTCTCGGGCCGCGCCGGTCTCTTCAAGGACCTGCTCACGCCGCAAGGCCTGGCCGAGGTGCGCACCTATGCCGACGGCATCGGGCCATGGAAGGTCTACCTGATGAGCAGCGCCTGCAAGAGCATCGTCAACGGGGCCTGCACCGACGTCACGGGCGATGGCGTAGTGGACGAGCGCGACCGCGTGTTGCTGGCGCCGACCGACGTCGTGGCCAACGCCCACAAGCTCGGCCTGCTGGTGCACCCGTACACCTTCCGCAACGAGGCGCGCCGCCTGGCCGGCGACTACAAGGGCAACCCGGTGAACGAATACCTGGCGTTCTATGCGCTGGGCGTGGACGGCCTGTTCGCCGACTTCGCCGACACGGCGTTCGCCGCGCGCGCGATGTTCCTGCTGAAGAACGACCCCGACTACGCGAAGTGCCTGGTCAGCGGGCGCCGTTGCGAGAAGAACAACGACTGAACCGTCCCTGCCGGACGGAACGAAGGAGCCCTCGCGGCTCCTTCGTCTTCAGGGGGCTACTGCCAGTGGCCCTTCATCCAGACCCAGCGGTTGTCCACGAAGCTCCAGTAGCCGGGCACCCAACGGGCATCGGGGGTCGGCGGCAAGGGGATGGCTTCCTGCACGACCGGCGGCATGGCCGGGACCGCGCCCGCACGCCACTGGCCGGCCTCCCAGTTCCAGGCGCCGTTGCGCCACTCGTAGTGACCCGGAAGCCAGGTGTAGCCGGTGGTCGCAGGCGCGGGCGGCGTCTGCTCGACCGGCGCCGGCGGCGGCTGCACGACGGTCACGTGCTCGACGGTCGCGGCCGGCGGCGCCTGCTGCACGACCGGCTGCTCGCGCACGATCTCGCGTTCGGTGGTGTGGGAACAGCCGGCCACGAAGGCGGCGACGGCGCTCAGGGAGAGGACTGTGGTGAGTGTCTTCATGGGACCTCCGTGTGAGACGTCGAGCAAGGCAGGCGAACCCACTGCCCGGCCGACCGGTTGTGCTCCCATGCTGCCTACCGCGGTCGCGGTGGTCTGTAGGACCCGTCCGCCAGCGCCTGACGGACAAGTGCCCGTGCTTGCGGCACCGGCGGCGCCAGGGCGCGTCAATGCGCGCCGCGCAGCATCACCACCAGCATCAGCAGGCCCAGCAACACCGGCTGGTGGACCATGTAGAACGTGAGGCTCCAGCGTCCGAGCACGGCCAGGGGGTGCAATGGCCGCGGCAGCGGCCCGCTGAGCCAGTGGCGCCGTTGCGCGAGCACCCATTGGCCCGCGGCCATGCCCCACCACATCGCGCCCAGCCAGGGCAGCACGGGCGCGTAGTCCTCGGTCGCCGGCTTGTGGGTGATCAACCCGACCCAGTTGGTCAGTCGGGTGTCGAAGAACGGATGCTGCACCTGGAACGGCAGCACGATCGCCGCCGCGCCGGCCAGCCAGAGCCAGCGGCCCCAGCCGGAGCTCAGGCGCACGATGATCAGCATCACCGCGATGCCGTGCAGCACGCCGAAGCTGATGAACCGATCGCGGAACATCAGCCACGAGCCGATGCTCACCAGCACCGCGCACCCCGCGATCTGCCTCCAGCGACGCCAGAACCGCGGCCAGCTCTGCGCCTGCGTCGCGGCCACCGCCTGCCCCATGCCCGCGACGGACATGAACAGGCTCACGATGCAGGCGCGCTGCACCGTCCAGAAGGGGTCGTTGTAGAAGTTCTGGTGAATGAAGCGGAAGTAGTTGAGGTCGAAGCAGAAATGGAAAGTGGCCATCCAGAGAATGGCCACGGCGCGCAGCGCATCGAGCCGGTCGAAGCGCTCGTGCGGCAGGGCAGCGGTCGAGGTGGGGTTCACGGGTGCGACGATATCGCACCCGCTGCCTCTGGCGGATCAGGCCATGGCCATGCGGCCCGAGCGGCGCAGGCCGATGAACTCGAGCTCGGCCAGCACCCCCACCGTCACAGCCTGGGCAGCGATGAAGGCCTGGCCCCAGGCGTTCGGCGCAAACGCGCCGCCCAGCGATACCCACATCGATTCGGCGATCCAAGCCGCGTTGAGCGCGATCACGGCCCAGACGGCGGCGCTGGGCACCACCGGCTTGCGCGCCAGCCACAG
>DATFAY010000043.1:0-5675 GCA_035254085.1 Piscinibacter sp.
GGCCCGGCCGATCGTGCTCGAGCCGATCGTCAAGGTCGAGATCACGGCCCCCGAGCAGGCGATGGGCGACATCACCGGCGACCTGTCGTCCAAGCGCGGCCAGGTCAACGGCACGCACGCCATGCAGGCAGGCAACATCACGGTGAGCGGCCAGGTGCCGCTGTCGGAACTCAATGGGTACCAGGCGCGACTGAACGGCATGACCGGCGGGCAGGGCCGGTACACCCTCGAATTCAGCCACTACGAGGCCGTGCCGCCGTCCGTTCAGACGCAGCTCACCAGCCAGTACAAGGTGAAGGAAGAAGACTGATCGGCGAACGGGCGTGCAGCCACTGCGCGCCGCGGCTTTTGGAACTTCTTTCCGAACACCCCCCTAGAACGGGCAGTTCGGTGTGAGGGTTGTCTCGCGCACGTTGCGATGACGCCCGGAGATAGCCTTGACCCAGCAGACCGGGCGCGATGACGCCCCTGCCGCCGCCGCCCCACGAGGGCGGCGGTGCCGTCTTTGCCGGACCACACCGAGGAGATCCCATGACGCCGAACCCCATCCAACGCCGTCTGACCCCGCTCATCTGTGCACTGTCGCTGGCAGGCGCGTGCAGCTTCGCCGTCGCGCCGGCGCTGGCCGATCCCAACAGCGACGCCAACACCGGCACGCGTGCGAGCCAGGACACCAGCAGTGCGCTGGTCCAACTCAATGGCGACCCGCTCGCCACCTACGTCAAGACCAAGCCTGCGAAGGGCAAGAAGATCGATTTCAGCAGCAACACGGTCAAGGCCTATCGCGCTCAGCTCTCCGCCCTGCGCAACGACTACAAGGCCTGGCTGCGGGCGAACGTGCCTGGGGCCAAGGTCACGGGCGAATTCGACATCGCACTGAACGCCGTGGCGGTGCAGCTCAACGGCGCGACGCTGGCGCAGGTATCAGCGACGGCGATGGTCAAGGACGCCCAATACGAGGGGCTGTACTACCCGAACACCACCGACCCCGACGTGGCGCTGATCAGCGCACCGCAGGCCTGGGCGCTCGCGGGCGGCTCGGCCAATGCCGGCTCAGGCGTCAAGGTCGCGATCGTCGACACCGGCATCGACGTGAGCCATCCGTGCTTCAGCGATGCGGGCTACCCGGCGCAGACGCAGCTCGGCAACCACAGCTTCACCAACAACAAGGTGATCGTTGCCAAGGTCTTCAGCAACAGGACGCCGCAGCAGGGCTACACCGCCGAGGCGGTGCAGGAGCACGGCACGCACGTGGCCGGGACGGTGGCGTGCAACTTCGCGACGCCGGCGCCCGTGAACGGCGTCACCACCTACGACATGTCCGGCGTGGCGCCGCGCGCCTTGCTGGGCAACTACAACATCTTCCCCGGGCAGCTCGCCAACGCGCGCTCCGAGGACATCATGAACGCGCTGGAGGCGGCCTACCAGGACGGCTTCGACGTCGCCAACATGAGCCTGGGCGGCGGCTCGCACGGCTTCCAGGACTTGCTGACGGTGGCCGTGGACAACCTCGACATGGCCAACATGGTGGTCGCGGTGGCGGCGGGCAATTCGGGACCGGGCCTGTACACCGTCGAATCACCGGGGTCCGCCGCGCGGGCCTTGACGGCCGGGGCGAGCACGGTCGGACACTACATCGGCACCCCCGTGACGGTCGGCGGCAACACCTACGGCGCATCCATCGGCGACTTCGCCACGGTCAGCGCCGACCTGACCGCGCCGCTGGGCGTGGTCACCGGTCCGGCCAACGGCCTCGGCCTGGCTTGCGCCGCACTGCCGGCCAACTCGCTGCTCGGCCAGATCGCGCTCGTGTCTCGCGGATCGTGTTCCTTCTCGACCAAGATCCGCAACGCACAAGCGGCCGGCGCGGTGGCGACCCTGGTCGCGAACAACACCTTCGGCGACCCGATCGCGATGGGCTCCGACGGCACGGCGAATCAACCGACGATCCCGGCCTACATGGTGTCGCAGCTCGACGCACAGGCGCTCAAGCTCCTCAACGGCGCGTCGACCACGATCGGCGCTGCGCGGGCGTACTTCCAGACGCCCAATTCCGACATCATGGCCAGCTTCAGCAGCCAAGGGCCGACCGACGTCGATTTCCGCGTCAAGCCCGATGTCGTCGCGCCTGGAGTCAATGTGCTGAGCTCGATCCCGCACGCGTACTGCGCTACACCGCCGTGCTTCGCGTTCTTCCAGGGCACGTCGATGGCCACGCCGCACCTGGCGGGCTCCGCTGCGGTGGTGCGCCAGCAGCACCCGGACTGGTCTGCGGCCGACATCCGCTCGGCGGTCGTCAACACCGCCGAGCGCGGCGTGCTGCGCAACTTCCAGACCGGCGCCCTGCAGAACAACGTCAACATCAACGGCGCGGGGCGCGAAAACCTGCTCGCGGCGGTGAGCGCCAGCGTGTCGCTCGACCCGGTGAGCCTGAGCTTCGGCGCAGTGCCCTCGGGCAGCGGCCAGACGCTCACCAAGACGATGACCCTGACGAATCTGAGCGGCGGGCCGCAGACCTATTCGCTGGCCGTCAGCGGCCAGCCCGCCAGCGGTGTCGTCTTCAGCGTCGATCGCAGTTCGGTGACGCTCGCAGCCGGCGAGAAGGTCAATGTGAACGTCAGCATGAGCGCCAGCCAGGGCGCTGCGACCGGCGGCAAGCAGGCCTATCTCGAGGTCGGCGCGGCGGGCGCGGGCGTGGCGCACGCCGCCCTGTTCACGCTGATCAAGTAGGGGCCTGCCCGCTGTAGGACTGCACGGACAGCAATTGACCGTGCAGTCCGACTGACGCCGGACGACGTTTGATCGATCCTTGAATGACCGAAGCAGTCCCAGGAGCAGTAAACATGGACAAGGTCATTCGAATCCTCTCGACCACCACGCTCGCCGCCGCGATGGCGGCGGGCCTGGGTGCCTGTTCGAACATGTCGCATCAGGACAAGGCCACGGCGGCCGGCGCCGCGATCGGCGGCGTGGCGGGCTCGGTGCTCACCAACGGCGATGCGCTGGGCACGGTGGGCGGTGCGGCCGTCGGCGGCGTCGTGGGCCACGAAGTCGGCAGGAAGAAGTAGGCGCCGGGCGCGGCAGCGCCACGCCAGCGTGAGCGAAGCGGGCCCCGCGGGGGCCCGCTCTTGTTTGCGCTGGCGCACATCAAGGGGTCATCGAAGCTTTATCATCGCCCCTCATGCATGCAGGCCACCGAGACGTTGCCCAGATCCGCCTTGACAACGCGCTGGCCCTCTTCGACGAGTTCGTCCACAACACCGTCAAGCACCCCGACGCCGCCACGCTGCGCGGCCTGGAGCGCCGCTTCGCCGAGCGCTTGCAGATCCAGCCGAGCTACTGGAGCCAGATCAAGGGCCGCTCGCGGCAGATCGGGGAGCGGCTCGCGCGGCAGTTCGAGCAGTTGTGCCACAAGCCCCGCGGTTGGATGGACGAGCCGCACGACGAATTCAATGCGTCCGCCGCGCCCGGCGCGCGCCGTGCCGGCGCCGAAGACAGTGACGCCGTGCGCAACGTACCGCAAGACGACGACGAGCGCTTCATCGTCGGGCTGGTCCTCACCTACTACCGTCGCCATCCCGAGCGCGCGCGCACCCGGCTGCTCGACCTGCTGGGAGAGGTGCTGGCACCGGCGCCATCCCCGGCGCCGCCCTTGCCCGCCGTAGCGCCGCCATCTGGCAAGGTCGCGGGCAAGGCGGGCGCACCCGTGGACGACGCCCGCGAGCTGTGGAGCCGCACCCAGGCGGGCGTCGCGCCGCTCAAGCGCAAACGCTGAAGGCGCCCGGTCGGCGCGATCGGCGGCGTCGCGCCGAACCCACACCCACGATCTAGGGGGATCGCAGGGCCTCGCCGCCTCTTGCGCAAGATAATCAATCGTTTATCATCTGCGCAAGTTGCGATGCCCGCCGTTCCCGCCGCAACGACACCCGCCGATCCACCACCCCGGAGTCCCATGTTCCTCACCGCCGTCCTGAACCCATCGCTGTCGAGTTGCGTTTCCCGACGCGCCGACGCGCGGGCTCACGTCATCGGTGCCATGGAGGCGCCGCCCGGTCCACCGCTTCGCTGCTGAGCGTTCGTTGACGAACACTCATCACACGGCCCGGGATGCATCACTGCCCCGGGCCGTTTGCATTGGCGCCGCCGATGCCGGGCCGAACAGGAGAACCACGATGAAGATCACCGTCAGCACGCTCAAACCCCGCAATCCCCTGGTGGTCCCGGCGCATCGACGCCGCGCTGGCGCCCACCGGCCGCGCGGCGGCTCGCTGCGACAGCAGTCCGCTCGATCCCTGCAGCGCGAACTGGACCAACTCACCCGACCGAAGCACATCCCATGAACCCTGTGCGGCGCAAAGCGCGCGCCGCTCGACAAGGAAACGATCATGACGAGCCTCAAGCCCCTGCCCTGGAGTCCCGTGGTCAGCCGTCCCCCGCTGAGCCACCCCGCGCGGCGAGCGACCGCCGCGAGCCTGCGCGCCGCCAGTGCGCTGCTGGCGCACCTGGCCCGCCGCGTCGCGGTGCCGACGCCGCCTCCGGCCGAGCCGCTGCCCGCGGTGCTGGAGTTCTATGCGGACGCCGGCGCACCCGAAGGCGCGCTGTACCTGAATGGCCGCCTCGTCGGCTGGGTGCCGGGTGTGCGTCGCCTCTGATGTTCCCGCACCCGCACCAGGGCCCGGCCCGCTTCGGCGACCGGGCCTTTTCGCTTTCTGGCCGTCCCTTGTCGCTGTCGTGACAGCGCCCTCGCCGCCGCCAGGCGCAGGCTTGCGCCCCTCGAGGAGAACGCCATGAACCACAGCTTCATCGTCCGGCGCGACGACCTGCGCCAGACCCGCACGGTCGAGCAGCCTGCCAGCGAGACGCCCCTGCCGCCGGGCGGCGCGCGACTGCGCATCGACTGCTTCGCGCTCACGTCGAACAACGTGACCTACGCCGCCTTCGGCGAGACCATGCGCTACTGGGATTTCTTTCCCTGCGACCTGGCCGGCTGGGGACGCATCCCCGTATGGGGTTTCGCCGACGTGATCGAGTCGACGGCCGACGGCGTGGCGGCGGGCGAGCGCTTCTATGGTTACTGGCCGATGAGCAGCGAGGTCGTGCTGCATCCCGTGCAGGTGAACGCGGACGGCTTCACCGACGGCGCCGCTCATCGAAGCGAATTGCACCCGCTGTACAACCGCTACCTGCGCTGCAGCACGGACCCGGGCTACGCGGCCGAGCAGGAAGGCCTCACCGCAGTGATGCGCCCGCTGTTCACGACCTCGTTCCTGATCGACGACTTCCTCGCGGACAACCGCTTCTTCGGCGCGAGCATGGTGCTGCTGTCGAGCGCATCGAGCAAGACGGCCTACGGCACGGCGTTCGCCCTGTCGCAGCGGCGCGGCCAGCCCGGCGCGCCGCGCGTCGTCGGGTTGACCTCGCGGGGCAACATCGCCTTCACCCAGGGCCTGGGCTGCTATGACGAGGTGCTGCCCTACGAGGCCGTCACGAGTCTGCCTCGCGAGACGGCCGCGCTCTATGTCGACATGAGCGGCAATGCAGCGCTGCGAACGTCGGTCCACGCCCATTTCGACGCCCGCCTCATGTACAGCTGCTCGGTCGGCGGCACGCACTGGAGCGAGCTCGGCGGCGCCAAGGGCCTGGCCGGCCCGCGCCCGGTGCTGTTCTTCGCGCCT
>DATFAY010000044.1:0-14472 GCA_035254085.1 Piscinibacter sp.
GTAGAGGATGGAGCAGCCCGCGGCGGCGAGCTTCCTGAGCACCACGAAGAGCTTGTCCACCGCCTGCGGCGTGAGCACCGAGGTGGGCTCGTCGAGGATGAGCAGCTTCGGGCTCGTCATCAGCGCGCGCACGATCTCCACCCGCTGCCGCTCGCCCACCGAGAGCGTGTGCACCGGGCGCAGCGGCTCCACGTCGAGGCCGTAGGTCTTCGACACCTCGGTGATGCGCTGCGTGACCTCGGCCAGCGTGAGCGATTTGCCGAGGCCCAGCCACACGTTTTCGGCGGCGGTGAGGGTGTCGAACAGGCTGAAGTGCTGGAACACCATGCTGATGCCCAGCTGGCGCGCCTCGTGCGGGTTGCGGATCGCGACCGGCCGGCCGTTCCAGCGGATCTCGCCCTCGTCGGGCAGCACCGCGCCGTAGATGATCTTCATCAGCGTGGACTTGCCCGCGCCGTTCTCGCCCAGCACCGCGTGGATCTCGCCCGGCTTGACGCGCAGGTTCACGCCGTCGTTGGCCTTGACGGCGGGGTACTGCTTGCCGATGCCGACGAGCTCCAGGCGCAGCGTCCCGGCGTCATGCTGCCCCGGTTCAAGCGCGTTCACCGGGCTCGCGCCTCGCGCTCGTAGCGCACCACGCCATCGACCAGACAAGCCACCAGGTTCCTTTCATCCGACAACGTCATCCACGCAAAGACCTTCTCGTGCAGCCCCGCGGCCACCTCGTGGCGGCGCTGCGCGACCGGGCCGCTGGCCCAGTCCCAGACGCACAGGTCGGCCACGCAGCCGGTGGCCAGGGAGCCGATCTCGTCGGAGAGTCCCAGCGCCGCCGCGGCGCCAAGTGTCGCAGCATGCAGCGCCCGCCAGGCGGTGAGGCGCTCGCCGGCCATCGCCTGCACCTTGTAGGCATCGGACAGCGTGCGCTGCAGCGACAGGCTGGTGCCGCCGCCCACGTCGGTGGCCACGCTCACGCGCACGCCGGCATCGTCGGCGGCGCGCCAGTCGAACAGGCCGCTGCCCAGGAACAGGTTGGACGAGGGGCAGTGCGCGATCTGGGCGCAGGCCTCGCGCAGCGCGGCGCGATCGTCGTCGTCGAGCCAGATGCCGTGCGCGAAGATGCCGCGCGCGTTGAGCAGGCCGGCGCGGTCGTACACGTCGAGGTAGCTGCGCGCGTCGGGAAAGAGCTCATGCACCCATTTCACTTCGGCGCGGTTCTCGGCCAGGTGCGTCTGCATGTACACGCCCGGATAGGCGGTGCACAGCTGGCCGGCCGCCTCGAGTTGCGCCGGGCTGCTGGTGGGCGCGAAGCGCACCGTCACCGCATAGGCCAGCCGGCCCTTGCCGTGCCAGCGGTCGATCAGGTCGACGCAGTCGCGCGCGCCCAGATCCGGCGCCGCGTCGCGCAGGCCCTCGGGCGCGTGGCGGTCCATCAGGACCTTGCCGGCGATGAGCCGCATGCCGCGCTGTTCGGCGGCCGCGAACAGCGTGTCCGCGCTCACCTTGTGCACGGTGGGAAAGACCACCGCGCTGGTCGTGCCGTGCGCCAGCAGCGCGTCGAGGAAGCGCGCCGCGCCTGTCTGCGCTTCCGACAGGTCAGCGTAGCGGCCCTCGGCCGGGAAGGTGTAGGTGGTGAGCCAGTCCAGGAGCTCGGTGCCGTGGCTGGCGATCACGTCGAGCTGCGGGCTGTGCACGTGCGTGTCGATGAAGCCCGGCAGGATGAGGCAGCCGCGGTGGTCGCGACGCGTCCAGCGCTCGTCGGGCGGCTGGTCGCCCGGCTGCGCGCCGGCGATGCGGCCGTTCTCGATCAGCAGCCAGTGGTCCTCGCGAAAGCGCACCGCCGGCGACTCGACCAGCCCCCACTGCGGCGTGGTGATGAAGTCGAGCAGGTCGCCGCGCAGCGCAACCCGTCGAGGTCCATCTGAGGGGGCGAGAGGTTCGTCCGCCATCACGCCGCCTTGCTGCCGCGCTGCGGCATGGCGTGGCCGGAGAGTCCGCGGGCCACGTCGCGCACCTGCTCGCGCAACCAGCGCATGCCGGCCGACGCGTGGGTCAGGTCGTGCCAGAGCTGGAAGTAGGCGAGCGGCGGGAACGCCACCGGGCAGCGCACGATGCGCACCGGCAGGCTGTCGACGTAGCGGGTGCAGAACAGCCGCCCCGTGGTCAGCACGAGCAGGCTTTGCGCCACCATCAGCGGGATGAGGCTGAAATGCGCGCTGCGCACCGCGATGTCGCGGGTCAGGCCCAGCCCTTCGAGGTGCTCGTCGATCACGCCGCGCGCGCCGCGGAAGGTGGGCGTCGGCGCCACGTGCTCGCAGGCGAGGTACTTCTCCACCGTCCAGCCGCGACCGGCGGCCAGGCGCACCGCCGGGTGGTCCTCGGCCACCAGGCAGACCACCTCGTCGCTCACCAAGCGGCCCAGGTGCAGTTCGCCCGGCGGCTCCAGCCAGTTGCCGATCACGAGGTCGACCTCGCCGGCGGCCAGGCTGCGCCGGTAGTCGAACTCGCCGGACAAGGGCAGCAGTTCCAGCCGCACCTGCGGCGCCTCGCGCTTGACCTGGGCCACCAGCGACGGCAAGAACAGCGGATCGAGGTAGTCGCTGGCGGCGACGCGAAACGTCGCCTCGGTCGTGGCGGGCTCGAAGCCGCGCCGGCGGCCGCCCGGGCTGAACAGCCGCTCGACCTGCTGCAGCACCTGGCTCGCCGGCTCGGCCAGCTGCAGCGCCACGGCGGTCGGCGTCATCGCATTGCCCGCGCGCACCAGCAGCGGATCGCCGGTGAGCTCGCGCAGGCGTCGCAGCTGCGCGCTCACGGCAGGCTGCGAGCTTTGCAGGCGCAAGGCCGCCCGCGACACGCTGCGTTCGGTGATCAAGGTGTGGAGGACCCGGATGAGGTAGAGCTCGATCTTGTCGAAATCCGCCCGCTGCGCCATATGCCTGGCCGGATAGGTGATATGCCGCCTATCGTATACACGAACGGGCCTGCCGCGGTAAGTTCCGCGTTGTCATGAGCGCCTCCCAGCCCATCCGCTTCCATCATCGCGGCCGCATCGTCGAGCTGGAGGGCGTTGCGCCGACCCTCACCGTGCTCGACTGGCTGCGCGAGGACGCCCGCTGCACCGGCACCAAGGAAGGCTGCAACGAAGGCGACTGCGGCGCCTGCACGGTCGTGATCGGCGAGCTGCCGGAGCACGCCGACGCCGACGCGCCCCCAGTGCGCGGTCTGCGACTGAAGACGGTCAACGCCTGCATGCAGTTCGTGCCCACGCTGCATGGCAAGGCGCTGTTCACGGTGGAAGACTTGAAGGCCCTGAACGCAGGCGCGCTGCATCCGGTGCAGCAGGCCATGGTCGAGTGCCATGGCTCGCAATGCGGCTTCTGCACGCCCGGCTTCGTGATGTCGCTGTGGGCCGTGCACGAGGAGCACGCCGCGCAAGGCACGCAGCCGGCGCGGCAGCAGCTCGCCGACGCGCTGTCAGGCAACCTGTGCCGCTGTACCGGCTACCGGCCGATCCTCGATGCCGGCGAGCGCATGGGGCAGCTGCCCGCCGCGCCGCTGGACACCGCGCCCGTGATCGCCGCCCTCCGATCGATCGCGCGGCAGGCGCGCAGCCATGGTTCGGGCCACGCGATCTTCCACGCACCCGCGAGCGTGGACGAGCTGGCCGCGCTTCGGGCGCAGCGCCCGCACGCGCGGCTGCTCGCCGGCGGTACCGACATCGGCGTGTGGGTCAACAAGCAGCTGCGCGACCTGGTCGAGCTGATCTACCTGGGCGACGTGGACGAACTGCGCCGCATCGAGCTGCGCGACGACCACCTGGTGATCGGCGCCGGCGCTTCGCTGGAGGCGGCGTGGCAGGCGCTCGCCGCGCGCCGGCCCGAGCTCACCGAGATGTGGCTGCGCTTCGCATCGCCGCCGATCCGGCACGCGGGCACCCTGGGCGGCAACGTCGCCAACGGCTCGCCCATCGGCGACGCCGCGCCGGTGCTGATGGCGCTAGACACGCAGCTCGAGCTGCGCCAAGGCGATCGCACGCGCCGCCTGCCGCTCGCCGAGTTCTACGTCGACTACATGAAGAACCGCCTCGAGCCCGGCGAATTCCTGGTCGCCCTGCACGTGCCCCTGCCCGCGCTGCAGCGCACGTTGCGCGCCTACAAGCTCGCCAAGCGCCACGACAGCGACATCTCGGCCGTGTGCGGCGCGTTCTCCATCGAGCTCGGCGACGACGGCGTGATCCGCTCCCCGCGGCTGGCCTTTGGCGGCATGGCGGCCACCGTGCGGCGCGCCGCGCAGGCCGAGCAGGCGCTGGACGGTCAGCCCTGGACCGAAGCCGCCCTGGTCGCGGCCCAGTCCGCCCTGGCACGCGACTTCACGCCCCTGTCCGACCTGCGGGCGAGCGCCGCCTACCGCCGTCAGGCGGCGCAGAACCTGCTGCGACGCTTCTGGATGGAGACACGCCCTGACGCCCCGCTGTGCGCCGATGCCCTGAGCGTATGGCCTGCGCGGGCGAGCGATGCGGTGGCAACGCCATGAACAAGCCGCTCGAGCTGCCGGCCGCCGCGACCCCGTCGCACGAGGTCGGCCGTGCGCGCCCGCACGAGTCGGCGCACCTACACGTGGCCGGCGAGGCGAGCTATGTCGACGACCTGCCCGAGCTGGCCGGCACGCTGCATGCGGCGCTCGGCTTGTCGCCGGTGGCGCACGGCCGCCTCGCCGGCATGGCGCTGGCGCGCATCCGCGCGCTGCCGGGCGTGGTGGCGGTGCTCACGGCCGACGACATCCCCGGCCCCAACGACTGCGGTGCGATCCTGCACGACGAGCCGATCCTCGCCGCGGGCGAGCTGCGCTACCTGGGGCAGCCCGTGTTCGCCGTGATCGCCGAGACCCGCGCGGCCGCGCGCCGCGCGGCCGCGCGCGCCGCCGACGTGCTGAGCATCGAGCCGCTGCCTGCGCTGCTCAGCGCCACCGACGCGCAGGCGCGCGGCGAATGCGTGCTGCCGCCCATGCACCTGGTGCGCGGCACCCGCGACGGCGGCGCGCGGGCCGCCATCGCCGCGGCGCCGCATCGCCTGCAAGGCAGCTTCTCGGTCGGCGGGCAGGAGCAGTTCTACCTGGAGGGCCAGATCAGCTATGCGCTGCCCAAGGAGGACGACGGCCTGCTGGTGCATTGCTCGACGCAGCATCCGAGCGAGATGCAGCACCTGATCGCCCGCGCGCTGAACCTGGCGTCGCACCATGTGCAGGTCGAGTGCCGGCGCATGGGCGGCGGCTTCGGCGGCAAGGAGTCGCAGTCGGCCGTGTTCGCCTGCGTGGCGGCCGTCGCGGCGCGGCGCCTGAACCGGCCCGTCAAGCTGCGCCTGGACCGCGACGACGACTTCCTCGTCACCGGCCGCCGCCACGGCTTCCACTACGACTACGAGGTCGGCTACGACGATGCGGGCCGGCTGCTGGGCTGCGAGCTGACGCTGGTGTCCAACGCCGGCCACTCGGCCGACCTCTCGGGCCCGGTGATGACCCGCGCGCTGTGCCACGTCGACAACGCCTACTGGCTGCCCGACGTCGCCATGCATGGGCACTCGGCGAGGACCCACACGCAGAGCAACACCGCCTTTCGCGGCTTCGGCGGGCCGCAGGGCGCGCTCGTCACCGAATATGTGCTCGACAGCATCGCGCGTGTGCTCGGTCGCGATCCGCTGGACGTGCGTCGCGCCAACTTCTACGGCACCACCTCGAACAACGTGACGCCTTATGGCCAGGTGGTCGCGGACAACGTGATCCACGAGCTGGTGGCAGACCTCGAGCGCAGCAGCGACTATCGCGCGCGCCGCGCGGCGCTGGCGCAGTTCAACGAGGCGAGCCCGGTGCTCCAGCGCGGCATCGCGCTCACGCCGGTCAAGTTCGGCATCTCCTTCAACCTGCGCCACCTCAACCAGGCCGGCGCGCTGGTGCTGGTCTACACCGACGGCTCGATCCTCGTGAACCACGGCGGCACGGAAATGGGCCAGGGCCTGCACACCAAGGTCGCGCAGGTGGTGGCGCACGAGCTGGGCGTGTCCTTCGCGCGGGTGCGTGTGAGCGCCACCGACACCCACAAGGTGCCCAACACCTCGGCCACCGCGGCCTCGTCGGGTAGCGACCTCAACGGCAAGGCAGCGCAGGACGCGGCGCGGCAGATCCGCGAGCGCCTGGCCGCGGTCGCGGCGCACCTGTGCGGCGGCACCGCCGCGGAGGTGCGCTTCGCCGACGACGCGGTGCACGCCAACGGCCGGAGCCTGCCGTTCGCGCAGCTGGTGCACCAGGCCTACGAACAGCGGGTGCCCCTGTGGTCCGACGGCTTCTACGCCACGCCCGGCCTGCACTGGGACCCGATCGCCATGCAGGGCCACCCTTTCTACTACTTCGCCTACGGGGCGGCGGTGAGCGAGGTGGTGATCGACACCCTCACCGGCGAGCACCGGCTGCTGCGCGCCGACTTGCTGCACGACGTCGGCCGCTCGCTCAACCCGGCCGTGGACATCGGCCAGATCGAGGGCGGCTTCGTGCAGGGCATGGGCTGGCTCACGATGGAAGAGCTGGTGTGGCACCCCACGACAGGCCAGTTGCTCACGCACGCGCCCAGCACCTACAAGATCCCGACGGCCAACGATGGCCCGCCGGAGTTCAACGTGCGCCTGTTCGACAACCCCAACGCCGAGGACAGCATCCATCGCAGCAAGGCGGTGGGCGAGCCGCCGCTCTTGCTGGCCTTCTCGGTGTTCCTCGCCATCCGCGACGCGATCTCCGCCGCGGGCGGCCACCGCGTTGATCCGCCCCTGCGCGCCCCGGCCACGCCCGAGGCCGTGCTCGACGCGCTGAACGCCGTGCGCGGCGCGGCCTGAGGCGATGGACCGCGCGACACGCCGGGCCGCCGAGCAGGCGCTGCACGCGGCCGAGTCGGCCATCGTGGTGGAGGTGGCCTCGACGCAGGGGTCGGTGCCGCGCGAGCGCGGCGCGCGCATGCTGGTGGGCAAGGACTTCACCGCCGGCACGATCGGCGGCGGCCACCTCGAACTGCAGGCGCTGCAGGCCGCGCGCGACATCCTGGCCGGCGGCGAGACCATCGCGCAGGTGCAAGCGGTGGCGCTCGGCCCCACGCTCGGCCAATGCTGCGGCGGTGCGCTGACGCTGCGCTTCGAGCGGCTCGACGCCGAGGCGCTGGCGCGCTGGCCGCTCTCGCCGCCGCTGCTGCGGCTGCAGCTCTACGGCGCGGGGCACGTCGGCCGCGCGATCGCGCGGCTGCTTGCCACGCTGGACGTCGAAGTCGACTGGATCGACGAACGCGAGGCCGAATTCCCGCCCATGCAAGAAGGCGGCGCTCCGTGGCCGGCGCACATCCGCCGCCATTGCGTCGATGCGGTCGAGGCCGAGGTGCGCGTCGCGCCCCCGCGTTCGCACTACCTCGTGCTCACGCACAGCCACGACCTGGACCTTCGCATCGCCGAGGCGATCCTGCGCCGCGGCGACTTCGCCTTCTTCGGCCTCATCGGCTCGAAGACCAAGCGCGCGCGCTTCGTGCATCGCCTCGAAGCGCGCGGCATCGCACCCGAGTTGGTCGCGCGCATGACCTGCCCGATCGGGGTCGAAGGCGTCACCGGCAAGTCGCCCGAGATCGTCGCCGTCGCCGCGGTGGCGCAGTTGCTGCAGACCGCGGCCGCGGTCACAGCACCAGCAGCGCGCGAAAGTCGTTGACGTTCGTGAAGGTCGGCCCGGGCACCACCAGGTCGCCCAGCGGCGCGAAGAAGCTGTAGGCGTCGTTGCGGTCGAGGAAGTCCTGGGGCTTCAGGCCGCGCGCGCCGGCGCGCTGCAGGGTGTCCGGCGTGACGATGGCGCCGGCGTTGTCCTCGACGCCATCGATGCCGTCGGTGTCGGCCGCGATCACGTGCACGTTGGGCTGCGCCTGCAAGGCAATGGCGCAGCCGAGCAGGAACTCGGTGGCGCGCCCGCCGCGCCCGCCCTTGGCCTTGACGGTGACGGTGGTTTCGCCGCCGGAGAGGATCACGCAGGGCCGCGCGAACGGCTCGCCGCGCCGCGCCACCGCGCGCGCGAGCGCCGCATGCACCTTGCCGACCTCGCGCGACTCGCCTTCGATCTCGTCACTCAGGATGTGCGCGGCGATGCCCGCCGCCCTCGCGCACTCGGCCGCCGCCTGCAGCGACTGCTGCGGCGTGGCGACCAGCCGCACCTCGTGGCCGGCGAAGCGCGGATCGCCGGGCTTGGGCGTCTCGAAGGCGCCGCTGGCCAGGCCCTCCTCGGCGGCCATCGGCACGCTGATCGCGTAGCGCGCGAGAATGCGCAGCGCGTCCTCGCAGGTGGTGGGGTCGGGCACGGTGGGGCCGCTCGCGATCACCTCGGGCGCATCGCCCGGCACGTCGCTGATCAGCAGCGTCACCACCCGCGCCGGCGCGCACATCGCCGCCAGCCGGCCTCCCTTGATGGCGGACAGGTGCTTGCGCACGCAGTTCATCTCGTCGATGGCGGCGCCGCTCGCCAGCAGCGCCTTGTTGACGGCCTGCTTGTCCTCCAGCGTGAGGCCCGCGGCCGGCATCGACAGCAAGGCCGAGCCGCCGCCCGAGACGAGGCACAGCACCAGGTCGTCCGCGCTCAATCCCTGCGCGAGCGAGACGATGCGCTGCGTGGCCGCAAGCCCGGCCGCGTCGGGCACCGGGTGGGCCGCCTCGACCACCTCGATGCGCCCGCCGCGCGCCCGGTAGTCCGGCGGCACGTGGCCGTAGCGGGTGACGACCAGGCCCGACAGGGCAGCGTCATGAGGCCAGAGCCGGTCCACGGCCTCGGCCATCGCGCCGCCCGCCTTGCCGGCGCCCAGCACCAGGGTGCGGCCCTTGGGCGGCGAAGGCAGGTGAGCGCCCAGCGTATGGGCCGGCAGCGCGCGCGCCACGGCGGCGTCGTAGAGGAGTCGCAAGAAGGCGCGGGGATCGTCGTGGGGCAGCGGCGTGCTCATGGGGCTATTGTGTCGGCGCACCCGCCTCGACCCAGCGCTTGAGCAGCGCGCGCTCGCCCTCGGTGATCTGCGTCGCGTTGTTCAGCGGCATCGTGCGCGCCACCACCGCCTGCTGGTAGATCTGCATCGCGTGCTGTGCGATCAGCGCCGGCGTGTGCAGCTGCACGTTCTTGTTGAACAGCTGCGCGTTGTGGCACGGAACGCAGCGGCGCTCGACGACCGCGCGCACCTCGTCGAAGCGCACCGGCTGCGTCGTCGCGACGGCGGTGCGCGGCGGCGCCAGCCATGCCGCCACCCCGGCCAGCAGCAGCGTGCCGGCAGCCGCGTATTCCCACGGCACCCGCCGGCCCTGCACCAGCGCCTGGTGGCGCGCGACGAAGGAATGGCGGATCAGCGCGCCCGCGGCCATCACCGCCAACAGCACCGCCGCGTTGTGCGGCGCGCCGTAGAGGAAGCCGTAGTGGTTGCTGAGCATGGCGATGAGCACCGGCAGCGTGAAGTAGGTGTTGTGCACGCTGCGCTGCTTGGCGCGCCGGCCGTGCCGCGGATCGACCGGCTCGCCGGCCCGCATCTGCGCGATGACCTTGCGCTGGCCCGGGATGATCCAGACCGCCACGTTGGCCGTCATCGCGGTGGCCATCATCGCGCCCACGATCAGGAATGCGGCGCGGCCGGCGAACCAGCGGCAGGCCAACTCGGCCCCGAGCGCCACCGCCAGCGCCACCAGCGCGCCGACGACGCGATCGCCCCCGCGACGCTCGCCGAACACGCGGCACACGCCGTCGTAGACCAGCCAGAACACGACGAGGAACGCCAGGGCCGCCGCCACCGCCGCCGCGGGGCTCCAGTCGTGAAGGCGGCGATCGACGAGAAAGGTCGCGGCCTGCATCAGGTACAGCACGGTGAACAGCGCGAAGCCGGTCAGCCAGGTCGAATAGCTCTCCCAGTAGAACCAGTGCAGCTTGTCGGGCAAGCGCTGCGGCGCCACGAGGTACTTCTGCGGGTTGTAGAAGCCGCCGCCGTGCACCGCCCACAGCTCGCCGTCGACACCCTGGGCGCGCAGCTCGGGCGATTGCGGCGGGGTGAGGCTGAGGTCGAGGAAGACGAAGTAGAACGAGGCGCCGATCCAGGCAATCGCGACGATCACGTGCGTCCAGCGCAGCAGCAAGTTGGCCCAATCGAGGAGGTAGGCGTCCATCAGCGCAGGCCCCCGGCGCGGACCTTGTGTATACAGGCCGGCATCAGCTGCCGCGGTAGGTGGAATAGGCCCAGGGGCTGACCAGCAGCGGCACGTGATAGTGCGACGACGGGTCGGCGATGCCGAAGTCGACCGGCACCTGGTCGAGGAAGGCCGGCTGCGGCAGCATCACGCCGCGCGCCGCAAAGTACGCCGCCACCTCGAACAGCAGGCGATAGCGGCCGGCCGAGAGTTCCGGCCCCGCCAGCAGGGGCGCGCCGGCGCGGCCGTCCGCGTCGAGCAGCAGGGTCTTGAGCGGCGCCGCCGCGGCATCGCCGAGCCGCCACAGGCTCACGCGCATGCCGGCGGCCGGGCAACCGTTCATGGTGTCGAGGACGTGAGTGGTGAGTTGTCCCATCGTCGGGGTTGGCGCTTGCAGGAGCGGGCAAAGTGTATACACTTTCCGGGCCACTGCAAACGCGTTTCCCATGCGACCCGCCACCGCCCGCTCCGCCGTCACGCCGATCACCGCCGCCGCGCTGCGCCGCAAGCCGGCAGCGGCGCGCCGCGCGCCGGCGGACACGACTTCCACGCAGCGCATCGTCGACGCGATCACCGCCGCCATCGTCGAGCGCCGCCTCATGCCCGGCACCAAGCTCGCAGAGCAGAAGCTGGCGGACATCTTCAAGGTCTCGCGCACCATCGTGCGCCAGGCGCTGAACCGCCTCAGCCGCGACAAGCTGGTCACGCTCGAGCCCGCGCGCGGCGCGCACGTGGCGCAGCCCAGCGTCGAGGAGGCGCGCCAGGTGTTCGAGGTGCGCCAGATGCTCGAGTCGGCGCTGGTGCGGCGGCTGGCGGCCTGCATCACGCCGGCACAGGTGGCGCAGCTGCGTGCACACCTGGTGGACGAACGGGCGGCGGTCGAGCGCATCGACGTGTCGGGCCGCACCCGTCTGCTGGCCGACTTCCACCCGCTGCTGGCCGGCATGCTGGGCAACCAGGTGCTGGCCGAATTGCTCGCCGACCTGCTCTCGCGCTCCTCGCTGATCGCGCTCATGTACCAGTCGGCGCACTCGGCCGAGCACTCCTTCGAGGAGCATGTGGCCATCGTCGACGCATTGGAGCGGCACGACGCGCGCGCCGCGCAGCGCCTGATGGAGACGCACCTGCTCCACGTCGAGCGCAACCTGCGGCTGGACCCGCGCGTGCCCGACCTCGAATCGGCCTTGCTGCCGAGTCAGCCATGAACCCCGGCTATCCGCGCGACCTGCACGGCCATGGCGCGACGCCGCCGCATCCGCAATGGCCGGGCCAGGCGCGCATCGCGCTGCAGTTCGTCCTGAACTACGAGGAAGGCGCGGAGAACTGCGTGCTGCATGGCGACGCCGGCAGCGAGCAGTTCCTCTCCGAGATGGCGAACCCGCCGAGCTATCCGGCGCGCCACCTCAGCATGGAGTCGATCTACGAATACGGCTCGCGCGCCGGCGTGTGGCGCATCCTGCGCGAGTTCGAGCGCCGCGCACTGCCGCTCACGGTGTTCGGCGTGGGGATGGCGCTGCAGAGGCACCCCGAGGTCGCGCGCGCCTTCGTCGAGGCCGGGCACGAGATCGCCTCGCACGGCTGGCGCTGGATCAGCTACCAGGAAGTCGACGAGGCGACCGAGCGCGAGCACCTGCGCCTCGCGGTCGAGGCGATCACGCGTCTCACGGGCACGCGCCCGCTCGGCTGGTACACCGGCCGGGACAGCCCGGCCACGCGCCGGCTGGTGGCCGACTTCGGTGGCTTCGAGTACGACAGCGACTACTACGGCGACGACCTGCCGTTCTGGACCCCGGTGACGCGCAGCGACGGCGCGGTCGTGCCGCAGCTGGTGGTGCCCTACACCCTCGACGCGAACGACATGCGCTTCGCCCTGCCGCAGGGTTTTGCGACCGGCGACGACTTCTTCCACTACCTGCGCGACAGCTTCGACGTGCTGTACGCCGAAGGCGCCGAGGCGCCCAAGATGATGAGCGTGGGCATGCACTGCCGCCTGCTCGGGCGGCCCGGGCGCCTGCGCGGGCTGCAGCGCTTTCTCGACCACGTGGCGGCGCACGACCGCGTGTGGGTGTGCCGCCGCATCGACATCGCACGCCACTGGCGCCGGTATTTCCCGGCGCCGCAGCCCGGCGGCACCGCATGAATCTCACGCTGGACGCCCTCAACGCCGCCGACGCCGCGCAGGCCGCTGCCTGGCTCGACGGCGTGTACGAGCACTCGCCCTGGATCGCGCAGGCGGCGCTGGCGCAGCGCCCGTTCAAGAGCCTCGCGCACCTCAAGCTCGTGATGGCCGACATCGTGCGCGAGGCCGGCCGCGAGCGCCAGCTGGCCTTGGTGCGCGCGCATCCCGAACTCGCGGGCAAGGCCATGTTGGCCGGCACCCTGACCGACGATTCCGGACGCGAGCAGAGCGGTGCCGGGCTCACCCACTGCACGCCGGCCGAGCTCGCGCGGCTGCAGCAGCTCAACGCGGCCTACAACGCGCGCTTCGGCTGGCCCTTCATCCTCGCGGTGCGCGGCCCGCGCGGCACGGGCCTGGGCCGCGCCGAGATCATCGCCACCCTCGAACGCCGGCTCGACGCGCACCCGCAGGACGAACTGGCCGAATGCCTGCGCCAGGTGCACCGCATCGCCGAGCTGCGCCTGAACGACCGCTTCGGCGTGGTGCCCGCGCTGGGCGAGCTGGTGTGGGACTGGGCCGAGGCGCTGTCGCGGCACAGCGACCCGGGCTGTGCCGAAGCCGGCCAGCTCACCGTCACCTACCTCACCGCGGCGCATCGCGCCTGCGCCGCGCAGCTGCTGCAATGGATGCAGGAATGCGGCTTCGACGAGGTGCGCATCGACGCCGTGGGCAACGTGGTGGGCATCTACCACGGCAGCGAGCCCGGCGCACGGCGCCTGCTCACCGGCAGCCACTACGACACGGTGCGCAACGCCGGCCGCTACGACGGCCGGCTCGGCATCTTCGTGCCGATGGCCTGCGTGCGCGAGCTGCACCGTGCCGGCCGGCGGCTGCCCTTCGGCATCGAGCTGGTCGCCTTCGCCGAAGAGGAAGGCCAGCGCTACAAGGCGACCTTCCTCGGCTCGGGCGCGCTGGTGGGTCAATTCGATCCGGCCTGGCTCGACCAGCTCGACGCCGAGGGCGTCCCGATGCGCGAAGCGATGCGGCAGGCCGGATTGCCCATCGAGCAGATCGACCAACTCGTGCGCGACCCGGCCGCCTATCTCGGCTTCGTGGAGGTGCACATCGAGCAGGGTCCGGTGCTCACCGAGCGCGACATGCCGCTGGGCGTGGTGACATCGATCAACGGCAGCGTGCGCCATCTCGGCGAGATGGTGGGCCTGGCCAGCCACGCCGGCACCACGCCGATGGACCGCCGGCGCGACGCCGCCACCGCGGTCGCGGAGCTCGCGCTCTACGTCGAGCAGCGCGCCGGCGCGGAGCCCGATGTCGTCGGCACCATGGGCCTGCTCGCGGTGCCCCACGGATCGATCAACGTCGTGCCGGGGCGCTGCCGCTTCAGCCTGGACCTGCGCGCCACCACCGACGCGCGGCGCGATGCGCTCGTCGCCGACGTGCTGGCCGAGGTCGGGCGCATCACCGAGCGGCGCGGGCTGCACTGCACGCTCGAAGAGACGCTGCGTGCCGCGGCCGCGCCGAGCTCGCCGCCGTGGCAGGCGCGCTGGGAGCGGGCCGTGGCGTCGCTGGGCCTGCCGGTGCTGCGCCTGCCCAGCGGCGCGGGCCACGACGCGATGAAGCTGCACGAGGTGATGCCGCAGGCGATGCTGTTCGTGCGCGGCGGCAACGGCGGCATCAGCCACAACCCGCTGGAAACCATCACCAGCGACGACGCCCAGCTGGCCGTCGAGGCCTTCGCCGCCCTGCTCGAGCAGCTGGCCCAGGAGAGGTCGACATGAGCGGACGGTACGAGGCGCTGGACCGCTGGATCGATGCGCACTTCGACGAGGAGGTGCGCTTCCTGCAGGCACTGGTGCAAGTGCCCACCGACACGCCGCCGGGCGACAACGCGCCGCACGCCGAGCGCACCGCCGCGCTGCTGGCCGGCTTCGGCCTCGACGCCGAGAAGCACCCGGTGCCCGCCGCGGCGGTCGAACAGCAGGGCATGACCTCGATCACCAACCTGATCGTGCGCCGCCGCTACGGCGACGGGCCCACGATCGCGCTCAACGCGCACGGCGACGTGGTCCCGCCGGGCGACGGCTGGACGCACGGCCCGTACAGCGGCGAGATCGCCGATGG
>DATFAY010000045.1:0-13082 GCA_035254085.1 Piscinibacter sp.
GCACGGGCTGGCCGAGCAGCCGGTGCAGACGGCTTTCGGCTGGCATGTCATCGAGGTCACGGAGGTCCGGCCCCGAGTCGTGCCGCCGTACGACCAGGTGAAGGAGCGGATCCGCGAAACGCTGCAGCGGCGGGCCAGCCGTCCGTCGTAAGGCCTTCCAAGGGCTCGGACGATCTCCGAGCCCTTCTTCGTGCACGTCGCTGGATCGCTGCTGCGGCGTTGGCAGCGCCCTAAACTCGCTGCCTGATTTCATCGATGCCGCCGATGCCGCGAATCGTCCTGTTCGGCCTGATGGACACCTTGGTCGACCGCCAATGGCGGGTCTTCGACCACGTGCAAGAGGCGCTGCGCGCTGTGCAGGAGTTTCGCGACGCGCGCGGCAAGCCGCTGCCGAGCGGGCTGGTGGCGGACTCCCCGGCGGTGGCGGCGCCACTCGCTCCCATCGTCGACGAACTTGTCGGGCGCTTGGCGGATGCGGGCCTGCGACCCTTCTTCGAGCCGGTGGCACGGCGGGTGACGCTGTCCGCGCATGCCGCAGTGCCCCTGCCGCAGCTCGGCATCTTCGAGACAGCCTTGAAGCGCCTTCGTCGCAAGGCCTCCCTGGCCGACTGCCTTTTCATCACCGGCAACGCGGCACATGCTCGCGCGGCGAGCCAGGCATTGGGAATGGCGACGCTGCGATTCGCGCCGGCCGGCGCCGAGGCGGCCGACTTCGACGACTGGTCGCAGGCGCCCATCCTGATCGCCCGCCGACTCGATCCGGCGAACGCTGACAACCTGCAGGCGGCCGTGCGCGCCTACCTTTCGGCGCGTGGCATCGACGCGGATATGGTGCAAGTCGACCGAAGCGGCGGCCCCTGGCCAGTTTCGGGCCGGCGCTGGCATCCCGTCGAAGTGCCGGGCCTGGGCACCGTGCAGGTGGCGCTCGCGCTCGCCGGGCACGTCGAACTCCAGGGCAATGGCCAACTTGCCGCGCGACTGCCGCCGCCGCAAGACAGCGAGATCGCCGAAGCCACGGACTTTGCGCGCAGCCTGGCGGCACACGGCCAGATCGCCGGCGAAGGCGCGCCGCGCGGCCGCACCACGCACGCGATCGAGAGCGGCCCCGGCGGCGCTCGGCGCCTGGTTCGGCAGCGATTCAGTGCGGTGTAGCCGCAGCGGCCGAGCTAGCGATCGGTGAACAGGCGCAAGCCCGGATGGCATGCGCACGAGAAGCGCACTCGCCGCAGCACCTTCTTGCCGCCGACCGTCGCGATCGCGTGCGTCGTGTGATCGGCGTGCGTGGGCGCCGCGCGCGCCGCCTTGGCCGGCGCGGCGATGCGGATGCGGTTGTGCGCGAGCAGCGACTGCACGAACGCGCGGACCTCATCCTCGGCCTCCGTCGGATGCGGCAGCGCGCCCATCACCGCGGCACGTTCGCCGGTCGCTCCGACGAGCACCGGGACTTGCGCCATTGCCACCACGCCCTTCAGCCTCGGGTCGATCCCGCTCAGCGAGACGGCGTGCGTCTGTACGGCGGCCACCATCGGCGTGCCGGCCATGTCCTTGGGTTTGACGTCGAGCCGCGCACCGCGGACGTTGCCCAGTCGGCGCAGCAGGTCCTTGCGGGTCGCGTCGCGAAGCGTGGCGCCGGTCGGCGCCGTGCCCGCGAGCACCATCGACGGCGCCAGCAACGCGTTCGAGCCGAGCGCGATGCCGTGCCGCGCGAAGGCCGCGCGGATCTTGTCTCGGTGGGCGCCACCGTTGAGCGACTGGTCGGCCAGTGTCATCGCGCGGCCCACCGACTGCAGGAAACGCGGCGTCACTACCGCGTCCTTAGCGCCCGCCACGAGGATCCGTCCCGCGGTGCGCGCCGCGGCCAGGAGGTTCGCCTCGTTCTTCGCCGGCGCCGCGGCGAACAGGTTGGCGATCAGGTCCCAGAACGGGCCGGTGAACAGCATGCCGAAGCTGTGCACCTCGTTGATCAGCACGCCGGGTCCGCCATCGGCCGGCAATGTGCTGGGGATCTGGTATTGGTAGCTGTTGAAGGCGTGGCGCGGCTGCGATGCGTTGTGGCCGGGGAAGGCCAGGCCGATGGCCTTCGAGAGCTCTTCGGCCGTGCTCTCGACGAAGTTGCGCTTGCGCAGCGTCGGCGCAGCCTGCAGCAGCTTCTGCCGCGTCGGCTTGTCCTCGAGGGCCGTGAGCAGCGCGATGCAGTCGCCGAAGGCTTCGTGGAACGCACCCACCTCCAGGAAGTTGACGTCCCACAGCTCCGGTCGCACGGAGTCGAGCAGCCCATGGCCGACCTCGTGAGACACGACATCGGTGCTCTCGCCCGAGAAGAACACCCGACTGCCGACCGCCTCGTGGAAGAACGAGAAGCTCGCGCGATCGTAGAAGGCGTTGAGGTCGATGCCGGCATCCTGCAGCAACGGCAGCTTCTTGCGCTTGCCCTGCCATGCGACATGCGGCCCGACGGCGGCTTCGAAGGCTTCCACGGCGGCGATCCCCGCCTCGCGCGCCTGCCAGAAAAGGAACTTCGGCGTGCCCGGCTGGGCCACCCCTTGCGGGCTGGTGTGGCTGTAGGTGAATCCCGAGCGCCCGGCCGGACGCGTGCGCCGCGGCTTGATGACGCGGGCCGGCGGTGCCTTGGCGCCCGCGGCAGGGTCGTTAGGGATGAAGTTGATGCTCATGGCGTGCTCCTTCGCGGCAGGTGTGATGCCCCTCAGCCCAGCTTGTTCTTGAGCGCCATCGCGGCCTGCACGATGACCTTGCCGTCGCCGGTGAGAACGGCGCTGAAGAACTCCAGCAGCGCACCGACCTTGGCGAGCTTGTCCCTGATGTCGGCGATGCGTTGGATCGTGTCCTGGGCCGCGAGAACCGCGGCGTTGACGTGATCCGCCGTGACCCTGGCCTCGCCGGCGAGCAGATCGATCTGCTTGTTGACCAGCGAGCCGGCCAGCGCCCTCAGGCTGCTCTGTGCCCGGCCGATCTCCTGCACCTGGGCGACGGTCATGTCGTCGGTGTCGATCTCGTCCAGCATGTTGGCCAGGGCCTTGAGACGATCGATGGAGTCCTGGAGATCGTCACCGTCGATCCGGTCGCCTGCGACGGCAATGTCCAATGCTTCGCCCATGTTCGGTTTCCTTCCGGGTGGATCAGTCGTTGGCGGCGCGCAGCGCGTCGCGGGCAGCGTTGGCCTTGCTTCTCACGTCCTTGATGCGATCGATGAATTCCTTCGGGTCGGGCTTGAGTGCGCGGTCGGAGAATTCGTCCAGCGCATGCAGCCACGCATCGATGGCCGCCACGATGGCGACCGGCACCTTCTCGGCGGAGCTGCCGCTGCGCATCTCGAGCTGCGCCTTGCGGCTTCGCATGCCGCGCAGCAGCTCGACGGTTCGAATGGGCTCCGCGGCCTGGAAGGGCTTGCTCCTCAGGATGCGCTCCGAGGAGTTGAGGTCGTCCACGGCGAGGCCCACCAGGTTCGTGTATGGGGCCTTGGCACGTCCCGGCGGCGCGGACGGGTCGACGACGAAGAAGGAGCGCAGGATGCGGCCGGTGACCACCAGATCGGGCTTCTCCTGCACCAGGCGCTTGACCGCGGCCTCGCGCCTGGCTTCGGTGACGATGTCGGCCAGCACCTCCACGATCTTGGTGAGTGCCGTCACCTCGGCCGAACTCACCACCGGATTGCCGGCGCCATCGCGCAGCGATTGCACTTGCCCGCCCAGGGTGTCGATGTCGGCGCTCAGGTCGAAGTTGCGCTTGTCGGCGAGCGCGCCCAGCGCCTGGGCGTAGCCGTCCAGGACGTCGAGCGTGACGACGGCCAGGCGGCCCTGGGTCGCCCGGTACGCCTGGCATGTCTTGAGCGGCTGCTCGTCCTTGATGTCGTTGATGACGATGCTCAGTTCCGCCTGCTCTTTGCAGAGCACGTCGAGTTGCACGAACTCGGCACGCACGACACCGGTCACCTTGGAGGTCTGCTGCGCAAACTCCGAGACCGCGCGGAAGTTCGCGCAACCCGCCAGCGTGACCGACAGCAATGCGAGCGCGATCCTGAGATTCAAGGCGGCCTCTCCCGTTGTTGTGATGGCTCGGACGGCGGCGCCCACCGGGCCGAGCGTTGCCGGCAAGACTACTTGCGGGCAGGGTGCCCGGCAACTTCAAGCTTGGGGGGCGCCGAACCCCTAAGGTGCGGGATCGGAAGTTGTTGCTCGACCCCTCATTGAGGTGGTGTCCCGAGCGATGAACGCGGCAATCATCGCTTGTGCCACTTCAGGAGTTGAGCATGAGTGAGCATCGAGACACTGCAACGACCGGTAGCCATGGCATCGAGCACAGCTCGTCGGCGCCGCCGGTGGCCATCCCACCGTCTCATGTCGGCGAGTTCGTCATTCCGGGGACCGGTCGACTGGTGTGGTGGACCGGCAGGGTCGCCATCGGCCTGCTGTACGAGCCCACGCGCCGCTGTGATCCGCCCGGCGAGTCGTCGCTGTGGATTCAGGAACTGATGCTGCGCAGGCGTCGCGGCGCGGACCGCCTGCGGGCTTCCGTCGCCTGACCCGCGTCTTGGCCGGCCGCGAATTGCATCGCCCCGATCAGCCTTCGCGCCTGGCGTTCGGCTGCTCGATGACCACGTCGCTCGCGGCGTGGGCGACGCACGGCAGCACGAAGCCGTCGCGCTTTTCCTCGGCGCTGAGGCCGGGCCAGTCGATGCGATAGACGACCCGGCCGTGCGTGAGGCGGCAGATGCACGCGCGGCAAGTGCCGTTGCGGCAGGAGTTCGGCAAGGCCACGCGCGAGCGCAAGGCCGCTTGCAGGATCGACTCGCCGGGCGCGGCGTCGAAGCACAGGCCGCTGGGAGTGAGTCGCACGCGAAACGTGGGCTCGTGTTCGGAGATCGGCATGGTCGCGCAGTCTAGGGCGTGAGCGGAGCGGGGCCCCGGCGGGGCACGCGGATTGCCGGTTCTCGAGGTCACCAATCTTCCGAAAGGTGTGCCATGAGGACTTCAGCACTGAGAACGCTCGCCTTGATTGCCATATCGACAGCGGGCTGTGTGAGCTTTGCACAGCAGCCCAACGACGCCAATGCCCCGGGGGCGTATGGGACTGCTCCGCCGGCCGTCGATGCGACCACGGGAGTGCCCAACAACGCCGAGATCGACCGCACGGGCACGACGCCGAGCTACTACGGCAGCGGCCGCGACACGACCCTGAACCACTCCTGTTCCGGGTTGGCCGATCGCCAGACGGAACGGGCATGCCGCGAGGGCATCTCCACCGATCACGCGAACATGCCGAACTCCGCGGGCTACGACCGCGGCGGCCCCACCGAGGACCAGGCCGACTGACGCGCCACGCCGCTGATCAGGGTTGCGGCGGCTGCCATGCGGCGGCGTCGCGCCAGCGGATCATCGCGTCCGCTGGCTGCCCGGGCGTGAGCCTTCCGCCGGGGTTGCGATCCACGTACAAGCGCACCTCGTAGACCAGCTTCACCCGCTCGTCCACCGTCTGCACCTCCTTGGGCGTGAACTCCGCGCGCGCCGACAGGTAGCGAAGCGTGGCCGCGAACGGCTCGCCAGGGTAGGCGTCGACGTGGATCTGCGCCGGCATGCCGCGGTGCACGCGGCCGATCTGCGTCTCGGGGAGGTAGGCCTTGAGGTACAGCTGGCCGAGGTCGACCAGCTCGAGCAGCGGTGTGCCTGCGTTGACGACCTCGCCGACGCTCGTGAAGCGGCCGGTGATGGTGCCTTCGACCGGTGCGCGCAGGGTGAGGTCGTCGAGCGCGGTCTGCGCCTCGGCCACGGCCGCCGTGGCTTCCTTCAGCCGCGCCCGCGTGACGTCCAGTTCCGCTTCCCGCGACCGCACCCGCTGCGGGCCGAGCTGCGCATCCGCGAGTGCCTGCTGCGCTTGCGCCAGCACGGCCTGCGCGGCATCGCGTTGCTCGGTCGACTGCTGCAGCGCCAGGCCCGCGCGCTCGAGTGCCTGCGGCCCGATGAAGCCTTGCGCCGACAGGTCCTTGGCGCGTACGTGATCGCGACCGTCCTGGGTCGTCGCGGCCTGTGCGCGACGCACATCGGACTGGGCGGCGCTCACGCGCATCTGCGCCGCCTTCACCGAGGCGACCGTCTCGCCGCGCAGCACGCCCAGGGCCGATTGCTGGGCCGTCATCTGGGCCTGCAGCGTCTCTGCCGCCGCCAGGGCCTGGTCCAGGCGAGCGCGGGCGGCGCGGTCTTCCATCCGCACCAGCAACTGCCCCGCCTTCACGACGTCGCCTTCGCGCACGGCCAGCTCGATCACGCGGCCGGCGAACTTCGGCGCCAGCGTGATGCGGTCGCCTTCGATGCGTCCGTTGACCTGCAGCAGACCGGCGGGTGCCGGGGCGCGGTGCAGCAGCATCCAGGCGGCCGAGGCCGCGGCCGCCGCGAGCACGACCGCCGCCACGACGAGCCAGCGTCGCCGCGTCGCGGAGGGATCGTCGGAGAGGGTCGCCATGGCGCGCTCGAAAGAGAGCTCATTCTTTCCCCGGCGCCACGCGCGATCCTTGCGCCATCGCAACGCGGTGGGTCTGCACCGTGGCCCGCGAGCGCGGCCGCGCGCTCGCGAAGGCGGACGAACGTGCTCAGTCCGACCGGTCCTGGCGCCTGTCGGCCGCCTGCCGCCGACGCCACAACGCCAGCATCAGCAGCGACATGCCCGTCAGTGCATAGGTGCTCGGCTCCGGGACCGCATTGATGCGAAACGCGAAGTCGGTGTGGACGTCCGTCCACGCGCCGCAGTGCGGGCCGCCGTCGAGGCAGATCGAACCGACCGAGGTGTGGGCATTGAAGTTCTCCGCCCCCACCGTCGGTCCGTTCAAGGCATCGGCCCAGGTCCAGCCATCGGAGAAGTTGGCGACGGTGAACCAGTACTCGGTGCCGGCCGACACCACCGGTCCCGACACGGTGGCGCTGTAGTGGAACAGCTCCGGATGGCCGGCCACGTCCTGCACGCCGGTGGCGGTCAGCAAGCCGTCCTCGCCGAATTTCACGAGGGCACCGGAGAGGGGATTGTCGACGTTCGGCTCACCGTTGTTGTTGGTGTGGAAGGCCAGTTCCCAGCGGTTGTCCCGCGTAGCGGTGCCCCACCACTCGACGGTGGTGATCTTGCCTTGCGCAGCCGGCGCGAAGTCGTCGACAAGGATCGGTCCCCCGGTGGTGTGATGCGAAATCTGCAGCGAGGCGTTGGTCGGCAGGTCCTCGAAGATGGTGTAAGCGCTGGCCGGCACGGCGACCATCATGGTGCAGGCAGCGGCAATGGCGCCCAGAACGGGCTTGAATGGACGAGGCATTCGGTTCTCCTTGCGATTTGTGGAGCCAAGTCGATGGGGCCGGCATGAGCGCGAGGCCGCCCCGCTCCCGATGAACAACTGTGCGCTCACCGCCCCAATCTAGGCGGCTGCGCGTGCGAGGCATTGCGTGCACGCAATCCGCGCATCCCGTTACACGCGCCGCAGTACGGCGGGCACCGGGGCCTACGCCTGAGCGAGGCGGCGGGTGCGCAGGGAGCAGGCCTGCAGTGCGTCCAGGTCGAGGATCTCGACCTCGCGGTTGCCCACGCGCAGGTGGCCGCTGCCCGACAGGGAGGTGAAGGCGCGGCTGACGGTCTCGTGCGCGACGCCGAGGTGGCTGGCGATGTCGCGCCGGCTCATCGGCAGGTGCAACTGCCGCTGCGGTTCGCCGTCGGCCGCCTTGCGACGCGCCAGGTGCACGAGAAAGCGTGCCAGGCGCACCTCGGGTGCCACGGGTGCGAGCAGATCGGCATGCTCGGCACGGCGTGTCAGTTCGTGGCTGCTGGCCAGGTGAAGGACGCGCGCGAACGCCGGGATGCGCTCGCCGAGCCCGAACACGTCCTGGCGCGCCACGACATAGACGCTGGACGGCTCCAGCGCCACTGCGGCCGTCGGATGCCGAGGCAGGCACATCGCGTCGAACCCCAGCATGGCCCCGCGGCCGGCGAAGCCGAGCACCTGCTCGTGGCCGTCGTCGGCCGTGCGAAGCGTCTTGAACATGCCGGCGCGCACGAAGTAGATGGCCTGCGCGCAATCGTCCTCATGGAACAGCGCGTCGCCCGCGCCGGGGTGGCGCGTGCCCACGGGCACGTCCGCAAGGCCATCGGCGGCACCTGCCGAGGCGCCCATGAGTTGCAGCAGGTCGCCCATGCTGCCGTGGTCGTTCATCCGTTCTGCCTGGCCCACGCCTGGTCTCCCTGCCGCTTTCATCGCCAGGAGCACCTTATGGCCAGTCGGCGCCGGCGGGTTGAGGCAGCGCAAAGACAAAGCCGGAACCGGCCGCGACGGCGTTCAACAGGCCTCGTTCACCACGGGCAGCGCCTCGGGCGGCGCGGGATGCTCGTCGAGCACCTCGTCCATGAGCTCGCGGATGCGCTCGCGCAGCATGGCCAGGGCCTGCAGACCGGCCGGCGTGATCCGGTAGTACTTGCGGACCTTGCCCGCGACCACCTCCTGCTCGGACTGCACGTACCGGGCCTTTTCCATGGCATGCAGGATCGGGTAGAGCGTGCCCGGGCTCATCGAATAGCCGTGGCGCCTGAGCTCCTCGATCATCTCCACGCCGAAGATGCGGCCCTTCGATGCGTGAAAGAGGACGTGCACTCGCACGAAGCCGAGAAATGTCTCGCGAAAGATGTCACCCATCGTCGTGTGGTCCGACGTGCGGTCGAACCATCTCGACAATACGCGTGCGGGCTGGGCTTGGGCAGCCCGTTCGACGCCCGTTATTGATCAATCGCAACGGCGGCTTGTCATCGGCCGCGCGCCATCGCGATCAACAGCGCATCGACCTTCTCGGTCAGCCCCGCCACGTCGGAGCGCACATCGTCGATGCCCTGGTTGATCTCGTCGGCGTCGGCGGTCACCGTGGGCTGTTCGTCGATGGGTTGCATCATGTCGTCGTGCACACGGTGCAGTTCCAGGCCAATCCAGGCCAGCGCGCTCAGCACGGCCGCGCGCCAGAGCCATTCGGCGATCAATCGTTTCATCGGCAGGTCTCGAAGTCAGGCGCCCGCGGCGCCCGTGATGGGCGTCGATTATGTGCACTGACCCGCCCTCGGGCCGCCGGCCTGCCGCCGGGCGGCCCGGCCCGCGCTCAACGACGCTCGCTCGACGAGCCGCCGGCGCGCGAGCCGCGGTGGGACTTCAGGTGCTGCTCGACCTTGTCGGCGCGGTCGCCGACGGCCTGCACCGCTTCCTTGAGTTGCTCGGGCGTGACGCCGAACTTCTTCGACCAGCCTCGCAACTCGTAGTCCTGGTTCACATCGATGCGCTCGCGGTCGCGGCCGCCGCGATTCTTGAGATCGTCTGCCATGAGCGGACTCCGTTGCTGACCCACCGGGTATGCGGCAAGCGCCGTGCCCGCCGGGCGGATCACTGCTTTTCAGGCGGCAGGGCGGCGAGCTGGGAATGGCGGATGCGGGTCTTGGCCAGCGCGCCCGCCGACTCCAGGATCGGGTAGGCGATCGAGCAGATGTGCGAGTTGATGCGCTTGAGGTCGCTGATGAGGTCCAGGTGCAGCGAACTCGTCTCGATACTCTGCGCGGTGTTGTCGCGCAGCCGCGCGATGTGGCTGGCGGCGTAATCGTGCTCCAGGTCCCGAAAGCGCGCCTTCTCCTCGAGCAGCTTCTGCGCGTCGCGCACGTGGCCGTCGAGGAACACGCTCATGCCCAGGCGCAGGTTGGCCATCAGCCGCTCGTGCAGGTGGCAGATCTCGGCCATGCCGGCGTCGGAGAAGCTGCGGTTCTTGCGGATCTTCTTGTCCTCGATGTCCTGGATGACGCGCTCGATGATGTCGCCGATCTGCTCCATGTTGATCGTGAACGAGACGATGTCCGTCCAGCGCCGGCTCTCGCGCTCGGACAGCGCCTCGCGCGATATCTGCGTGAGGTAGAACTTGATCGCCGAATAGAGTTCGTCGACCGTGTCGTCCATGCGGCGCAGCTGCTCGGCCAGGGCGAGGTCGTTGTGGCGCATCACCGGCAGGATGCCGCGCAGCATGGTCTCGACCACGTCGGCCTGGTGCAGCGCCTCGCGCGCGGCGCAGCTGATCGCAAGCGACGGCGTGGCGAGCGCCGACGGGTCGAGATGCCTCGGCCGCTCGGTGTTCGTGCCCACCAGCGGCGCGGGCAGCAGGCGGTCCGCAGCCCGTGCGACCACGCCGGTGAAGCCGATGAACACCGCGGCCAGGGCGACGTTGAAGCCGAGGTGGAAGAGCACCACCTGCTGGTGCACGTTGTCCACATGCTGCTGCAGCAGGGTGTGCGCCTCGGGCAGCAGCGGGATCGCGATCAGCGCGCCGGCGGCCTTGAACAGGAAGTTGCCCATCGGCAGGCGCCGCACCTGCGGCGAGGCGCGGCCGGTGGCCAACATCGCCAGCAGCCCGCTGCCGATGTTGGCGCCCAGCACGAGCCCCAGCGCCACGCCGGTGGGCAGCATGCCGGTGGCGGCCAGCGATGCGGTGAGCAGCACGATCGCGAGGCTCGAGTACGACAGCACCGTCAAGGCGGCGCCGACCACGATGTCGAGCATCACGTCGCTCGGCAGCGCGACGAGCAACGCGCGCACGGCCGCCGACTCGGTCAGCGGCTTGGTCGCGCCGACGATCAATTGCAGCGCCAGCGTGATCAGGCCGAGGCCGATCAGCACGCGGCCGATGCGTCCGGCCAGCGTGTCCTCGCGGGTCACGAACATCACCACGCCGACGAAGATCAGCAGCGGCGACACCCACGACAGGTCGAACGACAGGATCACCGCCATCAGGCTGCTGCCCACGTCGGCACCCAGCATCACGGCCAGCGATGCCCCGGTGGCGACGAGGCCCTTGCCGACGAAGGAGGCGACGATGAGGCAGGTGGCCGTGCTCGACTGCACGACGGTGGTCACGCCGATGCCGGCCAGCATGGCGCGGATGCGGTTGCTGAAGCTGTGGGCGAGGACGCGCCGCAGGTTCTCGCCGAACACGCGCAGCACGCCGGTGCGCACGATGTGCGTGCCCCACACCAGCAGCGAGATGGCGGCAAGCAGGTTCAGCAGGTGCAGCATGAGGGGCGGGCGGTTCCGCGCGAGCGGCGGCGATGATGTCCGCGATCATCATAGGCGAGGTGTATGCCGCGCCGGCCGGGGCCACTTGCCGGTCGATTGACGAGAATTGACTCGGGCCGGCGCCCCACTGTTGACGTTGAAACAGCGGCACCCCTAGACTGGCCCGACCATCCTGCGCGGAGCCCGACCCGAGCGGAGCACCCGATGACCGGCACCTCGATCCAGCACCCCGCGCTCGACGCCGTGCGCGAGAGCGGCAGCGTCAAGGTCAAGGTGGCGCTGAGCGACATCGACGGCATCCTGCGCGGCAAGTACCTCCACCCGGACAAGTTCTTCAGCGCCGCCGAATCGGGTTTCGGGTTCTGCGACGTCGTGTTCGGCTGGGACAGCAGCGACGCCTGCTACGACAACACCCAGCTCACCGGATGGCACCATGGCTTCCCGGACGCGCTGGCGCGCATCGACCTCGATACCCACCGTCGCGTGCCGTGGGACGGCTACGTGCCGTTCTTCCTCGGCGAATTCCTCGGCGCCGACGGCGGCCCCTCGCCGATCTGCCCGCGCCAGACCCTGAAGCGGGTGCTGCGGCGCGCGCAGAAGCTCGGGGTGCAGCCGATGTGCGGGCTCGAGTTCGAGTGGTTCAACTTCGCCGAGACGCCGCAGAGCTGGGCAGCCAAGAAGGGCGTCGATCCGGAACCCATCACGCCCGGCATGTTCGGCTACTCGCTGCTGCGCATGAACCATCGGCGCGAATACTTCAACGCACTGATGGACGACATGCGCGCCTTCGGTGTGCCGATCGAGGGCCTGCACACCGAGACCGGGCCGGGCGTCTACGAGGCGGCCATCGTCTTCTCCGAGGCGCTGGAGGCAGCCGACCGCGGCATCCTGTTCAAGACGGGCGCCAAGGAGATCGGTGCTCGCTTCGGCGTGATGCCCAGCTTCATGGCGAAGTGGAGCGCGCGCTTCCCGGGCTGCAGCGGCCACATCCACCAGAGCCTCTCGGACGGCAGGAACAACATCTTCTTCGACGGCGATGCGCCGCGCGGCATGAGCCGCGTGTTCGAGAGCTACCTCGCCGGGCAGCTCGCCTGCCTGATGGAGTTCGCGCCGATGTTCTGGCCCACGATCAACAGCTACAAGCGGCTGGTCGACGGCTTCTGGGCACCGGTGAAGCCGACCTGGGGGCTCGACAACCGCACCGCGAGCTTTCGAGTCATCGTCGCGGGCGCGAAATCCACGCGGCTGGAGACCCGCTGCCCGGGCGCCGACATCAACCCCTACCTCGCCGAAGCGGCGGTGCTCGCGGCCGGCCTGCACGGCATCGAGAAGGGCCTCGCGCTCACGACGCCGCCCATCACCGGCACCAACCAGGGCGCCGAAGGCATCGCGCGCGCGCCCCGCACCCTGATCGAGACCACGCGTCAATTCAAGCAGTCGGCGATCGCGCGCGACTGGCTCGGCGACGAGTTCGTCGACCACTTCGCGGCCACCCGCGAGTGGGAATGGCGGCAATGGCTGGACGGCGTGACAGACTGGGAATTGAAGCGCTACTTCGAGATCATCTGAGTGACCGCCTGATGGACCCGATCGACATCCACCGTTTCGCGTTTCCGACCGCCATCCAGTTCGGCGCCGGCGCACGCCGGCTGGTCGCGCCTCACCTGCGCGAGCGCGGCTGCGGCCGGCCGTTCGTCGTGACCGACAAAGGACTGGCGGCGCTGCCGCTGCTGGCGGAATTCCGCGGCCACCTCGGCGGCCTGGACGTGGCCGTGTTCGACGGCGTTTTCGGCAACCCGAGGGCGAGCCAGGTGATGGCCGGCGCCGCGGCCTTCAAGGCGCACCGCGCGGACAGCGTGATCGGCTTCGGCGGCGGGGCGGCACTCGACGTCGCCAAGCTCGTCGGCGTGATGGCGGTGCATGAAGGCGACGTGCTCGAGTACGTGTGGGACCACCCGCGCGTGCGGCCCATCGTGCAGCCGCTGGCGCACTTCGTCGCCGTGCCCAC
>DATFAY010000046.1:0-7484 GCA_035254085.1 Piscinibacter sp.
TGTGGATCTGCAGGCGCTTGAACAAGCCATTGCGGATGAATCCGGCCGCCTCGTTGAGCGCCGTCTCGCACTCCTCGGGCTCGCCGACCAGCAGCGAGAAGAACACCTTGGCGTGCGCATAGTCGGGCGTCACCTCGACCGAGTTGATCGTCACCATGCCCACGCGCGGGTCCTTCAGCTCGCGGATCAGCTCGGCCACGTCGCGCTGGATCTGGTCGGCCACGCGGAAGCTGCGGTTGGGAATCGATCGTTTGTGTTTCATGGTCCGCTCCTTTCGCCCCCTCCAAACACAAACCCCGCCTGCTTTCGTCAGGCGGGGTTTGGGGTCGAGGCCCGCTCCGCCTTACAGCGTTCGAGCGACTTCCTTGACCTCGAAGAACTCCAGCTGGTCGCCCTCGGCGATGTCGTTGTAGTTCTTCAGCTTGATGCCGCACTCGAAGCCGGTCGCGACCTCGCGCACGTCGTCCTTCAGGCGGCGCACCGACTCGATCTCGCCGGTGTAGACCACCACGTTGTCGCGCAGCAGGCGGAAGCGCGCGCCGCGGCGCACCACGCCGGAGGTGACCATCGAGCCCGCGACCGTGCCGATCTTGGACGCCACGAACACCGTGCGGATCTCCGCCGTGCCGATGACTTCTTCCTTCTGCTCGGGCGCGAGCATGCCGGTCATCGCCGCCTTCACCTCGTCGACCGCGTCGTAGATGATGTTGTAGTAGCGGATGTCGACGCCGTTGCTCTCGGCCAGCTTGCGCGCGCCCGCATCGGCGCGCGTGTTGAAGCCGATGATGACCGCCTTGGACGCGATGGCCAGGTTGATGTCGCTTTCGCTGATGCCGCCCACGGCCGCATGCACGATCTGAACCTTGACCTCGTCGGTAGACAGCTTCTGCAGCGATTGGGCCAGCGCCTCCTGCGAGCCTTGCACGTCGGCCTTGATGATCAGCGCCAGCGTCTGCGCCTCGCCCTGGCCCATGGTCTCGAACATGTTCTCGAGCTTGGCGGCCTGCTGCTTGGCAAGCTTCACGTCGCGGTACTTGCCCTGGCGGAAGGTCGCGATCTCTCGCGCGCGCCGCTCGTCGGCCAGCACCATGAACTCGTCGCCGGCCTGCGGCACTTCGGTGAGGCCCTGGATCTCCACCGGCAGCGACGGGCCCGCCTCGGTGATCGCCTTGCCGTTTTCGTCCAGCATGGCGCGCACGCGGCCGTAGCTGGAGCCCGCCAGCACCACGTCGCCGCGCTTGAGCGTGCCCGACTGGATCAGCACCGTGGCCACCGGGCCGCGGCCCTTGTCCAGCTGGGCTTCGATGACCAGGCCCTTGGCGGGCGCGTCCTTGGCCGCCTTCAGTTCCAGCACCTCGGCTTGCAGCAGCACCTGCTCCAGCAGGTCGTCGATGCCCTGCCCCGTCTTGGCCGACACCGGCACGAACGGCGAATCGCCGCCGAAGTCCTCGGGGACGACCTGCTCGGCCACGAGCTCGCTCTTCACGCGCTCGATGTTGGCTTCGGGCTTGTCGACCTTGTTCATCGCCACGACGATCGGCACGCCGGCCGCCTTGGCGTGGTGGATGGCTTCCTTGGTCTGCGGCATCACGCCGTCGTCGGCCGCCACCACCAGGATGACGATGTCGGTGGCCTTCGCACCGCGGGCGCGCATCGCGGTGAACGCCGCGTGGCCCGGGGTGTCGAGGAAGGTGATCATGCCGCGCGGCGTATCGACGTGATAGGCGCCGATGTGCTGCGTGATGCCGCCTGCCTCGCCCGCGGCGACGCGGGCACGGCGGATGTAGTCGAGCAGCGAGGTCTTGCCGTGGTCCACGTGGCCCATGACCGTGACGACCGGCGCGCGCGGCAGCTGCTCGTGCGTGCCTTCGGCCTCGCCCTCCTCGAGGAAGGCCTCCGGGTCGTCCAGCTTGGCGGCGAAGGCCTTGTGGCCCATCTCCTCGACGACGATCATCGCCGTCTCCTGGTCCAGCTGCTGGTTGATCGTGACCATCTGGCCGAGCTTCATCAATTGCTTGATGACCTCCGAGGCCTTGACCGACATCTTGTGCGCGAGGTCGGCCACCGAGATGGTCTCGGGCACGTGCACCTCCTGGACCTGCTGCTCCGCCGGCGCCACGAAGGTCGAACCGCCGCCGTCGCCTCGATCGCCGCGGCGGCCGCCGCGCGGCGCACGCCAGCCGGCGCGAGCGCCGCCGGCCGGGGCATCGGTGCGCCCCTTGACGGCGCGCTTCTTGGCGGCATCGTCGGCCCAGCTCGACGAGAGCTTCTCCGACTTGACCGACTTCTTGTCACCCGGCTTGGCCGCCCCCGGGGCGGTCGTCGCCGCGCCCGGCGCCGCGGCCGCCTTGTGGATCGTTCCCTTGATGCCTTCCTTGCCGGCTTCGGGCTTGGCCTCTTCCGGCTTCTTGGCGGTGAGCACCTTCTTCGGCTGCGACATCATCGCGCGGATGGCAGCGGCCTCGTCCTCGGCGGCCTTGCGGCGCTTGGCCAGGTCGGCGGCGCGCTGCTTTTCCTCGTCGACCACGTCGGCCGCCTTGATCACGCGCAGCGCGGGCTTGACGGGCTCGGCGGGCTTGGGCGCTTCGGTCGGTGCTGGGGGCGCGCTGGCGGTCGCGGCAGCGGCGGCCTTCGCGGCCGGGGCCGGAGCGCTCGCCTTGGCGGCCGCAGCCGCAGCGGCGGCTTCGGCGGCTGCCTTGGCAGCGGCTTCAGCGGCCTCGCGTTGGCGCGCTTCCGCGGCCTCCCGCTCGAGGCGGGCTTGCTCTTCGCGCTCGCGGCGCTTGGCCTCGAGTTCTTCTTCCTGGCGGCGCAGCAGTTCGGCCTGGGCTTGCGCCTCGAGTTCGCGCCGCTGCAGCTCGGCCTCGTCCACCGCAGGCGCGGCGGGCGCCTCGGCCGCGGACGGGCTTTCGTCGCGCTTGACGAAGGTGCGCTTCTTGCGCACCTCGACCTGGATCGTGCGCGCCTTGCCGCTGGCATCGGCCTGCTTGATCTCGCTGGTGGACTTGCGCGTCAGCGTGATCTTCTTGCGCTCGCCGGCGGTGCCGTGCGCGGAACGCAGATGGTCGAGCAGACGCTCCTTGTCCGCGTCGGTCAGCGTATCGGCCGTCGACGCCTTCTTGACGCCGGCCGACTGCAACTGCTCGAGCAGCGCCGTGGCGGAGCGGTTGAGCTCAGCGGCGAGTTGGGCGACGGTGGTCACAGCCATTGTTGAATCCTTGCTTTCGTCTTGCGGGGCGCGGGCGTCCGGGCTCGGGTGGTGTCGCTCAAGCCGTGAACCAATGCTCGCGCGCCTTCATGATCAGCGCCTTGGCTTGCGCCTCGTCCACGCCGGTCATCTCGGTCAATTCGTCGACGGACAGGTCCGCCAGGTCGTCGCGGGTGTGGATGCCGCCGTCGGCCAGCTTCTCGATCAGCTCGGGCGTGAGCTCCTCGAGGTCGCGCAGATCCTGCGACACGTCCTCGACCTTCTCCTCGCGGGCGATCTCCATCGTCAGCAGCGCGTCCTTGGCGCGGGTGCGCAGCTCGTTGACGGTGTCCTCGTCGAAGCCCTCGATGTCGAGCATCTCCTGCATCGGCACGTAGGCCACCTCTTCGAGGCTGGAGAAGCCTTCGGCGATGAGGATGTCGGCCACTTCGGCGTCGACGTCGAGCTTCTCGACGAACAGCTTGCGCACCGAATCGCTTTCCTCGGCTTGCTTCGCCGAGGACTCCTCGGCCGTCATGATGTTGATGCGCCAGCCGGTCAGCTCGGAAGCGAGCCGCACGTTCTGGCCGCCGCGGCCGATGGCGATGGCGAGGTTCTCCTCGTCCACCACCACGTCCATGGCGTGGCGCTCTTCGTCGACCACGATCGACTGCACGTTGGCCGGCGCCAGCGCACCGATCACGAATTGGGCCGGATCCTCCGACCACAAGACGATGTCGACGCGTTCGCCGGCGAGCTCGTTGGTCACCGCGTTGACTCGCGAGCCGCGCACGCCGACGCACGTGCCGATGGGGTCGACCCGCTTGTCGTGCGAAAGCACGGCGATCTTCGCGCGGCTGCCGGGATCGCGGGCACAGCTCTTGATCTCGAGCAGGCCCTGCTCGATCTCGGGGACTTCCTGCGCGAACAGTTCGATCATGAAGCCCGGGGCGCTGCGCGACAGCAGGATCTGCGGGCCGCGCAGGGTCGGATCGACCTCGGCGATGAACGCGCGCACGCGGTCGCCGCTGCGCAGGTTTTCCTTCGGGATCATCTCGCTGCGGCGCAGCCGGCCCTCGACGCGGCCCGACTCCACGATGATGTCGCCCTTGTCCAGGCGCTTGACGGTGCCGACGAAGATCTTCTCGCCGCGCGACAGGAAGTCGTTGAGCAGTTGCTCGCGCTCGGCGTCGCGGATCTTCTGCAGGATCACCTGCTTGGCCGCCTGTGCGCCGATGCGCCCGATGGACACCGACTCGACCGGCTCCTCGATGTAGTCGTCGACCTCGATGTCGGGGATCTGCTCGAGCGCCTCGAAATGCAGGATCTCGGAATCAGGCAACTGCAGGCCGGCCTCGTTGGGCACGACGTGCCAGCGGCGGAAGGTCTCGTAGTCGCCCGTCTCGCGATCGACCGAGACGCGGATGTCGACTTCGCCGCCATGCAGCTTCTTCGACGCCGACGCGAGCGCCGCCTCGACCGCGCCGAACACGACTTCCCGATCCACGCTCTTCTCGCGCGAGATCGCGTCCACCAGCATCAACAGTTCGCGGTTCATTGTTCTGGGCCTCCAACCTCTTCATCGGCCTGCGGCTCGTCGCTCGCCGGCACCACCGGGGCCGCAAATCGGCGCCCTTTGAAATCGACTACCGGCACGAGCCGGGCTTCACGCACTTCTTCCAACGAGAAATCCAGCGCCTGCTCGCCCTTGCCTTCGTCGAACACCACGCGCCAGGCGCCGTCCGGGCCGGCACCCAGCACCCCGCGGTATTTCTTGCGGCCCTGGAACGGCAGCTTGAGGGTGAGTTCGATCTGCTCGCCCGCGAAGCGCGCGTAGTCGGCGGGCTTCTTCAACGGACGGTCCAGACCGGGCGACGACACCTCGAGGCGCTCGTAGGCGCAGCCTTCGACCTCGAGCACGTGCTGCAGCTGGCGCGTCACCTTCTCGCAATCGTCGACGGTGATGAATTCGCCGTTCGGGTCGTTGGCGACGCGGTCGATGAACACGCGCAGCAACCCCCGAGCGCTGCGCTCGATGTCGACCAGGTCGTAGCCCAGTCCGGTCACGGTGCGTTCAATGGCGGCTTGCCAATTCATCTATCGATCGGTGTCTGCGGCGGCAGCTGGAAAAAACGGCAGGAAAAAGCGATTCGGCAAAAAAAATGGGCTGGAAGAATCCGCCCATGCAGCTTTCTCGGGAAAAGCGCATTGTATCTCGCAAAGCGACTACAGGCAACACTTTGGGCTGTCAAGTCCATCGGTGGCGCGGCGTGCCGGCAGCATGCGGCTCGCCGGATCCATGTCGAGCCCGGCGCCCCGCATGCCAAAATGGAGGGTTGAGCATCCAACTGGGAGACACCATGGGATTCCTGGCCGGCAAGCGGCTCCTGATCACCGGCATCTTGAACAACCGCTCGATCGCGTATGGCATTGCGCGTGCCTGCCACCGCGAAGGCGCGGAGCTGGCGTTCAGCTATCAGGGAGAGCGGTTCAAGGACCGCATCAGCGAGTTCGCGGCCGAGTTCGATTCCAAGCTGATCGTCGAGCTCGACGTGGCCGAGGACGCGCAGATCGAGCGCGCGTTCGCGCAACTGGGCGAGACCTGGCCCCAATTCGACGGCTTCGTGCACGCCATCGGCTTCGCGCCGCGCGAAGCCATCGCCGGCGAGTTCCTCGACGGCTTCTCCCGCGAGGCGTTTCGCGTCGCGCACGACATCTCCAGCTACAGCTTCCCGGCGATGGCCAAGGCTGCCTTGCCGCGCCTGCGCACCGGAGCATCCCTGCTGACGCTGAGCTACCTGGGGGCCGTGCGCGCCGTGCCGGCCTACAACACGATGGGCCTGGCCAAGGCGTCGCTGGAGGCCAGCGTGCGCTATCTCGCGGCCCACCTGGGCCCGCGCGGCGTGCGCGTCAACGGCATCTCGGCCGGTCCGATCAAGACGCTGGCCGCCACCGGCATCAAGGGCTTCGGCAAGATCCTGGAGGTGGTGGCGACCAATTCGCCCCTGCGCCGCAACGTCACGATCGAGGACGTGGGCAACGTCGCCGCGTTCTTGCTGTCGGACCTGGCGTCGGGCATGACCTCGGAGATCACCTACGTCGACGGCGGCTTCAGCCATGCCATGGCGGGCGGCCTGGACGCCTCCGAGTAGACCTTCCGCCTGGCAGCCGCAGCGGCCCGCGCAACGCGGGCCGTCTCATATGCGCAGCGCTCAGAGCTGCTGCAGGATCTCGCGGCGCTTCTGCCGATATTCGTCCTCGGAAATCAACCCCTTTTGCCGCAGGCGCTCGAGCGTGATGAGGCGCTGCTCGATGCCGTCCGGCCCCGCAGGGGCTGCCCTGCCTGCCTGGGCGGGTGCGGGCGGCGATGCCGGCGTGTTCGCGGGGCGGGCGGCCGGCGGCGGTGCGACCAGCGCATTCATCGGCCAGGCCAGCCAGTCGGCGCGCACGGAGGTGGCTGCGTCGTCGCGCAGCGTGTCCACGCCGGCATGCCCGCGCGAACCGAACTCGAACCTCGGGTTCACATGGGTGCGCCGGTACGCCTCCACGAATTCGAAGCGGGCATCGTGGACGATGAACTGCAGCGCGTCGCCCTGCACGAACAGGCGCGCCGTGATGGCACGCGGCGCCCCGAGCAAGCCATCGCGACGGGCCGTACTCAGCAACACGACATCCTCTCCCCGCCGGGCAGCATCGAGCGCCTGCACGAGGACCGGCACCAGGGCCTGCAGTTCAGTGGGCTCGAACAGGCGTTGCGTGCGCCCGCGCGAGAGCACCTCCACCGCACCCAGGCGCGCCAGCAGCGCGGCCGCATCCAGTGTCGCCGGATGCTGGTTGTCCGGCGCCCCCGGCTCCTTGGCGACCAAGCGCATGGAACTGAACTCGTCCAGCCGCCAAGTGCGCTGTTGCCGGGCCGATGCCTCGTCCGGACCGGCCGTGCCGGAAGCGTCCTGCGCGCCCGATGCCCAGCTCGACATCGCCGCGCACAGCCACGCCAGCGCCGCTCGACGCCCCAAGAAATTGATCAAGGTCTGGTCTCCCGTTTGCAAGCAAACCGTCCGGCCTATGCCGCGACGCCGCAGCACTGTAGCCTTGTGAAAGCGCTTGCAAAACTGGGGAAGACCCGGCGCAGGCAGGGCCCGCCGGACTCGAGACTCAGAGTCCCGAAAGGATTTCCTTGCGCTTTTGCTGGTATTCGTCCTCGGTGATCGCGCCCTGGTCGCGCAAGGACTTGAGGCCCTTCAAACGCTGGGCCTGCTCCTCGTAGAACGCCGCGTCGCGCGGACGTGCGGCGGCGGGT
>DATFAY010000047.1:0-12310 GCA_035254085.1 Piscinibacter sp.
GGTGCAGGCGTGCCGGCGCCTGGGGCTGCCCGACGACTATCTGCACGGGCCGGCGGACGATCGCTGAGGCGCCCGCCGATCCGGTTCAGCGCCCCGGGCCCTTCGGCGGGCGGGGCGCGCCGTCGCGACGCGGCATGCCCGAGCGGCTGCGGTCGGGCCGATCGCGTCGATCGCCCGCCTCGTGCCGGGGCGGCCGGCCTTCGCGCTGCGGCGCATGCTCCTGCGCCTCGCGTCGCGCGGTTTCCAGCAGTGCGTCGAGCGCCTGGGGCGCGATGCCCTTGAGGGCGCAGAAGTTGGCCGGCGTGAGGGTAGTGGCCTCGAAGTCGCGCAGCAGGGCCGCCCGCTTGCGGCGGGCGTCTTCGACCTGCTCCTGCTTGGCCTGGTGGCTGGCGCGGCGCCGCGCCAGTTCGTCGGCCGCGACCTTGCGATGCTCTTCGCTGATCTCGCCGCTCGGGTTGCCATCGAGGTCGAAGCGGTGTGGCGAGCGCGTCATGGCGATCAGGTAGCTGGTGCTGCCCGTGTAGCGGCGAAAGAACGCCGACAGCTGCTGCTTGCTGAACACGCCCGGCGCGCGCTCCTGGATGTCGGTCTGGATCTTCAGCTTGAGCGGCTTGGCGCCGCCGCCGAAGAGCGCCGGAAAGCGCCGCTTGAGCTCTTCGCCGCAGTCGGCGGGGGCGTTGGGGGCAGGCGCGACGGGAGCGTCGATGGACGGGGTCGGATTCGATGACATGGCGGGCGGCAGGGCGCGTGAAGCTGCGTATTGTCGTGGCAACCGCGATACCACGCCGGCGATCGGCGTGCGCGCCTCGCCGGCCGCGCGGCGTACAGTGCAGCGCACCGAATTCACCGCGCTCGCGCCCTGACCCGATGATGTTTCGCCCTGCCGTCCAGCCCGATGCCGCATCGACCGCGCTGGCGTGGCACTTCGTGTTCGTCGAAGGCCGGCTGCTGCTGCCCGAGGCGGACCAGGCGGTGCTCATGCCGCAGCCCGCGGAGGCGTTCGGCTCGCCCGAGCCACGCCACTACCTCGGCCGCCTCGACGCACTCGACTGCTGGACCTTCACGCTCGAAGCGGCGCCCGCCGGCTGGCGAGCGCTGCCGCTGCGCGCCGCGATGATGCAGCTGCCCGAGCCGCTGATGGCGCTGGCCGGGCGCGCCGCGCAGGTGCTGGAGTGGGACCGCGCGCACCGCTTCTGCGGCGTGTGCGGCGCGCCCACCGAGCCGCACGCGAGCGACCGCGCGCGCGCCTGCCCACGCTGCGGCCACGTCGCCTACCCGCGGCTGAGCCCCGCGATGATGGCGCTGGTGTGGCGCGGGCGCGAGCTGCTGCTGGCGCGCTCGCCGCACTACGCGCCCGGCATGTACAGCGCGCTGGCCGGCTTCGTGGAGGCGGGCGAATCGATCGAGGAATGCGTGCTGCGCGAGGTCGACGAAGAGGTCGGCGTGCAGGTGCGCAACCTGCGCTACTACGGCAGCCAGAGCTGGCCGTTTCCGCACAGCCTGATGGTGGCGTTCACGGCCGAATGGCAGGGCGGCGAGATCGTGCCGCAGCCCGGCGAGATCGAGGACGCGGGCTGGTTCGACATCGACGCGCTGCCCGGCGTGCCGCCGCGCTTCAGCATCGCCGGCCACCTCATCCGCGACACGGTGCAGGCGCTGCACGAGGGTCGTGTGCCGGGGGCGATGTTGCTCAGAACTTGAGGTGGTGGCGGCGGTGCCACTCGGCGAGGGAGCAGTCGGGATACTCATCGAAACGCGGGTCGCCGGGCTTGCCTTCGACCTCGACCCAGGGGGCCTTCGAGCCGAGCATCATGTGCACATGCTCGCCCGGCACGGGCAGCGCGGTGTCGATGGCGCTCGCGTGCGGGTGCACGAGGTCGGGCCAGGTCGGGTCCCACAGCCACAAGGCGCTGCCGCAGCGCGCGCAGAAGTGGCGGTGGCCGGTGCTCAGCGGCGCGTCCTCGCCTTCACCCATGCGCGCGCGGTAGACCCGAAGGTGGCGCTTGCCGGTCACCTTCAGCGTCCGGAAATCCGCCCCCAGGTTGATCGCATAGCCGCCGCCGCCCGCCGTCTTGCGGCAGATCGAGCAGTAGCATCGCAAGAAGGGCACGGGCTCGTGCGACTCCACCGAGAAGCGCACGCTGCCGCAGTGGCAGGAGCCGTCGAGTCGCATGGGGAGTCCTTTCAGGCAGTTCGTGTCAGCTCGAGGGCACGAATGCGCTTCCACAGCACGGCCTTCGGCACGTCGGTCATCTGCATGGCCTGCATGCAATCGTCCAGGCGATGCGGCCGATCGCGCAGCGCGCCGATGGCCTTGGCGAGGTCGGCTTCGATGCTGTCGCCATAGGCGGTTCTGGCCTTGGCGATCGCCTCTCGCAGCAGCTTCTTGCCCGGCGCCATCATGGCCAGGTCGAACAGGTCGCGGCTCAGCACCGCGTCGTCGCGCCATCGGTCCGAATTGGCCAGCAGCTTGCTTGCGGCCATGTCGAGCGGCGTCAACGTCGCGACGCCGCAGAGCCGGTCGTCGGGCCCGGGCGCGTCCAACACGATGCGTGCTTCGAGCACGATCTCGAACTTGATCTCCACGCCGCCGACCGACAGCATGGTCCGCACGCCGTACTGGTCCGCGCGGATGTCGCGAATCTGCGTCAAGGTGGCGCCGGGCCGCGTGATCGCGCCGATGCCTTCGGGGTCCGACAGGCGCTGCCGCAGCGTTCGATAGCCGCCGAGATTCGAGATCAGGAAGTGGATGTCCACCGACTCGCGGTACTCGCCGTAGCGCAGCGCCATGGCCGTGCCGCCGCCGAACAGGCAGGCGCTCGCCGCAAGCAATTCGGCATCGAGCGCTTCGAGCACGGTGGCCACGCGGCGGTGATGCTCTCGTTCAAACAAGCAGGCGCCCTCCGCCCCATTCGGCCACGAGCGCCTTCAGGAGCTCGCGCTCGCGTGCGTCCATGGCATCGCGATCGACGTGGCGCCAGTTGCGTTCGTAGAGGTCGAGTGCTTCCTGGGGCGTCAGCTCGCTCACGCCGTGAAGCTGCCAGGCCAGTCGCTTGAGCTGGGGATACTCGGCCAGCGCGATGCGAGCGGGCAGCGTGGTGCGCGGGGAGGTTCGAGCCGGCGCAGACACGGCGTGGGGATCGACGAGTTCGAGTTCCAGGCCGAGTGCCGCGATGGCGCCGAGATAGGCCCCCATCGTCACCGACGGCTCGCCGCGTTCGATGCGATGGAGCGTGACGCGCGACATGCCCGCTGCTTCGGACGTCGCCGTGGCACTCACGCCGAGTGCCTTGCGACGCGCACGGATACGCTGGCCGATGGCGTTCAGCCTGACGGCAACGGCATGGCCTACGGGTGGGGTGGCGGCTGGCATATGTTTCTCATTCTATGCAATTCTGTCCAGTATGTACATTATGAGAAACGAAAACGGAGCGCCGCGGAGAAGGGTGGGATCAGATCGGCGTTGCCACCGGCTGGCCGGCCAGGTGGCGCCGCGCGTTGTCCAGAAAGCGCTGCACCGACGCATCGACCGACTCGGGCGACCAGCCGGCCACGTGCGGCGTCAGCACCACGTTGGGCAGCCCGAGCAGTTCGCCGGGCGGGCGCGGCTCGCTCTCGTACACGTCCAGCGCGGCGCCGGCGATGCGGCCTTCGCGCAGCGCGCGGGCCAGTGCGATGGTGTCGACCACGCTGCCGCGCGCCACATTGACGAGGTAGCCGCGCGGTCCGAGCGCGTCGATCACGACGGCATCGACCAGATGGCGCGTGCCGGCGCCGCCAGGCACCGCGACCACCAGCATGTCGCTCCATTCGGCGAGCGAGCGGGCATCCTCGGCATAGCGGTGGGCGAGGCCCGGCACGGGTGAGCGGTTGTGGTAGCCGATCTCCATGTCGAACCCTTGCGCTCGCCGCGCGACCTGCCGCCCGATGGTGCCCAGGCCGAGAATGCCCAGCCGCTTGCCCGCGAGCTTGGGCTGCATCGGCAGGGCGTCGCGCCACACGCCGTCGCGGCAGGCGCGGTCGAACTGCGGGATGGCGCGCACCGCGGCCAGCAGCAGCGCGAAGGCGTGGTCGGCCACGCAGTCGTCGTTGGTGCCCGCGCCGTTGGCCAGCGCCACGCCGCGCGCGCGTGCATGCACGATGTCGATGTTCTCGAAACCGGCGCCCAGCGCGCAGGCCAGCGTCAGGCGTGGCATCGCGTCGATCTCGGCGGCACCCAGGCCCGTCGTGCCGTTGGTGAGCACGGCACGCACGTCGTTGCCGTGCAGGGCGATGGCCTGGACGCGGCGGTCGGCGTCGGGCGCATACAGGACGTCGAACAGCGCACGCAGCAGGGCCAGGCGTGCATCCGACATGGCGATGAGAACGAGCAGCAATGGTTTCATGGCGGGCGGAGGCGCGGCGCGATGGCGGCCGCTGCGGCGATTGTGAGTCCAAGCGAACCCTCTTGTATGCTGGCCGTCTCGCCGCCACGCCCTTCGCCATGACCGCCGTTTCGACGACCGAGGATCCTCCCTTTCGCGCGATCGCCGAGCTGGTGCACGAGCATGCCGCCGCGCGACCCCACCAGCCGGCGCTGGTGCAAGGCGGCACGATGCTGCGCTGGGGCGAGCTCGATGCGCTGATGGACCGCATCGCCGCCGCGCTGCAGCGCGACGGCGCGAAGCCGGGCGACACGATCGCCGTGTGCGCCGCAGCGACGCCGCGCTACGCGGCGCTCTTTCTCGGCGCGCTGCGCGCCGGGGTGGTGGTCGCGCCGCTGGCGCCCTCGGTCACGCCGGCGGCCTTCGCCTCCATGCTCGCCGACGCGCAGGCGCGCTGGCTGTTCGTCGACGCCGAGGCCGCGGGCCTGCTCGATGCGGCCGGCACCGGCGCGCAGCGCATCGCGCTCGACGCCGGCGTGGCGGGCCGCGCCTTCGACGACTGGCTCGCGCCCGCGGGCGCCACGCCGCGCGCGGTCGCGGTGCAGCCCGAGTGGCCGTTCAACATCATCTATTCGTCCGGCACCACCGGCACGCCCAAGGGCATCGTGCAGTCGCACGGCATGCGCTGGACGCATGTGCGCCGCGGCGCCGACTACGGCTACGGCCCGGACGGCGTGACGCTCCTGGCCACGCCGCTGTACTCGAACACCACGCTGGTGGTGTTCTTCCCGACCATCGCCGCGGGCGGCACGGTGGTGCTGATGCGCAAGTTCGATGCCGCGCAGTACCTGGCGCTGGCCCAGCGGCACCGCGTCACCCACACCATGCTGGTGCCGGTGCAGTACCAGCGGATCATGGCGCTGCCGCAGTTCGGCGACTTCGACCTGTCGTCGTTCCGGTTCAAGTTCTGCACCAGCGCGCCCTTCGCGGCCTCGCTCAAGGCCGACGTGCTGCGCCGCTGGCCGGGCGGACTGGTCGAGTTCTACGGCATGACCGAAGGCGGGGGCACCTGCATCCTGCAGGCTCACCTGCATCCCGACAAGCTGCACACCGTCGGCCAGCCGGCGCCCGGCCACGACATCCGCCTCATCGACGACGAGGGCCGCGAGCTCGGCCCCGGGGCCACCGGCGAGGTGGTGGGCCACTCGGCCGGCATGATGAGCGGCTACCACCACCAGCCCGAGAAGACCCGCGAGGCCGAATGGTTCGACGCCGCGGGCAAGCGCTTCATCCGCACCGGCGACGTCGGGCGCTTCGACGCCGAGGGCTTTCTCACGCTGATGGACCGCAAGAAGGACATGATCATCAGCGGCGGCTTCAACGTCTACCCGAGCGACCTCGAGACCGTGCTGCGCCAGCATCCCGCGGTGGCGGACGCGGCAGTGGTCGGCGTGCCGTCGGTGCAGTGGGGCGAGACGCCGGTAGCCTGCGTGGTGCGGCGCGCGCACGCGGAAGCGAGCGCCGCCGAACTGATGCGCTGGGTCAACGAGCGCGTGGGCAAGACCCAGCGACTGGCCGCGGTCAAATGGGTCGACGAGCTGCCGCGCAGCGCCATCGGCAAGGTGCTCAAGCGCGAATTGCGCGAGCGATTCGACGCCCTGGAAGACTGACATGCGCAGCGTGTCGCGCCGCCTGCCCGCCTTCGCCTGGAACGGCCTCGCGGTGGCGCTCGGCGTGGGCGCGGTGCAGTTGCTGTTCGGCCTGCTGGCCGGCGCGCAGGCGGCGCAGCTCGCGGCCAGCGGCGCGGTGTGCACCAGCCTGGCCGACGTCCCGAACACGCCCGGGCGCACCTGGCAGCGGGTGCTCGCGGCCGCCGCCTGGAGCGTCGCGGCGGCGCTGGTGGTGGCGCTGCTGCGGCCGTACCACCTCGCGCTGGGCCTCGGGGCGGCGATCGTGGCCTTCGGCGCGATGATGATGATGTCGTGGGGCGCGCGTGCCGGCGCGGTGTCGTTCGCGCCGCTGCTCTCGATCGTGTTCGCCATGGCCGTGCCCGAGGGTGCGCACGCCGGCGCCAGGCTGGTGGTCTGGAACGCGCTGGGCGCGCTGGCCTACGCGGTGTGGTCGATGTTGAGCGCCGCGGTGCTGCAGCCTCGCTACCGGCGCCTGGCGCTGATCGCCGCGCTCGAAGCGACCGCGCGGCTCTTCCGCTCGCGCGCCGCGGTGCTGCAGGCGCCGCATGCACCCGAGGCGGCGGCGCGCTCGATGCGCGCGTGGATCGTCGACGAGGCGGCGCTGGCCGAGCGGCTGCAGTCGGCGCGCGACCTGATCTTCGCCGCGCGCGACACGCTGGCCTACCGGCGCGATGCCGGCTTGCTGCTGCACGCCATCGACCTGCGCGACGTGCTGCTCGCCAGCCGCCTCGACCTCGACCTGCTCGGCGAGGACGCGACCGGCCGCCTGGTGGTCGATCGCGTGGCGCGTGCGCTGCAGCAGATCGCCCAGGCGATCGACGCCGCGGCCGAGGCCATGCGATCCGGCGATCCGCTGCCGGCTTCGCCGGCGGAGGAACTGCGGTTTCGCGGCCTCTTCGACGACCTTGCCGTCGAGCCCGCCGACCGCCGCGTGCGCCTGCTGCCCGCAGTGGCCGGGCGCCTGCAGAACCTGGCCGACCTCGTCGCGCGGCTGCACGCGCTGCTGCACGGCGCGCGCGAGCCGCTGCCCCTCACCCGCGACCAGCTCAAGCTCTTCGTCGCGCCCGAAGGCTGGCCGCTGGCGGCGCTGCGGGCGCAGTGGTCCATGGCCTCGCCCGTCATGCGGCATGCGCTGCGCATGGGGCTGGCGCTGGGCAGCGCCTACTTCATCGCGCTGGTACTGCCCTGGTCCTCGCATCCGCACTGGCTGGTGCTGAGCGTGGCGGTGGTGCTGCGCGGCAACCTCGAGCAGACGCTCACGCGCCGCAACGCGCGGGTGCTCGGCACGGTGCTCGGCTGCCTGCTGGTCGTGCTGATCGGCAAGTTCGGATCGCTGCACCAGCTCGTCTTCCTGGTGGCCGTGGGCGTGGCGCACGGCTACGTCAACGTGCGCTACCTCGTCACCGCCACGGCCGCAACGATCATGGCGCTGCTGCAGGCGCATCTCGTCGACCCGGCTTCGGGCTTTGCCATCGCCGAGCGCCTGGCCGACACGCTGCTCGGCGCCGCGCTGGCCTGGGCCTTCAGCTACGTACTGCCCTCGTGGGAGCGGCGCAGCCTGCCGCAGACGATCGGCCGCAGCCTGCAGTCGCTGCAGGCCTACGCGCGACTGGCGCTGCAGCTCGAAGCGGGTGCCGGCGTGCAGCAGCGGCTCGCGCGGCGCCGCGCCTACGATGCGCTGAGCGCTGTCGCCGCGGCGGTACAGCGCAGCAGCGTCGAGCCCGAGCGCGTGCGCATCCCGCTGCGCCCCTTGAGCGCCTTTCTCGACCATGGCCAGCGGCTGATGGCGCATCTGTCGGTGATCCGCCTGATGTTGATGCGCCGGATGGCCGAGCTCGATGCCGCCGAGACCGCGCAGCTGCTGGAGAGCACGCGCGCCGACCTGCTGCGCGAGCTCGACCTCGCGGCCGCGCATGCGAGCACCGATGCGCAGGCCGCCGCGCTGCAGGGACTCGAGTCGCTGCCCGAGCAGCCGCCCATGAACGAGCTCATGCCCTGGCTGCGGCGCCGCCTGCAGGTGACGGTGCGCGACGCCGAGCAGACCCGTGCAGCGGCGCGTGTCTCGCTCGATACGCTGCAGACGCCGCAGCCCGGCGCGGCGCAACCGGCGCGGCCGGCCGCCTGACCGGGCGGCTAGAACCAGTAGTCCGCGACGCACCGGCCGCATCTCTCGCGCCCGCCAGAAGGCCACGCAGCCGCAGCTGGGGCAGAAGTGGAACTCGATCACCCGGCCGCGGACGTAGGCCTGCCTTCGATCACCTCCATCGTGCCCTTCTTCCTTTCAACGGCTCAGGCGCTTGCCGACTCCAGGGTGCGCTTCATCGCGGCGAGCCCTTGCTCGATCATTCCTGCAATGGCGGGCGCCATCTCGTTGGGAAGCAGGTCGGCCACCCAGACGACCCGGCACGAATCGGCCGTGACCGGAAAGACCTGCGCGGACGCGTTGTGGTGGGTGAGCCGGCCTCCCACGGCCGACCACGCCACACGCTTGTCCTCGTCGCCGACGTCGACGATCAGCTCGCGCACGCTCATGCCGTTGGCGAAGGTGACGATCCGCGAATCGCCTTCGAGCCGGCAATCGGTGACGAAGCCGGCCACCAGCCGGGTGTGCAGCGCGCCGACGTCGCGCAAGGCGTCCCAGACCGATGCGGCCGGGCGCGCGATGCCGATCTCGCGGCGAATGGATGCCATGGTGTCTCCTCCGTCCTCAGCCGGGGATGTCGGGCTCGACCAGGGCGGCCAGTTGCAGCAGCGACTCCTGCCAGCCCAGATAGCACATCTCCAGCGGAATCGCCTCCGGGATGCCCTCTTGCACGATGGTCAGGTCGGTGCCGCAGCTCACCGCCTTGAGCGTCACCGTGACCTGCAGGACGCCGGGCAGGCCGGGGTCGTCGAACTTGTCGGTGTAGCGGATCAGCTCGTTCGGGCGCAGTTCCAGGTACTCGCCCGAGAACGAGTGGCCGTTGCCGGTCGAGAAGTTGTGGAACGACATGCGAAAGCCGCCTCCCACCGACGGCTCCATCCGGTGGACCTTGCAGGTGAAGCCGTGAGGCGGCAGCCACTTGGCCATGGCGTCGCCGTCGAGGAAGGCGCGATAGACCTTCTCCGGCTTGGTGCGCAGCACGCGGTGCAGGTGAACGGTTCGTGAGGACATGGAAAGCTCCTTGGTTCAGTGAGGTCGAGGTGCGAGCCCGGTGGATTGCGGGTGCTCATTCCACGACGAGCGAGCGCTACGGAATTCGACACGGCGCGGATCGGGGAGTACCGGCAACCAGGAGCCCGAACCGTGCTCGCGGCGCGCCACATTTGACACGAGTGAGGCTTACGCTGCCCGCAGCACCCTAGAGACGCTACTCGATGGAGGGCTGGACGTCAGCGAGAGAAAGCGAGATTGCGCTACGAACGTCCGCGCCAAAAGCCAGGCTTGCGACTTTGGTGCGCGATGGCGAGCACGCGGATTTCGGAGTCGCGGACTTAGTAGACGATGCTGTACGGAAATCGTCTGAGCGGCAGCCGCCGCACCGCGGGTCGCCACGTCGCCCCAAGGCGCGATTGCTCAATGAGCAGTGCCGCCGACCGTTCGAACTCGGAGATGAATGCGAGGCCAAGTGCTGCATTGGCTTCGCGCGCGTAGTACAAGGCGCCTTCGATCAACTCCTGCTCGGCCTACGCGGCAAGAGATACGTTCACGAAAGCGCCTGCCTGGCGCGCTTGACTGCTTGTTCGAAGGGCACGAGCAGGGCTCGGCCGGACTCCACTTCTGCCAGGCGGCGCTCGACTTCTGTGGCCCAGGCATCCTCGACCTCTCCGGGTGGGCCGACGCTCGCGAGCAGATGGTCAGCGAGCAACACTCGCTCTTCGGGTGAGAGCTTGAGCGCTTCAGCTTCGAGGGTGGCGAACTGGGTGGACATGGCAACCTCCGTGTGGCGCTGCCGATGTTACTTCCGGATCTTGGCGCAGCCCACTCACGAGCGCGCTTTCCCGCATGGTCGTCACCCGACGTTCGTGCCGTGAAGGCAAGCCGTGCCGCGCACGGCCCAGGCTCGTGCACCCAGCGAGAGGGGCGCGCCCGGGGCGGTTGCGAGGCGCTCGCGAAGCTTCTCCCGCAGCGCCGAGCGGGCCTCTTCCGACAGCGACATGGCGTAGGCCGGGGCGGGACCCTGACCGCCGAGGAACGGGCGCCAATAGTCGTCGAAGTCGGCGAACTCCGCGCGCAGCTCGAGCGCGGTGGTGTCGACGCCGGCCAGGCCGGCGCGCTCGAAGGCCTCTCGCAGCGCCTTCGGATGGCACAAGGGAAAGCGCACGCCTTCGTCGAGCGCAGCAGCCGACGGGTCGAGCAGGGCTGCGGCGTGCCAGAAGTGCTTGATGACCTCCATCCCGTCCGCATAGTCCCAGACGTATGCGGCGATCGTGCCGCCGGGCTGGGTCACACGCCCGATCTCCGCCAGCGCAGCGGGCAGGTCGGGAACGAAGTTCAGCACCAGGCCGCAGACGACCACGTCGCAGGCGCCGTCGGCCAGCGGCAAAGATGCTGCCGATCCGCGCAGGAGCCGAGCCCGATCCTGCAGGTTCTGCGCGGCCAGTTCGAGGAAACCTTCGGACGGCTCGATGCCCACCACGCTGGCGGGAGAACATCGGTCGAGGATCGCTGCCGACAGCGCCCCCGTACCGCAGCCCACGTCGGCCCAGGCCTTGCCGGCCGATTCATCGAGCCAGTCGAGAAACAAGGGCGCGATCCGGCGGCTCCAGCGGCCGATGTACTGCTCGTAGGGGCTGCCGCGTTCCCAGGTGTCCGATACGGTTGCGGTGTTCATTGCCTGCCACCTCCGACGTTGCGAACTGCGTTGCCGGCGCGTGCGCCGGGACGCGCAGCATAAGCCCGAGGGCCTCGTCGTCCAAGAGGCGACGCGGCGGCCGACAAGTCCTCGGCGCGCGGCCCCCCGTCGCGTCTACGCCAACCGGCGTATTCCGCGAACCCGCTGCGCTCCGTAACCTGAGCTTCATCCATCCCATCAGGGGTGGCACCCGCAGATTCCAAGGAGCGCCTCTCATGTCCACCCGCCGTTCGTTCAACCGCCGACTCACCGCCCTGGGCCTCGCCCTGGGCAGCCTGGGCTTCGCCCATGTCGCCAGCGCCGCCGACACCATCAAGGTCGGCATCCTGCACTCGCTCTCGGGCACCATGGCCATCTCCGAGACGGTGCTGAAGGACGTTGCCCTCATGACCATCGAGGACATCAACGCGCATGGCGGCGTGATGGGCAAGAAGCTGGAGCCGGTGGTGGTCGACCCCGCGTCCAACTGGCCGCTCTTCGCCGAGAAGGCCAGGCAGCTCATCACGCAGGACAAGGTGGCGGTGATGTTCGGCTGCTGGACCAGCGTGTCGCGCAAGTCGGTGCTGCCCGTGGTGGAAGAGCAGAACGGCCTTCTGTTCTATCCCGTGCAGTACGAGGGCGAGGAGCTGTCGAAGAACGTGTTCTACACCGGCGCCGCGCCCAACCAGCAGGCGATTCCCGCGGTCGAATACCTGATGAGCAAGGACGGCGGCGGCGCCAAGCGCTTCGTGCTGCTGGGCACCGACTACGTTTATCCGCGCACCACCAACAAGATCCTGCGAGCCTTCCTGCACAGCAAGGGCGTGAAGGATTCGGACATCGACGAGAAGTACACCCCCTTCGGCCACAGCGACTACCAGACCATCGTCGCCGACATCAAGAAGTTCGCCGCCGGCGGCAAGACCGCGGTCATCTCCACCATCAACGGCGACTCCAACGTGCCCTTCTACAAGGAACTGGGCAACCAGGGCCTGAAGGCGACCGACGTGCCGGTGGTGGCCTTCTCGGTCGGCGAGGAAGAGCTGCGCGGCGTCGACACCAAGCCGCTGGTCGGCCACCTCGCGGCCTGGAACTACTTCATGAGCCTGAAGAACCCGACCAACGAGGCCTTCAAGAAGCAGTGGGCCGCCTATGCCAAGGCCAAGAAGCTGCCCAACGCCGACAAGCCGCTCACCAACGACCCGATGGAAGCGACCTTCATCGGCATCCACATGTGGAAGCAGGCGGTCGAGAAGGCCAGGAGCACGGACACCGACAAGGTGATCGCGGCGATGGCCGGCCAGACCTTCCCGGCGCCCAGCGGCTTCACGGCGACCATGGACGCGAAGAACCACCACCTGCACAAGCCGGTGTTCATCGGCGAGGTCAAGGCCGACGGCCAGTTCAACGTGGTGTGGAAGACGCCGGCGCCGATCAAGGC
>DATFAY010000048.1:0-2503 GCA_035254085.1 Piscinibacter sp.
GGCAAGCTGCTGCGCGCGCACAGCGAGATGGTGCGCATCGAACGCCGCGACGAGCAGCGACGCGTGGTCGACGCGGTCGATTCGCCCTTCGGCACGCCGGCGTTCAGCCGCTTGCCGCGCGAGGAGATCGACATCGACACCGAGCTCGCTTGCACGACGGCGGTGCGGCAATGGGGGCCCGTCTACTCGCGCAGCTACTTCGTGCCGCTGCCCGACGGCCTCGGCATGGAAGTGATGGACGTGTGCCTGCCGGTGCAGCAGGGCGGGCGCGTCGTGGCGTTCATGAATGCCACGGTCTCGCTCGCGGCCGTGCTGGGCGGCGCCATCAACCCCCAGGTGCTGCGCAAGCACGAGATCTCGTTCGTCGAAGGCGACGGCACCCGCCTCGCGCGCGCCGGGCTGCTGCACGGAGCCGGCGTCTACGTCTCCGAGCGGCTGGTCGACCTGCCCGGACTCACGCTGCAGATGCGCGTGGACAGCGCCACCGGAAGCCCGCGCCTGCTGCCCAACCTCACCGTGGCGCTGGTGCTGGGCCTGTCGCTGGCGCTGGGTGGCGTGGTCGCGCTGCTGGTGCGCGACGTGCGCCGGCGCGCCAGCGCGGAGCGCGCCCTGGCCGAGTCGCTCGCCTTTCGAAAGGCGATGGAGGACTCGCTCGTGACCGGCCTGCGCGCACGCGACCTGCAGGGGCGGATCACCTACGTGAATCCCGCGTTCTGCCAGATGGTGGGCTTCAGCGCCGCGGAGATCATCGGCCACTATCCGCCGCCGTACTGGCCGGCCGAACTCATCGAGGAATACGGCCGCCGGCAAAGCAGGCGCTTCGATGCGCAACGGCCGCACGACGAGGTTCGGCAAAGCGCTCGCGAGGGCTTCGAGACCACCTTCGTGCGCAAGGGCGGCGAGCGCCTGGCGGTGCTCATCTTCGAGGCGCCGCTGGTCGACGGCGCCGGCCGGCACACCGGCTGGATGAGCGCGGTGCTCGACGTGAGCGAGCAGCGCCGCATCGAGGAGCTGTCGCGCCAGCAGCAGGAACGCCTGCAGGCCACCGCGCGACTGGCCACGGTGGGCGAGATGGCCTCGCTGCTGAGCCACGAGCTCAATCAGCCGCTCGCCGCCATCGCCAGCTATGCCGCCGGCTCGCTCAACCTGATGCAATCCGGCCCGCCCGATGCCGAGACCGCCGTGCTGCTGCGGCAGGCCGCCGAACGCATCGCCGAGCAGGCCGAGCGCGCCGGCCGCGTCATCAAGAGCGTTCACGACTTCGTGCGCCGCCGCCAGCAAAGCCACGAGGCGGTGCGCTGCGACCAGCTGATCGACGCGGTGCTGCCGCTGGTGCGATTGCAGGCGCGCAAGAGCGGCACACGGGTGGCGCTGGACCTGCCCGAGCCGATGCCGCGGGTCGTGTGCGACCGCACCATGGTCGAGCAGGTGCTGCTCAACCTCACCCGCAACGGCATCCAGGCGATGGAGCCGCACACGCCCGCGGCGGCGCGCGAGCTTCTGATCCGGGTGCGCCAGCACCATCCGCGCTGGGTCACCTTCAGCGTCATCGACCGCGGCCCGGGCGTGCCGCCCGAGGTGGCGCAGCAGCTGTTCACGCCGTTCTTCACGACCCGCAGCGAAGGCATGGGGCTCGGACTGAGCCTGTGCCGCACGGTCATCGAGCAGCACGGCGGCGCACTCGACTTCGGGCGGATCGCCGGCGAGCCCGAGACCGCGCACGCGGCGTCGCAGGAAGCGCCTGACGAACAGGCCGCCACGATGACGGAGTTCCGATTTACGCTTCCCGCCGACGGTGCCGAGCGGCACCCTGCTTCCCCGGCACCCCGCAGCGAACTTGCATCGAGCAGCAGCCCATGAGCCTCACCACCGATCCGCGACTCGGTCTGCCGACCGTCTACCTCGTCGACGACGAAGACGTGGTGCGCGACGGCCTCGCCTGGCTGCTGCGCTCGCGCCGCCTGCTCTCCGAAGGGTTCGCCAGTGCCGAGGCCTTCGAGACCATGATCTCGACCCGTCCCGCGCCCTGGCCCGGCTCCCCGAGCTGCCTGCTGCTGGACATGCGCATGCCCGGCACCAGCGGCCTGGTGCTGTTCGAGCGCCTGGTCGAACGCGGCTTGCTGGAGACGCTGCCGGTGATCTTCCTCACCGGCCACGGCGACGTCCCGACCGCGGTGGCCGCGGTCAAGCGCGGCGCCTTCGACTTCGTCGAGAAGCCCTTCGCCGACAACGCGCTGGTCGACCGCATCGAGCAGGCGCTGGCTCACAGCGAGCGCGCGATCCTGGCGCGCCGCGACGCCGAGTCGGTGGCGCGGCGCCTGGGCGAGCTGACGCAGCGCGAGCGCGACGTCATGCGGCTGATCGTCGAGGGCCGCCCCAACAAGCTGATCGCCGACGAGCTCGACATCAGCGTGCGCACCGTCGAGGTCCACCGGGCGCGGGTGTTCGAGAAGATGGAAGTGCGCTCGGCGGTGGAGCTGGCCAACGCGCTGCGCGGCCACGC
>DATFAY010000049.1:0-3116 GCA_035254085.1 Piscinibacter sp.
TCCTTCGCAGCCGCAGAAGGCGGCTGCGTGATCTTCGTTCGCGAGCAGCCTGCATGCCTGGCGGGAACATCGCTTGCAGGACAGGGCCATCGCACCCGACGCGGACGTGCTCGTTGCCGGCGGCGGAGTCGCCGGGCTCCCGTGCTGCCGCCGGCGGCAGCGCACTTCGAGCCGTCGCCTTACGTGAGGACGGTGCTGTGGCTCGATCGGCGCGTGACCCGGGAACGCTTCTGGGCGCGCGCGTGGACGCCGCACGACTTGAACATGGACTTCTACGACCTGGCCAATATCCGGCCGGTGGCGCGCGATGCGCCCTCGGTGATCGCCAGCAACGCCATCCACGCGCACGCGAGCATGACGCTGGCCGACGACCACATCGTCATGCGCACCCTGGTCGAGATCGCCCAGTTCGCCCCCGAGGCCCGACGCGCCAAGCTGCGCCACGCGGTGGTGCACCGCATTCCGATGGCCGTTCCCTGCCCGCTGCCCGGAACGGAGTCGCTGCGCCCGCCCAATCTCACTCCGCTGCACGGCGTGTGGTTCGCGGGCGACTGGACGCGCACGGCGTTGCCGGCGTCGATGGAAAGCGCGGCGCGATCCGGCCGGCTCGCAGCCGAGCAGGTGGCGGGGCGCCTGGGCCGTGCGCTGGCGATCAGCAAGCCGCCGCCCGAAACCACCGGTGCCATCGCGCTCCTGCGCCACCGTTCGGGATTCGCACCGGGCTGAACCTCGCGGGCGCGCGGCCGGCCGCTGCTGCGCGACCATGCGCGGCATGAGCCTTGCCCCGGATCGACGGTGACGCGGTCCACTTCAACCAGCACCCGCGCGGACGCCGACATGTCTGCAGCCGGCGCCGCCTCGCCGACCCAACGCCGCGCACCCGAACGCAGCCAGGTGTTCGCGCTCTTCACCGCGGTGATGCTGCCGATGTTCCTGGCGGCGGTGGACCAGACCCTGCTGGCGACCGCGACGCCGCGCATCGCCTCGGAGCTCGGCCATCTGGGCGACAGTTCGTGGATCGCCGTGGCCTACCTGCTGGCCGCCACCGTGATGGCGCCGGTCTACGGCCGCCTAGGCGATCGGCACGGGCGCCGCGGCGCGCTGCTGGGCGCGCTGGCGATGTTTGCGCTCGGCTCGCTGGCATGCGGCGTCGCGGGCTCGATGACCACGCTGATCCTCGCGCGCGCACTGCAGGGCCTGGGCGGCGGCGGCCTGATGGTGCTGTCGCAGGCGCTCATCGGCGAACTGGTGCCGCCGATCGAGCGGCCCCGCTACCAGGCCTATTTCGCGATCGTCTTCACGGCCTCCAGCGTCGGCGGCCCGGTGGTCGGCGGGCTGGTCGTGCACTACGCCGACTGGCGCTGGCTGTTCCTCGCCAACCTGCCCTTGTGCGCCATCGCGGCCTGGCGCGTGGCCCGGCTGCCCGCGCCATCGCGCGCCAGCCGCCGCGCCGAGCCGTTCGATCCGCTGGGACTGCTGCTGTTCGTGGTCAGTGCCTGCTCGGCGCTGCTGTGGCTGAGCCTCGCCGGGCATCGCTTCCATTGGCTGTCTGGCACCAGCGCGCTGCTGCTCGGGCTGTGCGCCGCCGGCGGCGTGGCGCTTGCACGGCAGCAACGCCGCCACCCGTCGCCGCTCTTGCCGCTGGACGTGCTGCGACTGCCCGGCGTGCGCTGGATCTGCGCGACGGTCGTGTGTTTCGCCGCCAGCATGTTCGCGCTGGTGTTCCTGCTGCCCATCCATCTGCAGCTGGGCCATGGCGCGAGTGCATCGGACGCCGGCTGGCAGATGCTGCCGTTGACCGGCGGCCTGGTGCTGGGCTCGACCATCAACAGCCGCATCACCGCCCGCACCGCCATGCCTTCGCGGACCCCGCCCTACGGGCTGGCCGCGGCGGCGATCGCGCTGGCGGTGCTGGCGCTGGCGCCGGGTGCGAGCTGGATCATCGGGGCAGCCGCCGCAGTCATCGGCCTGGGCTTCGGCACGGTGATGCCGGCCGCGCAGCTGTCGATCCAGGTGCTCGCCGGTCGTGCCCGGCTGGGCGCTGCCGCCGCGCTGTTGTCGCTCACCCGTTCATGCGGCGCATCGTTGGGCACCGCGGCCTTCGCCGGCCTGGTGTTCGCGCTGCTCAAGCTGCAGCCCGGCCAGGCCGAGGGACAGTCGCTTCATGTCGAAGGGCTTGCCCCGCAGCAGATCGCACACGCGTTTCGCATCGCCTACGCCTCGCTCGCGGTGTTCGTGGCGATCGGCGCCTGGATCGCCTCGCGTGTGCCGGTGGTCAGGCTCACTCATTGGGAAGACAGCCTGCCCGCGCCTGCCGAGGACTCTCCTGCGCGCGAGCGCTGATGCGCCTCAGGAGGCGCCGCCCGTGCCTCTTTCGAGCAGCACTCGCCGCCGCTCCAGGCTGGCCGCCGGCCAGTGCTGTTCGCGCTCGTAGTACTCGGGCACTGCCGCCATGTGCGATGGAATCTGCACCCACGGCTGCTTGGTCGAGGTGAAGATGTGGATGTCCGGGGGAAAACGGTCGGGATCGTCCAGCGTGCCCACACGGACGAAACGCACTGCATCTCCCGCGCCCGAATAGTTGCTCCACAGCGCGATGCGGCAGGTCGGGCAACGGGCGATCTTCTGGCCGCGACCGCTGTTCGACGGCGTGTGCACGACGTCGACCTCGCCTTGCAGCAGTTGGACGCGATCGGCTTCGATCAGCGCGTTGAGCGCGAACGACGCGCCACTCTCGCGCTGGCACCAGCGGCAGTGGCAGCAATGCACGAACATCGGTCGCGAGGTCATCCGGAAACGCACCGCGCGGCAATCGCAACCGCCTTCCATCGCCTCAGCGTCGCCGGTCTCCATGGTGGGCGCTCCTTCGTTCGGATGTCCGCGAGTCAGATGGCGCCGCAGCGGCGCAGCTCGCGAGTGGCCCAAGCATAGTAGATCGGGGCGGCCACCAGTCCGGGCAGGCCGAATGCCGCCTCGAACACCAGCATTGCCGCCAGCAGCTCGTAGCTGGGCACGCTGATGCGCTCGCCGACGATGTGCGCGTTGAGAAAGTACTCCAGCTTGTGGATGGCGATCAGGTAGCCCAGCGACAGCAGCGCGAGCCACGGCGCCACGCT
>DATFAY010000050.1:0-18553 GCA_035254085.1 Piscinibacter sp.
CGATCCAAGCCGCCACTGCCCTGCACTAGCCAAGCCAATTACCAGACATCCTCTCTGTCCAGATCGTATTCAGGCCCTCTTCTTTGGTGACTTTCTTCTGGGCCAACAGAAGAAAGTTACCCGCCCCCCGGGGCGGAACCCCGGGCCCGCTCCGGGGCGGAACCCCGCCCCCCCACCGGGCACAATCCCGCCCCGTGAACACCCTCGTCACCCTCCTGGGCATCGAATCCTGGAAACCGGTGCTCAGCGCACTGATGCTCCCCCCGGTGCCCCTGCTGCTGCTGATGCTGGTCGGCACGCGCGTGGCGTTCAGCAGGCGCGCCCTCGGCTGGATGCTGGTCCTCCTCGGCGCCAGCGGCATCTGGCTGAGCACCTGCATGGGCACCGCCCGCGCCTTCGAACGGCACGTGCTGCAAGTGCCCCCCACGCTCACGGCCCAGCGCATCACGCAGCTCAAGGGCGAGGCACGCTCGGGCGCGACGGCGATCGTGGTGCTCGGCGGCGGCGTGGAGGCGCTGGCGCCCGAGTACGGCACCAGCAGCATCACCGATTCGTCGCTGGAGCGCCTGCGCTACGGCGTGTGGCTCGGGCGCCAGACCGGCCTGCCCGTGGCCTTCAGCGGCGGCAGCGGCTGGGCTCAGCCCGGAGCCGGCAGCGAGGCCGAGATCGCCGCGCGCATCGCGGCGCAGGAGTTCGACCATCCGCTGCGCTGGACCGAAGCCGAGTCGCGCGACACCCGCGAGAACGCCGCGCGCACCGTGCCGCTGCTGCGGCATGCGGGCATCACGCACATCGTGCTGGTCACGCATGGCTCGCACATGCCGCGCGCCGAACGCAACTTCGAGGCCGCCGCGGCCGCCGGCGGCGGCATGCGGATCGAGCCCGCGCCCATGGGCATGGCGCCGCGCAGCGAAGCCCCGCTGTTCGACTGGCTGCCCAGCCGCCAAGGCTACGCCCGCACTCGCAACGCCCTGCACGAGTGGCTGGGCAGCCTGCTCGGCGCCTGAGCCCGCGAGACGTCGCGCACCGAGCGCGAGTTCCGGCCCGATTCGCGGGTCGAAACGATACGTTTCTACGCGGCCCTATGGAAAACCCCAGCATTTCAGTGCAGAAAAGTATTGATGTGCTCGACGGGCGATATCGGACGCGACCCGCCGCAGCACCTATCGTTCTCACGTCGCCGCGCGAGCCGCATCGCGCCGATCCCTTCGCAGAACGACAGGACCAGGAGACAAGCACATGAACCTGAAGACATCCCTCGCGCTGGCCGCATTGGCGTTCGCGGGTGCCGCTCACGCCGAGACGGAACTCGTCATTGCCACCGTCAACAACGGCCACATGATCGAGATGCAGAAGCTCGGCAAGTTCTTCGAGCAGGCGCACCCCGACATCAAGCTCAAGTGGGTCACGCTGGAAGAAGGCGTGCTGCGCCAGCGCGTGACGACCGACATCGCCACCAAGGGCGGGCAGTTCGACATCATGACCATCGGCATGTACGAGACGCCGATCTGGGGCAAGAAGGGCTGGCTGCAGGAGATCAAGCCGGACGCCGCCTACGACGTCGACGACCTGCTGCCCGCCATCCGCAACGGCCTGTCGGTGGGCGGCAAGCTCTACGCCGCGCCCTTCTACGGCGAAAGCTCGATGACGATGTACCGGGCCGACCTGGTCAAGGCGGCCGGCATGACCATGCCCGAGCAGCCCACCTGGCAGCAGGTGCGCGACATCGCGGCCAAGGTGAACAACCCGGCGCAGGGCGTGTACGGCATCTGCCTGCGCGGCAAGCCGGGGTGGGGCGACAACATGGCGTTCCTGTCGACGATGGTCAACACCTTCGGCGGCCAGTGGTTCGACACCAGCTGGCAGCCGCAGATCGACACCAAGCCCTGGAAGGACGCGGTCGGCTTCTACGTCGACACGATGAAGAAGTACGGACCGCCGGGCGCCTCGGCCAACAGCTTCAACGAGAACCTGGCGCTCTTCAACGAAGGCAAGTGCGGCATGTGGATCGACGCCACCATCGCCGCCTCGTTCATCAGCGATCCCAAGCAGAGCAAGGTGGCCGACAAGGTTGCCTTCGCGCAGGCGCCCATCGCCGTCACGCCCAAGGGCGCCAACTGGCTGTGGGCCTGGGCGCTGGCGATTCCGGCCAGCTCGCACAAGAGCGATGCGGCGCAGGCCTTCATCCGCTGGGCAACCTCCAAGGACTACGTCAAGCTCGTCGGCAAGGAAGCCGGCTGGGGCAGCGTTCCCACCGGTACGCGCAAGAGCACCTACGCGACGCCCGAGTTCCAGAAGGCGGCGAAGTTCGCCGACGCCGAGCTGAAGGCGATCAACAGCGCGAACCCCAACGACAGCACGCTGCCCAAGAGTCCCTACGTGGGCGTGCAGTACGCCGCCATCCCCGAGTTCCAGGCCATCGGCATCGCAGTGGGCCAGCAGATGAGCGCGGCACTTGCCGGCAAGGAGAGCATCGAGCAGGCGCTCAAGGCTTCGCAGACCGCTGCCGAGCGCGAGATGAAGAAGGCCGGCTACTACAAGTAAGCCGACGGGCGGCGTGGATCACCAGGAGAACAGCATGGCCGTGGCCTTGGAACCCGCGATCGACGCTGCGTTGGTCGCGCCGGTTGCCGGCGAATTGCCGAGTGCGCCGCCGGTGCGCTCGGCGGCCAGCCGGCTGCTGCCGCGGCTGTTGCTGGCGCCGGCGGTCGTCACGCTGCTCGCGTGGATGATCGTGCCGCTGGTGATGACGATCTACTTCTCGCTCATCCGCTACAACCTGATGCAGCCCGAGCAGCACGGCTTCATCGGCCTGGCGAACTACGAGTTCTTCGTCACCGATCCGTCCTTTGCCACGGCGGTGGTCAACACGCTGGTGCTAATCGGCAGCGTGATCGCCATCACCGTGGTCGGCGGCGTGGCGCTGGCGCTGCTGATCGACGAGCCCTTCCCGGGGCGCGGCCTGGTGCGGGTGCTGCTCATCTCGCCCTTCTTCGTGATGCCCACGGTCAACGCGCTGCTGTGGAAGCACATGATGATGAACCCCATCTACGGGGTGCTGGCCGACCTGTGGCGATTCTTCGGCGCACAGCCGGTGGACTTCCTGACCGACTGGCCGCTGGCCAGCGTGATCGTGATGGTGGCCTGGCAGTGGCTGCCGTTCGCGACGCTCATCTTCATGACCGCGCTGCAGTCGATGAACCGCGAGGAGTTGGAAGCCGCTCGCATGGACGGCGCGGGCTACCTGCAGCAACTGCGCTATCTCGTGCTGCCGCACCTGGGCCGCTCGATCGCGGTGGTCATCATGATCGAGCTCATCTTCCTGATGAGCGTGTTCGCCGAGATCTTCACCACCACCGGCGGCGGGCCGGGCGACGCGAGCACCAATGTCGCGTTCCTCATCTTCAAGCAGGCGCTGCTCAACTTCGACGCCGGCGTGGCCTCGGCCGGCGCGCTGTTCGCGGTGCTGCTGGCCAACGTCGCGGCGGTGTTCCTGATTCGCCTGGTCGGCAAGAACCTGGACTGAGCCATGGCTGCCCACGCCCTCCCCCGCCTGCGGCCGACGGCCGCGCTGGCCGCCCGCACCGCCGCCGCCTGGCTGGTGACGCTCGTGCTCTTCTTCCCGCTGGGCTGGCTCGTGCTCACGGCGTTCAAGACCGAGTTGCAGGCGATCCACGTGCCGCCGCTCTTCGTCTTCACGCCCACGCTGGCCAACTTCGCCGAAGTGCAGCAGCGCAGCGACTACCTGCTGTATGCGCAGAACTCGCTGGTCACGAGCGTCGCCTCGACGCTGCTGGGACTGGCCATCGCGGCACCCGCGGCGTACTCGATGGCGTTCTTCCGCGGCCGCTTCACGCGCGACCTGCTGATGTGGATGCTCTCCACCAAGATGATGCCCGCGGTGGGCGCGCTGGTGCCGGTGTACGTGCTGGCGCAGACCGCGGGGCTGCTGGACACGCGGCTGGCGCTGGTCGTCGTCTTCACGCTGTCGAACCTGCCGATCATGGTGTGGATGCTGTATTCGCAGTTCAAGGACATCCCGCCCGAGATCCTCGAAGCCGCCCGCATGGACGGCGCGACGCTGTGGCAGGAGTTCACGCGCGTGCTGCTGCCGCTGGCGATGGGCGGGCTTGCCGCCACCGGCCTGCTGTGCCTGGTGCTGAGCTGGAACGAGGCCTTCTGGTCGCTCAACCTGAGCTCGGCCAAGGCCGGCACGCTGGCCACGCTGATCGCCTCGTATTCCAGCCCCGAAGGACTCTTCTGGGCCAAGCTCTCGGCCGCCTCGCTGATGGCGATCGCACCGATCGTCGTGTTCGGCTGGTTCAGCCAGAAGCAGCTGGTGCAGGGCCTGACTTTCGGTGCAGTGAAGTGACTCTCAAAGGAACTCCCATGGCCTTCCTGCAACTGCGCGGCGTCGAGAAGTTCTTCGGCCAGCACCGCGCCATCCAGGGCATCGACCTCGCGATCGGGCGCGGCGAATTCGTGGTCTTCGTCGGGCCCTCGGGCTGCGGCAAGTCGACGCTGCTGCGACTGATCGCCGGCCTCGAGCACATCGACGCCGGATCGCTCGAGCTGGACGGGCGCGACATCACGCACCTGCCCTCGTCCAGGCGCGACCTGGCGATGGTGTTCCAGAGCTACGCCCTGTACCCGCACATGAGCGTGTACGAGAACATGAGCTTCGCGCTCAAGCTGGCGAAGGAAGACCCGGCCGTGATCCGCGACAAGGTCGAGCGGGCCGCACGCATCCTCAACCTCGGCGCCTACCTCGAGCGCACGCCGCGCGAGCTGTCCGGCGGCCAGCGCCAGCGCGTGGCGATCGGCCGCGCGATCGTGCGCGCGCCCAAGGTGTTCCTGTTCGACGAGCCGCTGTCCAACCTCGACGCCGCCCTGCGCGGCCAGACGCGCGTGGAGATCGCCAAGCTGCACCGCGAGCTCGGCGCGACGACGATCTACGTCACGCACGACCAGGTCGAGGCCATGACGCTCGCCGACCGCGTGGTGGTGCTGCGCGAGGGCCGCATCGAGCAGGTCGGCACGCCGCTGGAGCTGTACGACCGCCCGGCCAACCAGTTCGTCGCGCAATTCATCGGCACGCCGCAGATGAACATCGTGGCCGCCTCGGAGCTGCCGCAGTTGCAGGCGGCGCTGCGCGGCGTGCCCAGCGGCGGCTTCGTCGGACTGCGGCCGGAGAACGTCGCGTTGCGGCCCGCAGGCGGGGGCCAGGTTCAGGGCACGGTGGAACTCGTGGAGGCGCTCGGCGCCGAGACGCTGATCTACGTGAACGCCGGCGCCACCTCGCCGCTGGTCGCGCGGCAGACCCAGCGCACCGAACTGCGCCCGGGCGACCACGTGGGCATCGAGATCGATGCGGCGGCGGCGCACCTGTTCGACGCGCAGGGGCGCGTGGCCGGGGCCGCGGCCACCGCGCACTGAAGGGTCGAGACGACACGATGCCCATGACCCTCGATCGCCCCAGCGTGATGCTGCACCTGGGGCTCGGCTCCTTCCACCGCGCGCACCAGGCGGTCTACCTGCAGCGGCTGATCGACCAGGGCGACACCCGCTGGATGCTGGCCGGCGGCAACACGCGGCCCGACATGGCGGACACGCTCGCCGCGCTGGCGGCGCAGCAAGGCCGCTACACGCTGGAGACGGTGTCGCCCGCGGGCGAGCGCCGCTACGAGCGCATCGCCGCCATCAGGACCGTCGTGCCCTACGAGCCGGGGCTGGCGCCGCTGTTGCGACTCGGTGCCGAGGCGACCACGCGCATCGTGTCGTTCACCGTCACCGAAGCCGGCTACTACCTCGACGCCCACGACCGGCTGGACCTGTCGTTCCCCGACCTGGCCGCCGACCTGCTCGCGGCGCGCGAGGGCCGCGCCGGCAGCACCATCTACGGCGCGCTGACGGCGCTGATGCGCGAGCGGCGCCGACGCGGCGGCGGGCCGCTCACCCTGCTCAACTGCGACAACCTGCGGCACAACGGAGATCGCTTTCGGGCCGGGCTGCTGCAGTTCATCGAACTCGTCGGCGACCCGGCACTGCACGACTGGGTGCTGGCCCACACCAGCTGCCCCAACGCGATGGTCGACCGCATCACCCCGCGTCCCACCCCGGACGTGCGTGATCGCGTGCGGCAGGCGACGGGCGTGGACGATGGGGCAGCGCTCATGAGCGAGAGCTTCACGCAATGGGTGATCGAGGATCGCTTCTGCAACGGCCGTCCCGCCTGGGAGGCGGTGGGCGTGGAGATGGTCGACTCCGTGGCCCCCTACGAGGAGGCGAAGATCCGCATCCTCAACGCCAGCCACAGCTGCGTCGCCTGGGCCGGCACGCTGCGCGGCCACGAGTTCATCCACGAGGGCATGGCCGACGCGCGCATCCGCGGCTTCGCCCACGCCTACGTGAGCGAGGACGCGATCCCCTGCCTGGTGCCCAGCCCGATCGACCTCGCGCGCTACCGCGACGTGGTGCTCGAGCGCTTCGGCAACGCCGCCATCCGCGACACCAACCAGCGCGTGGCGATGGACGGCTTCTCGAAGATCCCCGGCTTCATCGTGCCGACCATCCGCGAGCGGCTGGCGCAGGGCGCATCCGTCGACGCGGTCGCCATGCTGCCGGCGCTCTTCCTCGCCTTCCTGCAACGCTGGCACCGCGGCGAGCTGGCCGCGCCCTACCACGACCAGGCGATGGACCCCGCGGCCGCCCACGCGATCTGCGACGCGGCCGATCCGGTTGCCGCGTTCGGCCGCGACCGCACGCTGTGGGGGCCGCTGGGCAGCGACGAGCGACTGCTGTCTTCCTTGCGCACCGCGACCGCGCGGGTGCATCAATTCCTCTCGGAGCCATGACGATGAATCAACGCCTCGAAGGCCGCCACGCCCTGCTCACGGGCGCGGGCGGCGGCATCGGGCTCGCGGTGGCGCGTGCCTACCTCGACGAGGGGGCACGCTGCACCGTGGCCGACCTGTCTCCCGCCGCACCGGAGGCAGTGCGCTCGCTGCTGGCCGAATACCCTGGCCGCATGCACTACGTCAGCGCGGACGTGACGCATCTCGCGCAGATCGACGCCATGCTGGCCGCCGCGCGCGAGCGCTTCGGCGCGGTCGACATCCTGTTCAACAACGCCGCCGTGTTCGACCTCGCGCCGCTGCTCGACAGCGGCGAGGCGATGTACGAGCGTCTGTTCGCCGTCAACGTCAAGGGCATGTTCTTCGTCATGCAGAAGGTGCTGGCGCAGATGGTGGAGCGCGACGAGGCAGCGCGTGCGCGCGGCGCGGTGATCAACCTCGCCTCGCAGGCAGGCCGCCGCGGCGAAGCGCTGGTGGCGCACTACTGCGCCACCAAGGCGGCGGTGATCAGCTACACGCAGTCCGCGGCGCTGGCGATGGCGCCCCACGGCATCCGCGTCAACGCCATCTCGCCGGGCGTGATCGACACGCCGATGTGGGGCCAGGTCGACGCGCTGTTCGCCCGCTACGAAGGGCTGCAGCCGGGCGAGAAAAAGGCGGCCGTCGGGCGGGCCGTGCCGCTCGGGCGCATGGGCCGGCCGCAGGACATCGCCGGCGCCGCGGTTTTCCTGGCCAGCGACGAGGCTTCGTACATCACCGCACAGACATTGAACGTCGACGGCGGTAACGTCATGAGCTGAAACTTCCGCACCGGCCCGCCATGTCCGCCCGCCCGAATTCGCCTGCCCGAGCGCTGCCTCGACAGCGCCAGCCGGAGCTCGAGCACGACTACGCTCGCAACCCCTCGCTGGGCTACGAGTCGCCGCAGGAGGCGGGATTCATCCGCTGCCTGGACCACGGCTTTCCCACGCCGCTGGCGCGCTGGCACTACCACGACGAGTACGAGCTGCACATGATCGTGGCCACGTCGGGCAAGGCCTTCGTCGGCGACTGGATCGGCCAGTTCCAGCCCGGCCACCTCGTGCTGACCGGCCCGCGGCTGCCGCACAACTGGATCTCGCTGGACCTGCCGCAGGGCGGCGTGCCGCTGCGCGACCGGGTCATCCAGTTCGCGCACGCGCCGCTCGTTCACGCGGCAGAGTGCATCCCCGAGCTGGCCGAGGTGATGCCGGTACTGGAGCGCGCGCGCCACGGCATCGAGTTCTTCGGCTTGTCGGAGCAGGCGGCGCAGCACTTCGAGCGGGTGCGCTCGTCGCGCGGGATCGGGCGGCTGGGCGCATTCATGGCGTTTCTCACCGACCTCGCCCGCTGCGGCGACTACCGGCTGCTGTCGAGCGTGCAGATCCAGAGCACGGAAGATGACGCCACGCTGGACCAGATCAACGCCATCGTGAGCCAGGTGACCGAGAACGTCGCGCACTCGATGACGCTCGCCGACTTCGCCGCGCAGCTCGGCATGAGCGAGAGCCGCTTCTCGCGCTTCTTCCGGCGCGCCACCGGCAACACCTTCGTCGACTTCGTCAACCGCGTGCGCATCAACCGCGCCTGCCAGCTGCTGATGGAGTCCGACCGCTACATCACCCACATCTGCTACGAGGTCGGCTTCAACAACGTCGCCAACTTCAATCGCCGCTTCCTCGAGATCAAGGGCATGACACCGAGCGAGTTCCGCCGGCAGTCCGAGAACCGCTTCGGCAGCTGACGACCTCAGGCTTCGGCCGGCAAGCGGAACGACTGCGTCAGCTGGGTCAGGTGCCGCGCCTGTTCCTTGAGGCTGTCGGCCGAGGCGGCGGCCTGCTCCACCAGCGCGGCGTTGCGCTGCGTCGATTCGTCGAGATGGCCGATGGCCTTGTTGACGTCGACGATGCCGCCCGACTGCTCCGCGGTGGCGGTGTGGATCTGCCCCACCATGGTGGTCACGTGCTGGATCTGGCGGCGCACCTCCTCGATCGTGCGCCCGGCATCGTCCACCAGCCGCGAGCCGCTTTGCACGCGCTCACCGCTCTCCTGGATCAGCTGCGTGATCTCCTTGGCCGCCTGCGCACTGCGTTGCGCGAGCGAGCGCACCTCGGCCGCCACCACCGCGAAGCCGCGCCCCTGCTCGCCGGCACGCGCGGCCTCCACCGCTGCGTTCAAGGCCAGGATGTTGGTCTGGAAGGCGATGCCGTCGATGACGCTGATGATCTCGCCGATCTTGTGCGACGAGGCGCTGATCTGGCCCATGGTGGATACCACCTGACCCACGACTTCGGCCCCCCGGCCGGCCACGGCAGCCGCGCCGATCGCCATGTCGTTGGCCTGGCGCGCGGTGCCCGCGCTTTGCTGGACGGTGGCGGTCAGCTGCCCCATCGACGCACTGGTGTGCTGCAGGCTGGCCGCCTGCGCCTCCGTGCGGCCCGACAGGTCCTGGTTGCCGGTGGCGATCTCGCCCGCGGCATCGCTCACGCGCTCGCTCGACTGCCGGATCTCGCGCACGATGCGGCGCAGCCCGTCCTGCATGGTGGCGAAAGAGCGCATCAGCGCCGCCAGTTCGTCGGCGCCGTCGGCGCGGATGTCGGCCGACAGGTCGCCGCTGGCGACGCGCGATGCCGCATCGATCACTTCACGCAGGGGCCGCAGCGTCGCGCGCGTGATGGCGAACGCGATCAGCGCGCCGCCCAGGATCATCGCCGCGGTCACGAGCATCACCACCGCCAGCGCCGCGTTGTACGAGTCGTGCGCCTGCTCGACGGCGCCGCGCGAGAGCTGGATGTTGTGCGCCGAGGCCGCCTGCACCGCCTGGCTCAGCGCCGCGCCGGCAGCAGCGGCCTCGCCGGTGACCACCGCGCGCAGGTCCTGGGCCTTGGACATTTCCAGTGCCAGCGGTTCGAGCTTGGCGTAAGCCGCCTTCGAGGCCGACAGCTTCTCGTCGATCGCCTTCCAAAGCGTCACCGAACTGGCATCGGCGAGCAAGGCCTTGTGGGCGGCCTGGTGCTTGGTCAGCGACGCAAACGCGGCGGTGGCGCGCGCCAGCTGGGTCTTGCGCGCATCCATGTCGAACTCGACGAGGATCTGCAGTTGCGCCTGGCGGATCTCCTGCAGGTCGTGGTCCATGGCCGAGAACGATTCGAGCGAGGGCACCGTGCGCAGAGCCACCTGGTCGAACTCCCCGCGGAACCGGGCGAACTCGACCAGCGCGACCGCGGCCATCAACGCCGCGGCCAACAGGATCACACCAAAGCCCAGCCCCATGCGGGTGCCGACTCGAAGATTCGATAGCATGCCATTGACCTTCAGGGATGGAACGCCATCTATCGGCACCGGCGCGTTGCCGCTTGAGCGCTAAACGAAGCGCCGGCTGAAGACCGGTGAGCCTTGTGCGGTTTTGCTCGATCGGCGCCGTCGTGCCGGACTCGGACGCCGAGGAAGGGCGCGAACTCGTCATGCACCAGGCGCTGAAATCGCGGCCGCCAGACCGGTTGCGGGTCGAACCTAGGCCCAGGCGCACTTGCGCACCGTGTCCAGCGTCCGCGTCGTGATGTCCTTGCCGAACGTGCGCTCGAGCAGCGCCATGAAAACGGGGCCCTTGTCGTTGGGCACGTAGGCCGAGAGGACGTGCGCTGCGTCCACCTTCAGGATGCGCGCCCCGTCGCGCTCGGGCGGCAGCGGCGGCTCGACTTCAGGCGGCCGGCGCAAGAAGGTGACGACCCGCTTGGCGGTCGGCGGCAGATCGAACGCCGCGAAGGGATCGGCCTCGACCAGTTCCTGGAGAAACTGCGCAGGCCGAACGATGGTGCCGAAGCTTCGCCCGAGCGTGCCTTGCATCGACGCCTCGGCGCGCCGCTCCAGCGCCTCGGGCGCCGATCGACGCACGCTGAACGCCACGTTGCCGCTCGACAGCAGCGTGCGAACCTCGGAAAAGCCGGCGGCCTCGAAGCTGCGCTTCAGCTCCGGCATCTTGGCGTTGAGCGGGCTGACCCCGCGAAGAAAGGCGACGTAGCGAACCATGGCCGCGAGCTTAGCGGCCGCGCGGCATCGCGTCGAGCGCAAGAGGGCCGGAACGCGGCGGCGCCTCGTGTCATCCATCCCCACACGAGGCAACCAGGAGCACACGATGAAGGCGATGGACGCGACCAGGACGATGAACCGGATCCCATGGGCCATGGCAGCCTTGCTGGGCCTCGCGACGAGCGGGTGCGGCGGCGGCGGCAGCGTCGCGGTCGCGCCGGCCGCGCAGGCGACCGCCGGCAACAGCCCGATCGCCCAGGGCAAGCACATCTTCCGCTACGAGACCTTCGGCGACGAAGCCAAGTGGACCGATGCCTTGCGCATGCACGAGGTCATCGCCGCCGCCGTCGACCCGGCGACCGCGCTCTCCGTGGGCCTGAAGGTCGACGTCGATGCGCTGCCGCCATCGGTCAAGGACGCCCTCCTGGCGGGAACGATCGATCTCACGAGTCCGGCCACGACGATCGCCCTGCTCAAGCTCGACGCGGTGGTCGGACTCAAGGGCCGTGTCGACACCGCGAACGGCGTCGACAAGCTCACGAGCGTGGGCGTCACGTGTGCGCTGTGCCATTCGACGGTCGACGATTCGTTCGCGCCCGGCATCGGCAAGCGGCTCGACGGCTGGCCAAACCGCGACCTGAACGTGGGCGCCATCGTCGCGCTGTCGCCGGCGTTGAGCGCGGCGGAGAAGGCCGTCTACAACGGCTGGGGCCGCGGCATGTACGACCCCCGCCACAACGTCGACGGGCTGAACAAGCCGGTCGTGATCGCACCGGCCTACGGGCTGGCGGGCGTGGGCAAGGTGACGTTCACCGGCGACGGCGACGAGATCGCGTACTGGAACCGCTATGTCGCGGTGACGCAGATGGGCGGCCTGGGTACGTTCTCCGACCCGCGCCTGCCGCTGAACATCACCAACGGCACGGTCGATCTGGTCAGCGACAAGCTGCCTGCCCTGCAGGCCTATCAACTCTCGCTCGCGGCTCCATCGGCGCCCGCGGGCAGCTTCGATGCGCAGGCGGCTGCACGCGGCAAGCTGGTGTTCGAAGGCAAGGGCCAGTGCGCCGGCTGCCACAGCGGCACGCTTTTCACCGACGCCGGCACGAGGCTGCATCCGCCGGGCGATTCGGTGGTCGAGCCCGAGACGCCGAGCTATGCATCGCGCTCGGCCACCAAGATGTACCGCACCACCCCGCTCAAGGGCCTGTGGCAGCACGCGCCGTACTTCCATGACGGCTCGGCAGCGACGCTGGAAGACGTGGCCGCGAGCTACGACACCAAGCGAGGACTCGGTCTCACGGCGCAGGAAATCGCCGACCTGGCGCAGTACTTGAAGTCTTTGTGAACGGGCGCCGGCCACTTCGATGAAGGCGGAAAAGTTGTGGCGCGTCAACAAGGCGAACACGCCGGCGCCTAAGCTTCAGTCGATTTCATTTCGACATCGACGAGGCGTCCCATGCGAATGTCTTGCGCTGCGATTGCGCTGGCGGTCGGCATGGCGGCCCCCGGCGCCTTGGCGGCAGCGGACCTCGCCGTTCGGATCGGGCACGTCGCCCCCACGAGCGGCTGGCCGGACGGCGTGGGCATCGAGAGCGAGAACGGCGCACGCATGGCCATCGAGCATCTCAATGCCCGGGGGATCACGGTCGGCGGCCGCAGAGTCGCCTTCGCATTGGTCGCCGCAGACGATGCCGGCGACGAGGCGACGGCCCGCATGGCCGCCGCGCGGCTCGTCGCTGCCAAGGTGAGCGGGGTCGTGGGCCACTTGACCTCGGGCCCGACGATCGCGGCAGCCCCGGTGTATGCCAACGCCGGGATCCCGCAGATTTCACCGTCGGCGACGAGCCCCGCGTACACCCGCCTCGGCCTTTCCACCACCTTCCGCCTCATCGCAGACGATACGCACGTTGCACGCGCGCTTGCGAACCACGCCGTCGCCGAAATGAAGGCGCAGCGAGTGTTGGTGATCGATGACCGGAGTCGCTATGGGCGAGGCCTGGCCGAGGAATTCTCGAAGATCGTCGTGGCGGCGGGAGGGCATGTCGTCGAGTCGTTGCACACCAACGGCCGGATGACCGACTTCAGCGCCCTGCTCTCCGTCGTGAAGGATCGCAATCCCGATGCGATCTTCTTCGGCGGTTTCGATCGCGAAGCCGGATTGATGATCAAGCAGATGAAAGATCTCGGCATCGGCGCCACATTCCTTGCCGGTGACGGCGCCTGCACTCCGGACCTGGTGTCCTACTGGTCCGGCGGTGCGGCGAGCGATGACCAGGTCGTGTGCGCAACGCCGGCGGGCGTGCCAGGCGTCGGGACACCTCCCGTGGCTCGGTTCGCGCTCGACTATGCCAAGCGCTTCGAAGTGGAGCCGGAATTCTTCGCGCCCTACGCCTACGATGCCGTGATGGTCATGGTGGACGCGATGGTTCGGGCAGGGTCAACGGAGCCGGCAAAGTATCTGCCCGCGCTTGCCGCGACGAGAGACTACCGCGGCGTGACCGGCGTCATCTCGTTCGACGACAAGGGTGACGTGCGCGAGCCTGCGCTGGGCCTGTTCACCTACAGGGACGAAGAGAGGCTCCTCATCCGCATCGTCCGATGAAACGCCAGGGCCTGTCGACAGGCCCTAGAGCAAGTCTTCGGAAACGAAGGGGCGAAGCAGCCATATCCGCAGACGCCGCCATGCGCGGTCATGTGGCTCCGTGGCATGCGTCCTCTCGTTTCCCTGCCAGTCCGTCTCGACCCACTCGATGCGATCAGCGTCGCTGCCCAGACGCAGCCGGTAGGCGCCGGACGCGATGCCGTGAGCCAACACGCGGTTCACCTGCCGCGCAAGCTCGGGGCTGTCGATGACGATTCCTGTCTCGGTGTTCACGTTCGCCGATCGCGGGTCGAGGTTCATGGAACCGATGAAGAGCCATCGTCGATCGACGGTCAGCATCTTGGTATGCAGCCGCCCGACGGCTGGCTGGAGGTACGACAGCCCGGTCGAGTCACGCGACAGTGTCGGGCTCAGCTCGTGGATGCGCACACCCGCTTTCAGCAAGTCCCGCCGGTAGCTCGCATAAGCGGCATACGCCAGCGGCTCGTCCGTCGACCCCAACGAATTGGTCAGCAGGGTCATGCGAGTGTTCGGTTCCGAGGAGCCGAGCGCTCGGACGATCTCCAAGCCGCGAGCCCCGGGGATGAAATACGGCGACACGATCCGGACCTCGTCGCGTGCAGACGCCAGCAGCGTCAAGGTCTGCTGCGCCACGGTCCCTGCTGGCGCGGCTTGGCCGGCCGCCGCCTTGTCCGGCGAATCCGCCAGCACGCGGGCCGGCGCATGAACGAGCGTCAAGGTGCCTCGGTCCAACTGGCGAAGGAGGCTGGAATTGCCCGCCATGTCGCGTTGATGCTCACCGAGCCTGCCTGATGCAGCCTGGACCGCGGCGTCGAAATGATCGCGTGCCCCTTGCGCTGGCAGCCCCGCGAGCAGTTCCTCGATGGCATAGGCGCGCCTGCTGTTCCAGTAGCTGTCGAATACCGCTGAAAGCTCACGCACGACCGGCCCGATGGCCAACACATCCATGTCCAGGAAGTTGCCTTCGGGGCTGTTCATGAAGTATTCGTCGGCCACGTTGCGTCCCCCGACGATGGCGAAGGTGTTGTCGGCAACGAAGAGCTTGTTGTGCATGCGGTGGTTGACCCGCTTGAACTCGTGCAGCGAGAACAGCAGCCGCATGACTGTCGACTCGCCGCGCACAGGCAGCGGATTGAAGAGGCGCACTTGCACGTTGGGGTATGCAGCCAAGCCCTTCAACAGGCGATCTGCGCGACCGGCATGCAGGTCGTCGACCAGCAAGCGCACGCGCACGCCTCGCTGCGCGGCGTCGCGAAGCTCCCGCAGGAAGCCGCGGCCCGTCTCATCGTCGGCCACCAGGTAGTACTGCACGTCGAGTGATCGTGTGGCGCGGCGGGCCAGCGCGATGCGCGCGTTGAAGGCCGACTCGCCACCCGGAAGCAGCCTGAACCCCGAGAGCGTGGGCTGATCTGCCGGCGTGGCATCGGCTGCGATGCGCGCCAGCGGGGTTTCTGCGACGTCTTGCCGGGCGTACTCGATGGTGTGCCGCGAACGCTCGGGCAGTGTCGCGCAGCCCGCCGCCAGCACAAGCAGCAGGCCGAGCGCAAAGCGCAGGCAGCTCGGACGCATCGACGTACCCCGGCAGCCGGCATGTCCCCGGCAGGAGTTCGCGTGAACTCTAGTGGGCAGGGTGCACCGAAACTTGATATGAGTCAGTCGACCCGCTCGAAGAGCGGCGAATCGCTCCCATGCGCCGGCATCGCCATCCTCCGGACCGTCTTTGCGGCCTTCTGCGCAGGTTTAGAAGCCGCCGACACGATCCATGACTGCCGGGTCCTTCCTGGCCGCTTCGTTGGCGATGTCGAAGCGTGATTTGGCTGCGTTTTGGCTAGGTTTTGGCTACGTTCGACACGGGGTTCACCTTCGACTCGCGACAGTCGTCCAGCAGTGCCTTCATCTGCGCGACGCTACGCAAAATGATGGCTGATTGCGGTGAACCGCTTGGACGGGCACGCATTTCGACAGCGACGCACGTGGAGATCGTACTGAGTGGCCCGCGCAGGTCGTGCCCCAAAATGCCAAGAAACAGATCGCGTGACCGGTTGACCTCGGCCACGAAGGCCTTCAACGACTCGGCAATGGCTTGGTCGACGGCTTCGTTGAAGCGAGTGATGTCTTCCAGATCCTGGACCTGCGCTTCGTTCGAGTCAGCGACCCATAAGCGAAGCACGGTCGCACGCAGCGCTCGGTACTCGGCGACGAGTTGTTCGACCTCAAACCCCTGCCTCTCCCTCTGGCGTGCATGGCTGCGAGACGGGACGTCTTTCGACTGAGAAGCGCTGGCACTGTTGCCCTCCGACTTTGCCTGCCGTTCAGCATCATCCTGCGGTCGTCGCATGTCGGCGGCAATCTATTCAAGTATCAGACGTCCATGGTCGAGCAGGGCGACCACGTCCAAGTTTGCTGCCTTGGGCGCCTGTTCACGGGCGAATGCCACCCAATGCGCCAGGATCGCGTCGAGGTTGTTGCTGATGAACGTTGAGAGCCACATCGGTCCTGCATCTTCCGCCACTCCGCACGGCAGCGAACCGATCGCCTCTGCAAGACTTCCGCATGACGGCTCCTGGCCGCCTTGAGCCGGCCAGTTCACCACGACGAACTGGGCATGAATCTCAATGAGCTGTCATCGAGGCGCACGGCGACCGGTATCGCGAGGATGTCCAGCGTGGCCCTGAACTACCGAATCGCAAACCCGCAGATTGGCTCGATCGACGTCCTTGTCTGCCGACCGATGCCGGCGTGGCGCGGTCCTATGCCGCGTGACGCTGCGGTTCGGGAACGGCAGTCGCGGAGTTCGCCCGCTGCCTTTTCAGGAAGGCGGCCACGAGCTGCAATTCTTCATCGTGCGCGTCCAGCAGCAGTTCGCGGACGGAAAACATCAGCCCGAGTTCCTTGAGCATGCCCCTGGTCACGCGCCGCATGCGGAATTTGAGGCGGGTTTCCTCGCCGACGTGCCAGACGCTGCCATCGCCCGTCAATGGCAGCGAGAACACTGGCGGCTTTCGAAGCCTCAGCTCCGTTGTGCCCGTCTTGTCGGCGTCGCGCGTGGGCTGGCGTAGCACCTCGCCCTTCCACAAGTACGTTGCCTCCAGCTGGGCCGGGTCCATGAACATGTGCGTCGAGTCCCACTTGGCCCATGGTTCTCCCTCGGCCGTGTAGGCGTGGCCGTGCACCGAAAACGTGTCGGTGTCCTGGTCGTAATCCATTCTGAACACGCCGGCTCGATTGCCCACTGCGTTGATCACGTCCTGCACCCAGATGCCCTCGAAGGATGCACGCGGATCGAGCCAGCGTCGCAACCAGGCACTGTGCCTCGGGCCCCGCGTGAGTCCGAGCTCGACCGCCAGCATCACCAGGGCTGCCGCAGCGCCGCCGATGGCGTCCCCCGCATCTTTCCCGGCGATCTTGAGTTCTGACAGCTGGGCGGCGAACAGCAGCGTCAGGACGGGGCCGAAGACGATGTTGATGAAACGCAAGAATGTTTGCATGTCGGGCCTCCTCGGTGGGCATCGCGCTCTGCCGGGCCAATCTTGCGCCAGACCGGCGCGCCGCGAAAGCGGGTCGCCGCCGATGATCCGTTCGGGCTTTGCAGAGCCGTGCTGCCGATCTTCGAGCGAGACCCTTCAGGCATGCTGACTGGAGTGGGGACTACGTTTCATGTCGATGGTTGGGGCGGATTCCTCACGACCGAGCATGTCGTCGACTTCAAGCGGGCTGGCATTCCACTTGGACACGAGGTGGTGGTCCGATCTTCATGGTGTCGATGGGGGCGGCGATCCAGAACATGCTCCTGGGCGCCCACGCCCTGGGTTTCGGCGGCGGCCTGACGAGCGGCCGGGCCATGTCCTCACCCCGACTGCGGCAGCTCATCGTGATCGTGCTGGGCGGCGAGTCCAAGATCCGTAGGATGTGCATGCGCCCTGACGAGTAGTATGGACCGGGATGTCGTTCCTCTCCGCGACGCTATTCCGCTCCTTCGCGAAACCTCCGTTCGTTGGCAAACCGTCCTTCCGCAACCATGGACCACTGCAGGTGGTAACTGCAAGAATGCGCTCCAACCTTTCCATCGAGCGGAGGCCTTGCAGCTGCCGGCTTCTGGCGACCGCACATGCTGCGGCCAGCTGCAAGCCGCCGCTCATGTCAAACGCTGGCCGCACACATAGGCAGCACTGAGATCTTCGCAAGGAGAGGCGCATGCCATTTGCCATCTACCCAGCTTTCTTCTTCACTGTCGTGCTGCTCATCACCACTGTGTACTTCTTGCTCGGCGGCTTGCCGCTGCTGATCCTCAAGCACGACATCCCGCTGGACGCTCGGTTCATCCGCAGCTTCTTCGACATCTACTACAAAGCTGCTTTCTGGGCTTCACTGGGCGCCGCTATCAGCTTCGCGCTTTGGGGCCGTCCGGTGCTGTCCGTTGGTGCCGCCTCACTTGCCGGCGTGGCCGTGCTTCTTCGGAGATACCTCCTGCCCGTCATGCAGCAGCTCGGCACGCAGATCGAGGACAACGCCGAAGGCGCCATCCAACGTTTCCGCAAAGTGCACGGCACGGCACTGTTGGTCAACCTTTGTCAGCTCGCGTTGGTGGTTTGGGGCACCATCCAGCTCTCACGCCCAGTGTGAGCCGTCGCTGTCCGCCAGCGTGTGCGTCCCAACCCCTCGATCGAGCGGATGTCTTCCAGCTGGCCGCTTCCGGCAGATGCTCATGTCAAACGCTAAACCGCACAAACACCATCCTCCCTATCTTCGCCATGCCCGAACAAGACATCCCCACCCTCTACGAATGGCTCGGTGGCATTGAAGCGCTGAACCGCCTGACCACCCGCTTCTACGAGCACGTCAGATCCGACCCGCTTCTCGCACCGGTCTTCGCTCACATGGGCAGCGACCATCCTGCTCACGTTGCAGCGTTTCTCGCTGAGGTTCTTGGTGGCCCTCCCTCCTACTCTCTGGAGCATGGCGGGCACCCGCACATGATTCAGCAGCACCTGAACCGCCACCTTACCCAGGAACAACGGCGCCAATGGGT
>DATFAY010000051.1:0-13164 GCA_035254085.1 Piscinibacter sp.
GCGTCCAGCGCGTTGTCGACCAGCTCGCGCACCACCGAGGCCGGCCGCTCGACCACCTCGCCCGCGGCGATCTGGCTGACGAGCTCGTCGGGCAGTTCGCGGATCGGGCGGCGCGCGGGCGCCTGCAGCACGGCATTCATCGCGGCGATTGTAGGAGCGGGCCCCGTCGATAATCGCGGCCCATGGACTTCCTCGGCCCGCTGATCGACTTCATCCTGCACGTCGACGTGCATCTCGCGAACTTCGTGCAAGCCTACGGGCTCTGGGTCTACGCGCTCTTGTTCGCGATCATCTTCGTCGAGACCGGCGTCGTGGTCATGCCCTTCCTGCCGGGCGACTCGCTGCTCTTCGTGGTGGGCACCATGTGCGCGCAAGGCAGCATGAGCCTGCCGCTGTCGATCGCGCTGCTCACCGGCGCGGCGGTGCTGGGCAACCAGAGCAACTACACCATCGGCCGCTATTTCGGGCCCAAGGTGTTCCAGTGGGAGAACTCCCGCTGGTTCAACAAGAAGGCGTTCCTGCAGGCGCACGAGTTCTACGAGAAATACGGCGGCATCACCATCGTCGCGGCGCGCTTCATGCCGTTCCTGCGCACCTTCGCGCCCTTCGTGGCCGGCGTGGCGCAGATGACGCGGCGCAAGTTCAGCCTCTACGACGTGAGCGGCGGCACCTTGTGGGTGGGCGGCGTCACGCTCGCGGGCTACCTGTTCGGCAACATCCCGTGGGTGAAGCAGAACCTGGACAAGATCATCTGGACGATGATCCTCCTGCCGGGGCTGCTGGCGATCTTCGGCGCATGGAAGAGCCGGCGCCGCCACGCCGCGTGAGGCAGACGAGCTTCAGCGCTGGCGCGGCGTGACCCGCAAGTCCAGCGGGGCCGGGTGGTAGCCCGGCAGGAAGCGGCAGCGCGTGCCGAAACGCGATTCCAGCGTCAGGCAGTGCGCGGCGATGCCTGCGGGCGTTGGTTTGTCGCCGCGCTCGACCCAGGCCAGCAGGGCGTCCATCAGCGCCGGGTATTCCGTGTCGTTGAAGTAGCTGTGCTCGGACTCGTCCGTGAACACCTGCACCAGGTTGCCTGAGTGGCCCGCGTTCGACATCGTCTCGCGAAACTGGCTTTCCAGCTCGACGAAGGCGGTCGGGTCGTTCACGGCGTGCGCCGTCAACACCGGCACCGCGATGCGACCGCCCGGATCCGTGTCCGCTGCGAAGCGCGCGACGGCGCGCGGGTCGGCTGCGTAGCGCGCGACCCGCGCGTTGAGATTCGCGTCGTCGCTCGAGCCGTGGTAGTGCGCGCCGATGTTGCCGAACGGATTGCCGCCGTCCAGCCGCTTGAACACGATGTCCTGGAAGTGCCAGGTCGCCCAGTTGAGGTGGCCGATCAGCGAGCGTTCGGGGATGCGCACGGTGTCGAGGATGGTGGCCAGGTTGCGGCGCTGCGCGTCGGTGCGTGCCTGCGGCGGATGGCGCACGCCGGTGCATTCGTCGACCCGCTGCGCCAGCTCGGCACGCGTGAGCGGCGAGCCCGGCGGCAGGCCTTGCCACAGCGGGTAGGCGGCTTCGTCGGGCCGAGGATGGTTGCCGCACACCGCCTGGTAGATGACCCGCAGGTCGAGGCGGAAGTCGTAGGAGCGTGTGCCGCCGCCGAGCACGCCGCTGGTCAGCAGCACACCGTCGTAGGGCGAGCGGCCGCCCACTGAGGTGGCGAACATCTCCGCCTCCTGGGCCGCCACGCTCGCGCCCCAGCTCTGGCCGTGCAGGATGGTGTGGCGTGGCCGCGCGACGTGGCTGACGAAGATCTGGCGCAGCCGCTCCGTGTCCTCGGCGGCGGCGCGCACCGCGACGCCGCCCTGGCGGTAGGTCGAGCCCGCCCATGCGTAGCCCGCCTTCACCATGATCGCCCAGCGCGTGAGGTCGGCGGCGCTGCGTTCGGCCCGCGGCGGCCCGAGCTCCGGCCCGCCGTGGGCATGCAGCACCAGCGTGCCGTTCCACTGCGCCGGCATCGCGATCCAATACGACGCGCCCGCGCTGTCGCGGCCGGTGAAGCAGTGCGCGTCGGGCGGCACGTCGCGCGGACACGTCGCGGCCGACGGAGGGGGCGACGCGGCTTGCATCGAGTCGGGAGGGTTGGCGCACGCGGCGCACAGACCGGCGGAGAGGACGGCGAGAAGAATTGTCTTCATAAGGCGCGGGCGCGTGGTTCCAGCTGCCAACATCCTGCCACTTTCCCTTGCACGCGCACAGCGGCGCCGCGCGTCAAGAAAGGAAAAGTTGCCGTCCGATGTCGATTCCGCCGATGCTCGTTCGTCGTATGTTCACGCACCATCCGGAGAAGCGCCTCATGTCCAGACTCAGGGTCAATTCATTCAGCATGTCCATCGACGGCTTCGGCGCGGGGCCTGCGCAAAGCCTCGAGCATCCGCTCGGCGTGGGCGGCAAGGCGCTGCACGAGTGGGTGTTTCCCACCCGCACCTTCCAGCGCATGTTCGGCCAGGACGGCGGGTCGACCGGGGTCGACGACGACTTCGCGGCGCGCGGCTTTGCCAACGTCGGCGCCTGGATCCTCGGGCGCAACATGTTCGGCCCGCTGCGCGGGCCGTGGCCCGACGACGCGTGGAAAGGCTGGTGGGGCACCAACCCGCCGTACCACGTGCCGGTGTTCGTGCTCACGCATCACCCGCGCGCGCCGATCGAGATGGAAGGCGGCACGGTCTTTCATTTCGTGACCGAGGGCATCCATGTCGCGCTGGAGCGTGCCCGCGAAGCGGCGCAAGGAAAGGATGTGCGGCTGGGCGGCGGGGTGGCGACCATCCGCCAGTACCTGCTCGCCGGCCTCGTCGACGAGATGCACCTCGCCTTCTCGCCCGTCGCGCTGGGGCAGGGCGAATCCCTGCTCGAAGGCATCGACCTGCCGAAGCTGGGCTTTCGGTGCACCGAGCATGTCGGCACGCCGAGCGCGCTTCATGTGGTGCTCGCGAATCAACGTTGAGCCCTTGTATGATGCGCGGCGCTTATCAGACCGCCGGCACGCCCTCACCCTGGCGCGAGCTGTATCCGGAGGCCCATCCCCGCCATCCGCGACATCGGAGACGCGACATCGACGCGAACCTGTTGAACGAATTGCGCATTGCGCATGACCAGCGCGAAGAGGACGACAGCGGCCGTGCGCGCCGCTGGCCATGGATCGCAGGCGGCACGGCACTGACCGCCGCACTGCTCGCAGGCGGCGGCTGGTGGTTCGTGTCCGAGCGCGCCGTACCGGTGCAGACGGCCACGGCCACCGCGCCCGCCGCCGGCATGGCGGCCGGCGCTGTGCTGCAGGCCACCGGCTACGTGACCGCGCGCCGCCAGGCGACGGTATCGACGCAGATCACCGGCACGCTCACGCAGGTGCTGATCGAGGAGGGCGACCACGTCAAGGCGGGCCAGGTGCTGGCGCGCCTCGAGGACAGCGCCCTGCGTGCGAGCCTGAATGCCGCGCAGGCCAACGTCCAGGCGGCACAGGCGCAGGTGACGCAGGCGCAGGCGCAGCTCGCGCAGGCCGAGGGCGATGCGCGCCGGCAGAACGAGCTCGTCGCCAGCGGCATGACCACCCGCCAGGCAGCCGAGCAGGCGCGCACTGCGGTGGCCTCTGCCGCAGCCCTGCTCGAAGCGCGCCGCCGAGAGGCCGACGCTGCGCGCGCCCAGCTGGCGCAGGCCAAGGTCAGCTACGACTTCACCTTCGTGCGCGCGCCGTTCTCGGGCGTGATCACCGAGAAGGCGGCGCAGGTGGGCGAGATCGTCTCGCCGCTGTCGGCCGGCGGCGGCTTCACCCGCACCGGCGTCGGAACCATCGTCGACATGGACTCGCTGGAGGTGGACGTCGACGTGAACGAGGCCTACATCGGCCAGGTCACGCCGGACATGCCGGCCCAGGCGGTGCTCGACGCCTATCCCGACTGGCGCATTCCCGCGCACGTGGTGGCCATCGTGCCGGCGGCCGATCGCGGCAAGGCCACCGTCAAGGTGCGCGTGGCGCTGGAGCAGAAGGACGCGCGCATCGTGCCCAACATGGGCGTGAGGGTGTCGTTCCTCGGTCGCAAGGAAGCGGTGCCGGCGCAACTGCCAAAGGGCGTCGTCGTGCCGCCGCAGGCCATCGTGCAGCGTGACGGTCGCAGCGTGGTCTTCGTGGTCTCCGACGGCAAGGCGGTGCAGCGCGCCGTCGCGCCGGCACCGCAGGACCTCGGCCAGATGAAGCTGGTGCCGCAAGGGCTTGTGGCCGGCGAGCAGGTGGTGGTGTCGCCGCCGGCGTCGCTGCACGACGGCGCGAGCGTGAAGACCGCAGAGGCGTCGCGCTGAACGGGCGCGGCGCATTCAACCGCAGCAGGCAAGGAGAGGACCCATGAACAAGCTGATCGAGATCCGCGACCTGTCGAAGGTGTACGAGCGCGGCAAGCAGAAGGTCGAGGTGCTGCACCACATCGACCTCGACGTGGCGCAGGGCGACTTCCTCGCGCTGATGGGCCCGTCGGGGTCGGGCAAGACGACCTTGCTCAACCTCATCGGCGGGCTGGACCAGCCCTCCGGCGGCAGCATCAGCGTGGGCGGCCAGCGCATCGACCAGCTTGCCGCCGGCGCGCTGGCCAAGTGGCGCGCGGCCAAGGTCGGCTTCGTGTTCCAGTTCTACAACCTGATGCCCATGCTGTCGGCGCAGCGCAACGTGGAGCTGCCGCTCTTGCTCACCAAGCTGTCGGCGGCCGAGCGCAAGAAGCGCGCCTCGATCGCGCTGCAGCTCGTGGGGCTGGCCGACCGCGCCGCCCACAAGCCGACCGAGTTGTCGGGCGGCCAGCAGCAGCGGGTGTCGATCGCCCGCGCGATCGTGTCCGACCCGATGCTGCTGGTGTGCGACGAGCCCACCGGCGACCTCGACCGCCAGTCGGCCGAGGAGGTGCTGGCCCTGCTGCGCACGCTGAACCGCGACCATGGCAAGACCATACTCATGGTCACGCACGACCCCAAGGCCGCGGGCTATGCCGACCACGTGGTGCAACTCGACAAGGGCACGCTGGTGGAGCAGGCGAGCGCGCCGGCTTCGGTCGCCGCCTGAGGAGCCGGCGATGAAATACCTCCACCTCGTGTGGGCTGCGCTGTTCCGGCGCAAGACCCGCACCGTGCTCACGCTGGTGTCGATCATCGCGGCCTTCCTGCTGTTCGGCCTGCTCGACGCGGTGCGCACCTCGTTCGCGCAGGCCGGCCAAAGCGCCAACGGCGCCGAGCGGCTGCAGACCGGTTCCAAGCTCTCGTTCATCCAGACGCTGCCGATCTCGCTGCAGCAGCAGATCGCGCAGGTGCCGGGCGTCAAGGCGGTGACCTACGCCAACTGGTTCGGCGGCGCCTATCAAGACCCGCACAACCAGGTGTTCAGCTTCGCGGTGGCGCCCAACTACCTCGACCTGTATCCCGAGATGGCGGTGAGCGAGGCCGAGCGCAAGGCCTTCGAGGCCACGCGCACCGGCGCCCTGGTCGGCGAGCGGCTGGCGCAGAAGTTCCACTGGAAGGTGGGCGACAAGATCCCGCTGCAGTCGACGATCTTTCCCGATCGCTCGGGCAGCAAGAACTGGTCGTTCGACATCGTGGGCATCCTGCATTCGACCGACAAGAAGACCGGCGGCTTCTACGACCAGATGTTCCTGCTGCACTGGAAGTATTTCGACGAGACCACGCCCTACAACCGCGGCACCGCGGGCTGGTACGTGACGCGCGTGACCGACGTCAACCAGGCCGACCGCGTGGCGAAGGCGATCGACGCGCTGTCGGCCAACTCCGACCACGAGACGCGCACGATGACCGAGCAGGCGGCCACCGCCAACTGGATGAAGCAGCTGGCCGACATCGGGCTCATCGTCGGCTCGATCATGGGCGCGGTGTTCTTCACGCTGCTGCTCCTGGCCGGCAACACCATGATGCAGGCGGTGCGCGAACGCACCAGCGAGCTCGCGGTGCTCAAGACGATCGGCTTCTCCGACCGCAGCGTGCTGGCGATGGTGCTGGCCGAATCGCTGCTGCTGCTGGTGATCGGCGGCGTGGGCGGGTTGCTGCTCGCCAGCGCGATCGTGCCGGTCGTCAGCGGCGCCAGCGGCGGCATGCTCAACCTGCCGACGGTCGGGCTCGACAGCTGGGCGCTGGGCTTGGCACTGATGATCGGCATCGGCCTGCTGGTGGGCGCGCTGCCGGCGTCGAGCGCGATGCGCCTGCGCATCGTCGACGCGCTCGCCGGGCGCTGAAGAATGGAGGGCTGCTGCAGGTCATCCCGGCGAACGCCGGGATCCACGCAGTCAGCCCATCGTGGATCCCGGCGTTCGCCGGGATGACAAGGTGCAAGAGATGAACCTGCTGAGAAACCTGGTCTTGTTGTTGATTCTCCTGGTCTTCCTCGCCGCCTGGGTGATGCTGCCCTGGCCGGGCGCGGTGGTGCTGGCACTGTTGCTCGCGGCCTGGCTCGCGCTCACGCGGCGCGGCCGCCAGGCCACGTCGGTGGCGAGCGTGGGCATCAGCACGCTGCGCCAGCGGCTCGGCTCGTCGGCGGTCATCGTGGTGGGCATCGCCGGCGTGGTCGGCGTGCTGGTCGCGCTGCTCGCCATGGCCCAGGGCTACAGCGACACGCTGCGTGCCACCGGCAGCCTGGACACCGCCATCGTGATGCGCGGCGCGTCGGCTGCGGAGGTCGCCTCGGGCCTGGACCACGACAGCACCACCCTCATCCCGCAAGCCCCCGGCGTCGCGCGCGACGCGAAGGGCGAGCCGCTGGCGTCGACCGAGCTGGTCGTCGCCGCCAACCTGCCGCTGAAGAACGGCAGCGGGCCCGACGACGAAGGCAGCGTGCAGCTACGCGGCGTCGGCGAGAGGGCGTTCGCGGTGCGGCCGCAGGTGAAGATCATCGACGGCCGCCGCTTCCAGCCGGGGTTGCGCGAGCTGATCGTCGGCCGAGGCGCGGCACGCCAGTTCGCCGGCCTCGTGCCCGGCCGCGAGATCCGCCTGGGCAGCCAGAAGTGGACGGTGGCCGGCGTGTTCGCATCCGGCGACGCACTGGAATCCGAAGTGTGGGGCGATGCGGCCGTGGTCGCCGACACCTATGGCCGCGGCAGCGGCCGCAACTCGGTCACCGTGCGGCTGGCCGATGCCAAGGCCTTCGACGGCTTCAAGAGCTCGCTGGAGTCGAACCCGCAGCTCAAGGTCGACGTCTCGACCACGCTGGACTTCTTCAGCAAGCAGTCCGAGGGCATGACCAAGGTGATCCGCATCATGGGCATCACGGTCGGGGTCATCATGGCCATCGGCGCGATGTTCGGCGCGCTCAACACCATGTTCGCGGCGGTCGCCGCGCGCGCCCGCGAGATCGCGACGCTGCGCGCCATCGGTTTCTCCGGGCTGCCGGTGGTGGTGGCGGTGATGCTGGAGACGATGCTGCTCGCGCTGGTCGGCGGCCTCCTCGGCGGCCTGGGGGCGTGGCTCCTCTTCAACGGCTACGCGGCTTCGACGCTCGCCGCCGGCACGGTCGGGCAGTTGAGCTTCCAGCTGCACGTGACACCCGAGCTGCTGTGGACGGGCTTGAAATGGGCGCTGGCCATCGGCTTCATCGGCGGCCTGTTCCCGGCCGTGCGGGCAGCCCGGCTGCCCGTGACCACCGCCTTGCGCGAACTCTGAGCCGGCCGGAGCCGGCTCATGGCGTGGCGAAGAGCTTCACCTCTTCGCCATCGTCCTGCAACCTGATCAGCTTCTCGAAGCGCAGGCCGATCTTCTGCAGCAGGCGGATCGAGCGCTCGTTGTCCACCGACGTGATCGCGACGACGCGCTGCAGGCCGTGCACGCGGCGGCCGTACGCGAGCACCGCCTGCGCCGATTCCAGGCCGTAGCCCTGGCCCTCGTGGCGCGCCAGGAACGCGAAGCCGATGTCGACGTCGTCCAGCGTCGGCCGCTTGATCAGCCCGCACATCCCGAGCGGCGTGCCGTCGCTGCGCCGCGTGACCGCATACAGGCCGAAGCCATGCTCTCGGACCATCTTGATGGGCCCGTTCAGCAGGTACTCGCGCGCGGCCTCCACGCTGCGCACGCCGCGGTCGCCGATGTAGCGCAGCCAGCCGGGTTCGTTGAGCAGTTCCAGTGCGAACGGCGCGTCGTCGAGCACGAGCTCGCGCAGCACCAGCCGTTCGGTCTGCAGGACCACCATGGCACGTCCTGGTCCTAGAGTGCCCGCTGGCGCGCCAGCGGCGGGTTCTTGGCGAAGTACCGCTTGATGCCCGCGGCCAGCGCGTCCACCAGCTGCGACTGGTAGCGCGGGTCGCGCAACTTGGCTTCTTCGTCCGGGTTGGAGATGAACGCCGTCTCGACCAGGATCGACGGGATGTCGGGCGCCTTCAGGACCGCGAAGCCGGCCTGCTCGACCCGCGCCTTGTGCAGGCGGCCCACCTTGCCGATCTGGCCCAGCACCTCGCCGCCGAGCTTCAGGCTGTCCTTGATCTGCGCGGTGGTGCTCATGTCGAGCAGGGTGCGCGCGATGGTCGCGTCCTTGGCCTTGATGTTGACGCCGCCCACCAGGTCGGCCGCGTTCTCGTGCTCGGCCATCCAGCGCGCGGCCGAGCTGCTGGCGCCGCTCTGGCTGAGCGCGAACACCGACGCGCCGCGCGCCTCGGGAGTGAGGAAGGCGTCGGCGTGGATGGACACGAACAGGTCGGCCTGCACCCGGCGCGCCTTGCGCACGCGCTCGTGAAGGGGCACGAAGAAGTCGGCGTCGCGGGTGAGCATGGCGCGCATGCCGGGCAGGGCGTTGATGTGCTCGCGCAGCTGCAAGGCGACTTGCAGCACCACGTCCTTCTCGTGCAGGCCGCTGGGGCCGGTGGCGCCGGGGTCTTCGCCGCCGTGGCCCGGGTCCAGCGCGACGATGATCAGGCGCTCGGTCCTGGCGGTCGCCGTCGGCGCGACCGCCGCCGACGAGGCCGCGGCCGTCGCCGGGGCCGGCGTGATCTGCGGCGGCGTGATACCCGGCGCGGACGCCGGCACGCTCGGGGCGGCGGGCTTGTCGATCTTGCCGATGAACTCGCCCAGCGCGTCGCGCACTGCCTGCGCGGCCTGCTGCTCGGCGCTTTGCTTGTCGCGAATGAGGGCGAGCAGCGGGTCGGGCTCGTGGGTGGGGTAGAGGTCGAACACCAGCCGATGCTGATAGGCCGCCACGGGCGCGAGCGTGAACACCTGGGGCGCCGTCGGCTGCTTGAGGTCGATCACCAGGCGCACCACGCGCGGCTGGTTCTGGCCGACACGCACGCCGGCGATGTAAGGGTCGTCCGAGCGCACCTTGCCGACCAGGTCGCGCAGCGCGGGGCTCAGCTCGAGGCCGTCGACGTCGATCACCAGGCGCGACGGGTTCTCGGCCATGAAGTGCCTGGCCGCGAGCGCGGCATCGGACTCGATCGTGACACGGGTGTAGTCGGAGGCGGGCCACACGCGCACGGCGACGATGCTGGCGCCCCAGGCCAGTTCGCGCGCGCCCAGGCACAGCACCAGGGCACCCATCGAGCGCAGCGCGTCGCGTCGGCTGCTCATGCCAGCAGCTCCAGGCCGAGCGGCGTCAGCGCGTCCAGGCGAACATGCCGCGTCTCGCCGGCGCCGGGCGTGATCTCGATGCGCAGGTCGGCGGTCGGCAGCAGGCCCTCGGCCTTCTCGGGCCACTCCGCGATCTTGAGGCCGGGCGCGGCGAAGATGTCGCGAAAGCCCGCGTCCTCCCATTCCTGCGGGTCGTTGAAGCGGTAGAAGTCGAAGTGCCAGGCGTTGAAGCCGGGCAGCTCATAGGGTTCCATGACCGCGTAGGTGGGGCTCTTCACACGGCCGCCGACGCCCAATGCGTGCAGCAGGTGGCGCACGAAAGTGGTCTTGCCCGCGCCCAGCGTGCCGTGCAGCTCGACATAGGCACGGCGCAGCGCGGGATGCGTGGCCAACTTGGCGGCCGCCGCGGCGCAGGCGGCTTCGTCGCGCCAGACCAGATGCGCGCTTCCTAGAATGGGCGAATGACCGTGGCTCAAAACGTGGATGAGGCAAAGTTGCTCGGGCAACTGCGGGAGTGGGCTGCGGCGCTCGGATTTTCACAGATCGGTGTGGCCGATGTGGATTTGTCCGCCGCGGAGCCCGGCCTCCTGCAGTGGTTGAACAACGGCTTTCACGGCGCAATGGACTACATGGCCGCGCACGGCCTGAAGCGCGCGCGGCCCGCCGAACTGGTGCCGGGCACGGTGCGCGTGATCACCGCCCGCATGGACTACCTGCCGCGCGGGCGCGCGCCGGGCTGGCAGGAGGTGGAGTGGCAAGGCCTGGCCGACCCGACCCGCGCGCAGGTCTCGATCTATGCGCGCGGACGCGACTATCACAAGGTGTTGCGTGCGCGGCTGCAGAAGCTCGCCGAGCGCCTGGCCGAGGCGGTCGGGCCATTCGGCCACCGGGTGTTCACCGATTCGGCGCCGGTGCTCGAGGTCGAGCTCGCCTCGCGCAGCGGCCTGGGCTGGCGCGGCAAGCACACCCTCGCGCTGCATCGCGAGAGGGGCTCGATGTTCTTCCTGGGCGAGATCTACGTCGATCTGCCGCTCACGCCGACGCCGTCGACCGAGTCGCATTGCGGCACTTGCAGCGCCTGCATCGACGTGTGCCCGACGCGCGCGATCGTCGCCCCCTACCGGCTCGATGCGCGCCGCTGCATCGCCTACCTCACGATCGAGCATGCCGGCGCGATTCCGGTCGAGTTGCGCGCGCCGATCGGCAACCGCATCTACGGCTGCGACGACTGCCAGCTGGTGTGCCCGTGGAACAAGTTCGCGCAGCGCAGTCCGCTGCCCGATTTCGACGAGCGTGCCGTGTGGTCGGATGCCCGGCTGCTGACGCTGTGGCGCTGGAGCGAAGCCGACTTCCTGCGCCACACCGAGGGAAGCCCCGTCCGCCGCATCGGCCACGAGCGCTGGCAGCGCAACCTGGCGGTCGCCATGGGCAACGCCTTGCGCGCCGCGCCTTCGCCGCTGCTCGAGGCGGCGCTGCGCGAACGCCTGCCCGAGGCGACGCCGCTCGTGCGCGAGCACATCGACTGGGCGCTGGCGCAGGCCCGCCTCCGGGTTAACCAAGGGACGTCGTCGTAGTTCCCACAATCGCGCAACGCTGCCCGCGTGGGCACGATGCGATCATTCGCCGCATCACCAAGGAGACTTCATGCAGCGCAGAACCATCGTCTCGGCCATGCTGGCCGCCGCCTCGCTCGGGGTGGCGGGCCACGCCGCGGCGCAGGCCTACCCGTCCAAGCCGGTGCGCCTTATCGTGCCGTTCGCGCCGGGCGGCACCACCGACATCGTGGCGCGCGTGATCTCCGAGAAGATCGGCCACGCGCTGGGCCAGACGATGATCGTCGAGAACAAGGCCGGCGGCGGCGGTTCGGTGGGCGCCACCGAAGTGGCGCGCGCCGCACCCGACGGCTACACCCTGGGCATGGCGACGGTCTCGACCACGGCGGCCAACCCGGCGATCAACCCCAAGCTGCCCTACAACCCGCTGACCGACTTCACGCCGATCATCAACGTGGCGGCCACGCCCAATGTGATCGCCGTGCACCCGTCCTTCCCGGCCAAGGACTACAAGAGCTTCGTCGCCGCGCTCAAGGCGAATCCCGGCAAGTACAGCTACGGCAGCTCAGGCACCGGCGGTATCGGCCACTTGCAGATGGAGCTGTTCAAGAGCCTGTCGGGCACCTTCGTCACCCACATCCCGTACCGCGGCGCGGGCCCGGCGCTCAACGACGCGGTCGCCGGCCAGGTGCCGATGATCTTCGACAACCTGCCGTCGGCGCTGCCCTTCATCAAGGACCATCGGCTGGTGGCGATCGTCGTCGCGGCGCCCAACCGCCTGGCGCAACTGCCCGACGTGCCGACCTTCAAGGAGGTCGGGCTGGAGCCGGTCAACCGCATGGCGTTCTACGGCATCTACGGCCCCAAGGGCATGCCCCGCGACGTGGTCGACAAGATCCACGCGGCGGTGAAGAAGACGCTCGAGGACCCGCAGGTCAAGAAGCGCATCGAGGAGACCGGCTCGATCATCATCGGCAACACACCCGACGAGTTCGGCGCGCAGATCAAGGCCGAATTCGCGGTCTACAAGCAGGTGGTCGAGAAGCAGAAGCTGCGCATCGACTGAGCGTCGCGCCGTCGGACAATGACGGGGAGCCCAGGCCGGGCTCCCCTTTTTTTCTGCGGCCCCCATGCCATGAGCGCGATGCCAGCGAGCCAGGAGACGATCGACCGATTCATCGATGCCCTGTGGATCGAGGACGGCCTGGCCGCCAACACCCTGGCCGCCTACCGGCGCGACCTCGCCCTGTACGCGCAATGGCTGGAGCGCACGCACGAGCGCAGCCTCGGGCAGACGAGCGAATCCGACCTCCTCGAGTACGGCCTGCAGCGCCACGGCGACAGCAAGGCGACCACCAGCAACCGCCGCCTGACGGTGTTCAAGCGCTTCTTCCGCTGGGCGCTGCGCGAGCACCTGACGCAGGCCGATCCCACCTTGCGGCTGCTCGCGGCCAAGCAGCCGCTGCGGGTGCCCAAGACGCTGAGCGAAGCGCAGGTCGAGGCGCTGCTGGCGGCGCCCGACGTGGCGACGCCGCTGGGCCTGCGCGACCGCGCCATGCTCGAGCTGATGTACGCGAGCGGCCTGCGGGTGAGCGAGCTGGTGGGTCTGAAGACGGTGCACCTGAGCCTGGCCGAAGGGGCGCTGCGGGCCACCGGCAAGGGCAGCAAGGAGCGGCTCGTGCCTTTCGGCGAGGAGGCGCACGCCTGGCTCACGCGCTACCTCGCCGAGGCGCGCGGCGAGATCCTCGGTGGGCAGGCGAGCGACGCGCTGTTCGTGACCGGGCGCGGCGGCCCGATGACGCGGCAGATGTTCTGGAAGCTCGTCAAGCAGCACGCGCTGCGCGGCGGCGTGCAGGCGCCGCTGTCGCCGCACACGCTGCGCCATGCCTTCGCGACGCACCTGCTCAACCACGGCGCCGACCTGCGCGCGGTGCAGATGCTGCTCGGGCATGCCGACATCTCCACCACCACCATCTACACCCACGTGGCGCGTGAGCGGCTGCGCGCCTTGCACGCGCGCCATCATCCGCGCGGCTGA
>DATFAY010000052.1:0-5869 GCA_035254085.1 Piscinibacter sp.
TGCTCGAGCAGCAGGTGGCGCTGGCGGATCTGCGCGTCCACCGGCACGAAGGCGCGCGAGATGTCGTTGCGCAGGCTGACCAGCCGGTTGTAGGCGCCCACCGCCCAGAACAGCAGCACCGCGACGACGGCCCAGCCGACGATCTGCGGCGTGGTCATCGGCTGCCCTCGCGGGCCGACGGCATCAGGAAGGCTCGTGCGACGGCATGACTCATGAGCCGCGACTCTACGACACCACGGCGACGCTTCGATGCGGGCCGAAGCATCCGGGGGCGCGCGCTGCCGATCATCGGTCCATCCCATCAGCTTCCGGCCGCACCGACATGCACAGCATCGACCTCGTTTTGTCCCTCGCGCTCACCATGGCCATCGCCGGCGGCGTGTTCCTCGTCGCCGGCTTCGTCAAGGGCGTCGTCGGGCTCGGCCTGCCGACGATCTCGATGGGGCTGCTCAGCCTCGTCATGGCGCCGGCGCAGGCCGCGGCGCTGGTGATCGTGCCCTCGCTCGTCACCAACGTCTGGCAGATCGCGGCGCGGCCCGGGCTGGCCGGCCTGACGCGGCGCATCGCGCCGCTGCTCGTCGGCCTGTGCGCGGGCGTGGCGCTGGGAACCGGCTGGCTGACCGGCGCCCATGCGGGCGCGGTCGGCGCGGCGCTGGGCTTCGCCTTGCTGCTGTATTCGGCGCTCGGCCTGCTCTCGGTGCAGCTGCACGTGCCGCCGCGGCACGAGGCCTGGACGTCGTCGCTCGCGGGCGTGGCGACCGGCCTGGTCACCGCGGCCACCGGCGTGTTCGTGATCCCGTCGGTGCCCTACCTGCAGGCGCTCGGATTGGAGAAGGACGAGCTGGTGCAGGCGCTGGGCATCTCGTTCCTGGTCGCCACCGTCGCCCTGGCCGCGAGCCTGGGCCACGGCGGCGCCTTGCCGACCACGGCCATCGGCGGCTCGCTGCTCGCGCTGGTGCCTGCACTGCTCGGCATGGGCGCGGGCCAGCGCCTGCGCTCGCGCATGCACCCGCAGCGGTTCAAGAAGGTCTTTCTCGCCGGCTTGCTGCTGCTCGGCGCGGGCCTCGCGCTGCGCGGGTTGGGGGCGCTGTGAACGGCGCGACCACCACCTGGTGCGTGCCGGCGACGCGCGAGCATCCAGCGCTGCATCTGCGCGTGCAGCGCGCGTCCGGCAGCGCCCGCGGCGATGCGCTGTACGTGCATGGCGCGACCTTTCCTTCGGCGCTGTCGCTGTTCTTCCGCTTCGATGGCCGCTCGTGGGCCGATGCGCTCAACGAGGCCGGCTTCAACGCCTGGGGCTTCGACTTCGCGGGCTACGGCGAATCCGCGCGCTGGCCGGCGATGGCGCAGCCGGCCGAGCGCGCCGCGCCGGCGGGGCGCAGCGACAGCGCGCTGGGGCAGCTGCACAGCGTGCACCTCGCCATGCAGCGCGAGGGCGTGTCGGCGCTGCACCTGATCGCGCACTCGTGGGGCAGCATCCCGGCGCTGCGCTTCGCGGCGCAGCGTCCGCCCGCCTTGCGCAGCCTGAGCCTGTTCGGCCCGATCGCGCCGCGCGAGGGCGGTACCCCGCCGGCATCGCCCGGCGCCTGGCGGCTGCTGACGATGTGGGAGCAGTACCGCCGCTTCGTCGCCGACGTGCCGCGCGGCCAGCCGCCGGTGCTCGCCGACCGCCACATCGAGGCCTGGTCGCGCGCCTGGCTCGCCACCGATCCCGACAGCGCCACGCGCACGCCGCCCGCCGTGAAGGTACCCTGCGGACCGGTGGCCGACCTGCTGGCGTGCGCCGGCGGGCAGGCGCTCTACGACACGTCGCTCGTCACCGCGCCGCTGCTGCTGGTGCGTGGCGAATGGGACTCGGTGTGCGACGATGACGACGCGCGGCGCCTGCTGCGCGACGCGGCGGCCACCCGCGGGCGCGACGTGAAGCTCGCGCGCGGCACGCACTTGATGCACCTTGAGGAGAACCGCGGCGCGCTGCATCGCGCCGTCAACGAATTCCTGCTGGAGAACTGCCCGTGATCGCCGTCATCTTCGAAGTCACGCCCGCCGCGGGCCAGCGCGAGCGCTACCTGGAGATCGCCGCCCGACTGCGGCCCGAGCTCGAGGCCATCGACGGCTTCGTCTCGGTGGAGAGATTCCAGAGCCTCGCGCAGCCCGACAAGGTGTTGTCGCTGTCGTTCTGGCGCGATGAAGACAGCGTCAGGCGCTGGCGCGAAGCCGAGGCGCACCGCGGCGCGCAGCGCGCCGGGCGCGACAGCGTGTTTGCCGACTACCGCCTGCGGGTGGCGCAAGTCGTGCGCGACTATGGCCTGTTCGAGCGCGACCAGGCGCCCCAGGTCTACCCCGCCAAGCAGAGGCCGGCATGAGCACGCCGCACCCCGAGCCGCGCTTCGCGCGCATCGCCGCGATGATCGGCGACCCCACCCGCGCACGCATGCTGGCCGCGTTGATGGGTGGGCAGTACCTCGCCGCCGGCGAGCTCGCCGCCGCTGCCGGCGTCACCGCGCAGACGGCCAGCACGCACGTCGCGCGCCTGCTCGACGCCGAGCTGGTGGTCGCGCGCGCGCAGGGCCGGCATCGCTACTTCCGGCTCGCCGACGCCGACATCGGCCACGCGCTGGAGGCGCTCTCGCTGGTGGCCGAGCGCAGCGCCGGCAGCGAGAAGTGGCAGCGCGATCCGTACAAGCCGCTCAAGCAGGCGCGCACCTGCTACAGCCACCTCGCCGGCGAGCTGGGCGTCGCCCTCTTCGACGGCCTGCTGGGCCGCGGCACCTTGCTGCCCTGCGACGGCCACTTCGTGCTGAGCGACGTGGGCCGCGGCGAGCTGCGCGCGCTCGGCTTGTCGCTGCCCGAGACCCTGCATTCCGCAGCCGCGCGGCGCTTCGCCTACCCCTGCCTGGACTGGTCCGAGCGGCGCGACCACCTGGCCGGCGGCCTGGCCGTCGCGCTGCTGGAGCACAGCGTCGCCCAGGGCTGGCTGCGCCGCGTGCCGGACTCGCGCGCGCTGCGCCTCATGCCCTCGGGGGAGCGAGCGCTGTCGCCGTGGCTGCGCGAAGGCCGCCAGCAGAAGGCGGCTTGAGCATCGCTCAGAGCGTCGACGGCTCGGTGTCCGCGAACGGGCCGCCGCCCTGCACCCGCCAGGCGCGGTGGCCGCGCGAACGCAGCGCGCACGCCGGGCAGTGGCCGCAGCCGTAGCCCCACTCGTGGCGCTGCGCGCGCTCGCCTAGGTAGCACGTGTGGGTGTGCTCGACGATCAGCTCGTTGAGCGCCGCGCCGCCGAGCTCGGCCGACAGCGCCCACGTCTGCGCCTTGTCCAGCCACATGAGCGGCGTCTCGATCGTCATCGGCGTGTCCATGCCCAGGCTCAGCGCCACCTGCATGGCCTTGAGCGTGTTGTCGCGGCAGTCGGGGTAGCCGGAGAAGTCGGTCTCGCACATGCCGCCCACCAGCACGTCGAGCCCGCGGCGATACGCGACCGCCGCGGCGAAGGTGAAGAACATCAGGTTGCGCCCCGGCACGAAGGTGTTGGGCAGTCCGTCGGCCTGCATCTCGATCTGGCGCGCGTCGGTGAGCGCGGTGTCCGACAGCTGCCCGAGCAGCGACAGGTCGAGCAGGTGGTCGTCGCCCAGCTTGTCGCGCCACTGCGGGAACTGCGCATGCAATTGCGCACGCACCGCGAGCCGGCATTCGAGCTCGACCACATGGCGCTGCCCGTAGTCGAAGCCGATGGTCTCGACATGGCCGTAGCGCTGCAGCGCCCAGGCGAGGCAGGTGGTCGAATCCTGCCCGCCCGAAAACAGCACCAGCGCCCTTCGGGTCATGACGACACCCCGCTGGCCGTGTACGGCCAGCGACCCTCCGCGAGGGTCGGGCCTTGCTTGGGGCGGCCCGGCGCGGCGGCCCGGAATACGAAATTCATGAGCGGATCTCACCCTGCCCGAGCACGATCCATTTCATCGAGGTGAGACCTTCCAGCCCGACCGGCCCCCGGGCGTGGAACTTGTCGGTGCTGATGCCGATCTCGGCGCCCAGGCCGTATTCGAAGCCGTCGGCGAAGCGGGTCGAGGCGTTGACCATCACGCTGGCCGAATCGACCTCGCGCAGGAAGCGCATCGCGTTCGGATGGCTCTCGGTGAGGATGGCGTCGGTGTGGTGCGAGCCGTAGCGATTGATGTGCGCGATGGCCTCGTCCAGGCTCGCCACCACCTTCACGCTGATGATCGGCGCCAGGTACTCCTCGCTCCAGTCCTGCTCGCCGGCAGCCGCCAGCTTGACGCCGGGCACGTCCTTCAGCAGCGCCAGCGAGCGCGCGTCGCCGCGCATCTCGACGCCCTTGGCGGCCCACAAGGCGCCGAGCTGCGGCAGGAAGGCGGGCGCGACCGCGGCATGCACCAGCAGCGACTCCGCCGCATTGCACGGGCTGTACTTCTGCGTCTTGGCGTTGTCGGTGACATTGAGCGCGAGGGCGAGATCGACCTGCGCATCGACATAGACATGGCAGTTGCCGTCGAGGTGCTTGATCACCGGCACCTTGGCCTCGCGGCTGATGCGCTCGATCAGGCCCTTGCCGCCGCGCGGGATGATCACGTCCACGGCCTCGGGCGAGGCGATGAGGTGGCCGACCGCCGCGCGGTCGGTGGTCTCGACCAGCTGCACCGCCTCGGGCGGCAGGCCCGCCTCGGACAGCGCGGCCTGCACCAGCTTCCACAGCGCGAGGTTGGAGTGGATGGCCTCGGAGCCGCCGCGCAGGATGCAGGCGTTGCCGCTCTTGATGGCCAGCGACGCGGCCTCGATCGTCACGTTGGGCCGGCTCTCGTAGATCATGCCGAACACGCCCAGGGGCACGCGCATCTGGCCCACGCTGATGCCGCTCGGGCGGCGCTTCACGCCGGTGATCTCGCCGACGGGATCGGGCATGGCGGCGATCTGCTCGCAGCCCTCGGCCACCGTCTCGAGGATCTGGGGCGTGAGCTTCAGGCGGTCGATCATCGGCGCGGTGAGGCCGGCGTCGAGCGCGGCATCGATGTCGCGTGCGTTGGCCGGCGCCAGCGCGGCGGCTTCGCTGCGCAGCAGGCGCGCCAGGGCCAGCAGCGCGGCGTTCTTGGCCGCCGTCGGCGCGGCGGCCATGCGCGTGCTGGCCGCGCGCGCGGCCGCGCCCATGTGGGCGATGGCGGCCTGGAGATCGGTGGAGGTCATGGGGCGTATTGTCCCAAAACGCCCCATGCCGCGCCGGCGCCTATCGCCCGTACTTCGCGGTGAAGCTCGCCGAAGCCAGCTTGTTGCCGCTGATGTTGAAGCCCGCCATCGCCGCCGTCGCATCGGCCGGCAGGTCGAGCTTGTCGGTCTTGAGCGCATAGACCGTGAAGATGTAGCGGTGCGGCTTGTCGCCCTTGGGCGGGCAGGCGCCCCCGAAGCCGGGCGCGCCGAAGTCGGTGCGCACCTGCTGGCTGCCGGCCGGCAGCCCTTTGCCGTCGGCCGTGCCCGCGCCTTCGGGCAGCTCGGTCGTGCCGGCCGGGATGTTGACCACCACCCAATGCCACCAGCCCGAGCCGGTGGGCGCATCGGGGTCGTACACCGTGAGCGCGAAGCTCTTGGTGCCCTGGGGCGCGCCGCTCCACTTCAGGGCCGGCGAGACGTTCTTGCCGGTGCAGCCGAAGCCGTTGAAGACCTGCGCGTCGGTCAGCTTGGCACCCGGCTTGATGGTCGGGCTGCTCAGGGTGAAGCCGGCCGCTTGCGCGACGCCGCACCCCACGAGGGCGAACGCGGCGATCGAAGCGGCAATGCGGGAGCTGCGTGACATGGCGTGTCCTTTCGGTTCGCGCGGCCGGCGGCCGCGGCAGGGCGCTACTGTGCAACGCCGCCCGCGCGC
>DATFAY010000053.1:0-6261 GCA_035254085.1 Piscinibacter sp.
GCGGCATGGGGTGCCGCCATGGACCGCCACGTCCGTTTCGAAGAGCGCACGCTGTTCCCGCTGGCGCAGCGCGTGCTCGATCCCGTCGCGCTGGCCGAGTCGATGGCTCGGCCGGCACCGATCCCCGTTCCATCACCCTGAAAGGCCCATCACCATGGCTCAACACGCCCATGTGCACCTCTCGCCCGACGCGATCTACCCGTTCGATGCGCGCGGCATCGCCAAGCGCTTTCGCCACGCCGCGATCTTCGGCGCGCTCGACGCCCTCACGCCCGGCGAGACGATGCGCTTCGTGAACGACCACGATCCGCTGCCGCTGCTCGGTCAGCTGCAGGCCCGCTACGGCGAGACGGTGTCGATCGAGTATCGACAGCGGGAGCCGGGCGCGATCGCGATCGATTTCATCAAGCGCTGACGGCCGCCCCCGGGCTGGCCGACGGCTCGACCCGATCGCGCCCGCCCGCCTTGGCGCGGTAGAGCGCGTCGTCGGCACGCCGCAGCAAGGCTTCGACACGATCGGCCGACCAGCAGGTCGACACGCCGACGCTGATGGTGACCGGCTCGCCGTGGGCGAAGGCCTGCGCCGCCACGGCGCGTCGCACCCGCTCGGCCAGCTCGCCGGCAGCAGGGGCCGAGGTCGCCGGCGCGAGCAGCAGGAACTCCTCGCCGCCCCAGCGGCCGAGCATGTCGGTGGCCCGCGTGGCTTGCTGCATGGTCTGCGCCAGCCGGTGCAGCACGGCGTCGCCGGCGGCATGCCCATAGCGGTCGTTGATCGACTTGAAGTTGTCGACATCGATCAGCGCCACGGACAGCGGCTGGCCGTGCCGCGCCACCATCGCCATGGCGGCGTCCAGGCGGTCCGTCGTGCCGCGGCGGTTGGGCAGGCCGGTGAGCGGATCGGTGACGGCCAGCTCGCGCATCAGCGCGACATGCGCCTGCGCGCGATCGTGGCTGCTGCGCAGGCGCACGACGGCGGTGAGCAGCGCGACGAACATGGCCTGCGAGAGGGCGACCTGGGGCAGCAGCGGGTCGTCGCCGATCAGCCAGTCGGGCAGTCGATGCTGCTGGGCGAACCACAGCAAGGGGACGAAGATGCCGGCCGCGGTGAGCCCCGACACGACGAGGGCGGCACGCAGCCGCAGGAAGACGAATGCGCAGCCGTAGCCCAGCGGCACCCAGAAGAGATTCGTGATGACCTGGTAGCGCTGTTCCTCGCCGCTGGTGAAGGCCAGGCTCGCATGCAGGGCGGCCACGAGGTACAGATTGAAGGTGCCCATGGGCACGACTCGAAGAGAAGGCTCGAGGGCCGGCCAGCGCAGCGTCAGCGCCGTGCACAGGCCGATCACCGCGGCGCAACCGGGCAGCAGCCAGCGATCCCAGGGCGTGCTCACCCCGGCGTGCATCTCCATCCCCCACACGGTGAGCATCGCCAGTGCGCCGAGCGCCTGCAGCACGAGCATCGGCCTGCCCAGCGCGGGCGTGGCGGCCTCGGGAGGACGGGAAGGGGACCACATGACGTCGTGCACCCTGTTCTATCGGCGGCGCGAGGTCGTACTGAAACGCCGCCGGCGCGGCTTGTGCGTCAAACGCCACGACCCTGCCCGCGCAATGACTTGCGGCGGCGGCCCGGCAGGGATCCGCAGGCGCCGGCATGATGTGGTCATGTCCGACACCCTGCCGCGCCCGCTGTTCCGCTTCGACAACTCCTATGCCCGCGAGCTGGCCGGCCTGGCGGTGCCCTGGCAGCCGGCCAAGGTGCCGTCGCCGTCGCTGCTGTACTTCAACCGGGCGCTCGCGGACGAGCTCGGCATCGACGCCGACGCACTCGATGGCGAGCGCGGCGCGGCCGTCTTCTCGGGCAACGAGTTGCCCGACGGCGCGGCGCCGATCGCGCAGGCCTATGCGGGACACCAGTTCGGCGGCTTCTCGCCCTCCCTTGGCGACGGCCGCGCGCTGCTGCTCGGCGAGGTCATCGACCGTTTCGGCCGGCGCCGCGACATCGCGTTCAAAGGCTCGGGGCGTACGCCGTTCTCGCGCGGCGGCGACGGCAAGGCCGCCGTCGGCCCGGTGCTGCGCGAGGCGATCATCGGCGAGGCGATGCATGCGCTGGGCATCCCGACCACCCGCGCGCTCGCGGCCACCGCGACCGGCGAACCGGTGTTCCGCGAAGACACGCTGGCCGGCGCGGTGCTGACCCGCGTGGCGTCCAGCCATCTGCGCGTGGGCACCTTCCAGTACTTCGCTGCGCGTGGGCAACTCGACGAGTTGCGGCGGCTCGCCGACTACGCGATCCGCCGGCACGACGGCGCGCTCGCCGATCACCCCGACCGGCACGTCGAGCTGCTGCGCGCGGTCGCCGAGCGCCAGGCCGAGCTGGTGGCGCGCTGGATGCACGTCGGCTTCATCCATGGGGTGATGAACACCGACAACATGACCATCTCGGGCGAGACGATCGACTTCGGGCCGTGCGCATTCATGGAGGCGCACGACCCCGGCGCGGTGTTCAGCTCGATCGACACCCATGGCCGCTATGCCTATGCCAACCAGCCGTTGATCGCGCGCTGGAACCTGGCGCGCCTGGCCGAGGCGCTGCTGCCGCTGGTCGACGTCGATCAGCAAGAGCGCGCGCTGCAGGCCGCCACCGAGGTGATCGATGCCTTTCCCTCGCAGTACGAACGGCACTGGCTGGCCGGCGCGCGGGCCAAGCTGGGCCTCGCACGCAGCGAGGACGCGGACGCGACCCTGGCGCACGACTGGCTCGCGCTGCTGCAGTCGCAGCGGGTCGACCACACGCTCGCATGGCGGTACCTGGCTGACGCAGCAGACGGCGAAGGCCTGCGCCTGCAGGCACTGTTCGAAGACGCGCGCCCGCTCGCGGCATGGCTCGCGCGCTGGCGCGACCGCGCGGCGCGCGAAGACACGCTGCCGGCGCCACGCGCGCAGGCGATGCGGCGCACCAACCCGATCTACATTGCGCGCAACCACCGCGTCGAGGAAGCGCTCGCCGCGGCCAGCGCGGACGGCGATCTGGCGCCCTTCAGACGGCTGCTCGAAGTGCTCGCGCAGCCGTTCGACGAACGTGCCGGCCTCGAGGACTACGCCGCCCCGGCGCCTGCCGAAGTGACCGCCGGATACCGCACGTTCTGCGGCACCTGAAGCCTTCGACTATTTGGTGGCCGCGCCGACCAGGCACTCGCCCGGCACTTCGAACGAGCCAGCCGATTCGTAGCTGCGCATCGAGTCTTCCACCTCGTCCCACGCCGCTTCGCGCTGCGGTGCGGACAGCTCGGCCATCATGGCATTGAATCCGCCGAAGGCCTCGCGGGCGACCTGCACGTACTCGGCGGCACTCGCCATGCGGTGGGGTGCCGGCACGGCGTGAACCTCCGGTGCGGCGAAGCCGGCTTGCCTGAAGAGGTCTTCCAGCACGCCGGCTTGGCCGAGGCTGAAGGGTCCGGGCTGGCCGGCAACGGGAGGCGGCAGCTGGGCGTGCCGGCGGATGATCGAAGCCGGCACGGCACCCCATGGGTTGCGATCGGGCGTGGAGAACACGACGACCGCGACCCGGCCGCCTGCCTTCAGCACGCGACGCCATTCGCGCAGCGCGGCCACGGGATGCGGCATGTACATGAGGCCCAGCCGGCACACGACCGCATCGAAGGACGCGTCTGGCAGGTCGAGCTTCTCGCCGTCCATGGGCCGCGTGTCGACCTGATCGAGTCCGCGTTCGCGGGCGACCTGGTGCGCGAGCTCGACGATGCCTTCGGAGATGTCGGTGGCCAGCACGTAGCCGGCGGGGCCGACTCTTTCGGCGGCACTGACGGCCGGTTCACCGGCGCCGGCGGCGACGTCGAGGATGCGCTGCCCCGGCCGGATCCGGGCCAGGTCGAGCATCTCGCGGGTCGCGCCGCCATACCAGCGATCGAGGATCGGGTTCCAGCGCCGCCAGGCCGCGCCGTCCTTGTTCCACTGCGCTCTTTGCGCGTCCTTGTACTTCGCCGCGTCGAATGAGGGTTGCTGCTCGGCCACGCCGGTCCTCCTTCGGGTGAGATGGTCGAGGATGATGACAGCGGGCGCGTCGCGGGCCAAGTGCAAGTGCGCCATCACGTGCCGGCGGTCGGCGCCCGATGCCGCCGGACTTGAAGCACACTTCGCGCTGCGAACCACCATCACAACACACCGAGACGGGAACCTGCAATGCGACTTGCCTTGTCGATGCTGCTGGCGGGTGCCAGCCTGAGCGCGGGCGCGGCCAACCTCGACGACATCTACCAGCTCGCGCGCGACAACGATGCGCAATACGCGGCGGCGCGCGAGGCCTGGCGCGCCGGTCTGGAGAAACTGGAGCAGGCGAAGTCGCTGGGGCGGCCCACGCTGACCCTGTCGGCCAACGTGCGCGCCAACGAGGACTACTCCAGCCAGACCGGCGCGCAGCCGGCGTACGGCAGCAACTCGGCCACGCTGTCCTTCGTGCAGCCGCTGGTGCGGCTGCAGAACGTGCAGGCGCTGGCGCAGGGCGAGCTGCAGGTGCAGCTGGCCGAAGAGCAGCTTCGCCAGGCCGAGCAGGACCTCATGCTGCGCGTGGGCAAGGCCTACTTCGACGCCTTGCAGGCCGAGGACGTGCTCGCGTCGCTGCGCGCCCAGAAGGAAGCCTTCACGCAGCAGCTGGCGCAGACGCGCCGCAGCCTGCAGGTCGGCACGGTGGCGATCACGGACGTCAACGAGGCACAGACCAAGTACGACCTCACCGTCGCGCAGGAGATCGCCGGGCGCAACGATGCGGAGGTCAAGCGGCAGGCGCTGGAGCGCATCATCAACCGGCCGCTGCCGCCGCTGGCGCGCTGGGACGAGACCCGGCGCATCGAGCTCGGGCCGGCCGACCAACTGAGCGCGCTGATCGAGCGCGCGGGCAGCGACAGTCTCGCCGTGAGCATCGCCCGCATCAACCGCGACCTCGCGCAGCGCGAAGCGACCAAGCAGGACGTCTCCTGGCTGCCCTCGGTGGACATGACGGCCACCGCCAACAACAGCCGCAACGTCGCCTCGCCGGGCATCCTGCAGCGCTACAACACGCGGCAGTCGGCGGTCGGGCTGGAGCTGTCATGGCCGATCTTCCAGGGCGGGGCCATCAGCTCGCGCCAGCGCGAGGCCGCGGCCAACCTCACCAAGGCCGGCTTCGACCTCGACAATGCGCGCCGCCAGGCGATGTTCGATGCGCGCCAGGCCTACCTCAACGCGATGTCGGGGGCGGCACAGGTGACGGCGCTGGAGCAGGCCCTGGCCTCCAGCGAGAGCCAGGTCAAGTCGACCCGTCGCGGTCTGGAGGTGGGCGTGCGCACCCGGCTGGACGTGCTCAACGCCGAGCAGCAGTTCCATGCCACGCGGCGCGACCTGGCGGTGGCGCGCTACCAGACGCTGATTGCCAGCCTGCAGTTGAAGGCCGCGGCCAACACGCTGTCCGAGCAGGACCTGCGTGCACTGGATGCGTCGCTCAAGCCGTAGCGAGTTCCCGCATCGCGCGGCCTGCGGGGCGGGTCACAGCGCTTCGATCTCGTAGTACACGGTCATGAAGTCGCGGCCGTGTCGGTCCAGGCCGCCGGAGAGGTGGCCCAGCACCTTGTCCGAGACGCTCTCGCAGAAGGCATCGAAGCTGCGCGCATCGATGGCGTAGTGCCGTTGCGCTTCGCGCAGCCAGTCGCGCAATTCGCCCAGGCGCATCCCCGCCTTGTACAGGTTGATGTCGAACGATCGACGCGGGCTGGTGTCTTCTTCGGCTTCCATGTAGACGAATGCGGCACGCGGGTTGCGCGCGGCGCAGCGGCCGATCAGGTCGGCGGCAAGTCCGCGCGCGGTGCGGTCCGGGGCGTCGGCGTGGAGCACATCGATGCGCGAGACGCATTCGGCCGTGGTGAGCAGCGGAAAGCAGGTGTAGCGCGCGACCCGATTGGCGCGTTCGTCGCCGGCGCGCCACTTGAAGCCGAGGTCCAGCAATTGCGGCGTCTTGCTGCCGCTGCTGCGCACGCGCTCGCGCACCTCGTCCCAGAACTCGAGGTACAGCTTCAACACCGTTTCGCCAGGGCCTTCTTCGGCGCCGAAGAGCACCACGTTGGCATGCGGCAGCTGCTCGAGGAGCGTCGCGCGCCACACGCTCGGCATGCCCAGTCGATCGGCGATGCGCAGCACCGCCTGCGGCGATGCGTCGCGCGTTCGTACGCCCAGCATGAGGCGCTGCGTCAGCAGCAGCCCGCGCGACAACTTGAA
>DATFAY010000054.1:0-15898 GCA_035254085.1 Piscinibacter sp.
GCCACCAGCGGACCGGAGAACTCGATCGTGATCGGCATCGCCGCTCGCACCGGCCGGACCACCTCCTGCGCGGTGAATTCGAGGGGCACTTCCTTGCCGGCGCCCGCCTTCGCGGCCGGCGACGGATTGACCGCTGCCTGCGCCTGCCCCTGACTGCTGCGGCCCATCAGCACCACGGCCGCGACGGCGATCACCACGGCCGCGCCCGCCCCGCCCATCACCCAGCGTCTGGTCTCCATGTCCGCATCCTTTTCTTGGTCGCTCTCGTGAAGCGATTGCAGTCTAGGCAGGCGCGATGCAGCGGCAATCCCACATGCGACGGACTGCAGATTCGAAGGGCCAGGCTGCAGCGCGCCGGGGCCGCGGCCGTGCGCTCAGGCGTGGCCGAGCACCGGGTGCGGTTCGTAGCCGGCTTCGAGCTGCGCCGCTTCCTCGGCGCTGAGGGCCAGCCCCGCGGCGGCCACCGCCTCTTCGAGCTGGTGGGGCTTGCTCGCGCCGACGATCGGCGCGGTCACGCCCTTGTGCAGCAGCCAGGCGTACGCGAGCGTCGCGTTGCTCACGCCCTTCTTCGCGGCCATGGCACCCAGCCGCTCGACCGTCGCGAAGTCGCTGGCGCGGTAGTAGTACTTCTGCGCCAGGTCGTCGGTGCGGGCGCGCGCGGTCGCGCCGCCCTGGTCGTCGCCCGGCTTGCGATTGCCGGCGAGGAAGCCTCGCGCCAGCGGGCTCCAGGGCAGCAGCGCCACGCCCTGGTCACGCGCGAGCGGGATCATCTCGCGCTCCTCTTCGCGATAGGCAAGGTTGTAGTGGTTCTGCATGCTGACGAAACGCGTCCAGCCATGTTCCTTGGCCACCTGCTGCGCCTTGGCGAACTGCCACGCCCACATCGAGCTCGCGCCGAGGTAGCGCACCTTGCCGGCCTTGACCAAGTCGTGCAGCGCTTCCATCGTCTCCTCGATCGGCGTCGCCGGGTCCCAGCGGTGGATCTGGTAGAGGTCGATGTAGTCGGTGCCCAGGCGCTTCAGGCTCGCGTCCACCGCATGGAAGATGCGCTTGCGCGACAGGCCGCTGCGGTTGGGCCGCTGGGTGCCGGCGGGCGCCGGGCCCTGGCCGCTCTTGAATGCGAGGTCCACGGGGAAGAACAGCTTGGTCGCGATGACGATCTCGTCGCGCGGCGCGAACTCGCGCAGGAACTTGCCCGTCAGCACCTCGCTCTCGCCGCCGGAATACATGTCGGCGGTGTCGAAGAAGTTGATGCCGAGCTCCACCGCCTGTCGCACCAGCGGCCGGCTGGCGCCCTCGTCGAGCACCCACGGCCGCCACTGCGGCGTGCCGTAGGTCATCATGCCCAGACAGATGCGCGAGACGGTGAGGCCGGTGTGGCCCAGGCGGGTGGTTTGCATGGCGCGCTCCTGCGAAGACCTTGTGTGCAGGGCGCGCATTGTGCGCCGGCGGCTCGACCTTCGCAGAAGCAGGCCTTCGCCGCCGGCCCCGGTCGGTCAGCGCTCGTCGTCGCGTTCGTGCAGCCGCCGGTCGCGCGGCAGCAGCTCCCAGGTGACGTTGTCTCCGTGCTGCTGGGTGTAGAACACGCGCCAGCCGTCGCGGAAAGGACGCGGGCGCTTGTGCCCGAGCACGCCTTCGGGCGTCGGATCGCCGTCGGAGACGTGAATGCCGGTGATCTCGTTGTCGCCGTCGTTCTGGAAGCCGGGCGTGCCGCTCAATGCCGAGTCGATGGTGGCCGAGACGTCGCGGCCCTGCGCGATCACGCGCACCGGCTGGTGTGCGCCGCTCGCGTAGTTCAGCCGCGTGTCGTACAGCCAGCCCGAGTCCAGCGCGTTGCCCTGGGAATGGAGGCCGTCGCCGCGGTCCTCGACGACGAGCACGCGGTGCTCGTCCCAGAACTGGATGTTGTCGAAGCCGGTGTGCTGCAGGTCGCCGTTGACGAACAGGCTCAGCTTGCCGGTCGCCGCCGACGGGGACGCCTGCGCCAGCCGCATGAGGCTGCCCCAGCCGCCATGCGCGGCGTTGGCCGTCGACGTGGCGTTGGTGTCGCCCGTCTCGTCGAAGAAGAACTCGCGAAAGCCCATGCCCGGCCGGAACACGCCGTTCTCCGGCCGCTTGAACGGCGTGGCGCCGCGCGCCTTGGCCAGCGCATTGGCGTTGAACGGCGCGAAGCCGTCGACGTCCGTGTCGTGGACAGTGACCCATCGGGTGTCGAAGCTCGCGCCGGCGGTGTGCAGGTCCAGGATGTCCTGGGTCAGCGCGCTTGCCGCCTGGTACGCGATCGGCTGGCCCGGGCTGGAGCGCGACATCACCTGCAGCGCCTGCATGCGCCCGCCCTGGCGCAGGTCCGCGCGGTTCTTCGGCGTGAATCGATAGATGAAGCTGTTGGGCAGCTTGGCGCCGCCCACGCTGGCGCCGCCGATGTCCTCGACCAGCCAGACGTTGCCGTCGCCGTCGGCCTGAACGCCCTCGAAGCCGCCGCGCCCCATCACGCCGAGCAGGTTCTCCACCACCGAGGGATAGTCGGCGGTGGCCTGCCACACGCCGCCGCTCGTGTTGCCGTTGCCCTCCTGCGTGAGCAGCAGGCGCGCGGCCCAGGGATACCAGGTCGAGCCGTCCACCGTGGGCAGCGGCGCGCCGTTGCGGTCGAAATTCGCCAGCACGGTGATGCGATGCGCGGCGTCGGCATCGAGGTTGATGCGGGTGAGCGTGCCCGGCGAACCGGCCTCGTGGCCCTGGAAAAGGAAGTGGCTGCCGTAGTCGTAGGCCGGGTCGGCGCCCTTCTGCCCCGCGAGCACCAGGTAGGTGTTCTTGTCCGGCTCGGTCTTGCCGGCCTCGACGTTGCTCGTGGTGCCGGGCACCGGGACCATGTTCGGCTGGTCGTTCAGGTAGCCGTAGAACGACACCGAGGCCGTCGGGTTCTCGACCCGCATCGAGCCTTGGGCGCGCACGACGCCGACCAGTTCCGGCGACAGCAGCGTGGGCAGCGACACGCCGGCGAGCTTGGGGTTCGCACTCGCCACGGTGCTGAGTTGCTGGGCAGCCGCGGCGCCGGCGGCCAGGAGCGGCGCGGCGGCCAGCGCGGCGATCAGGAAGCGTGGATGGCGCATGGTTTCCCTCGGGTGTTGAAAACCCGAGACGGTAGCCATGCGACGTGACGGCGCCGTGTCAACGGTGTCGCGGCGCTGCGTGCGCCGCTCGTTCTCAGCGCGGACGCCCGTCGGCGGGGATCTTGGGCGTGGCCACGCTCACGTCGCTGCACTGCGCGCGGTGCATCAGTGCGTGGTCCATGAGCACCAGAGCGAGCATCGCTTCGGCGATCGGCGTCGCGCGGATCCCGACGCAGGGATCGTGGCGGCCATGCGTCTCGACGATGGTCGGCTGGCCTTCGAGGTCGATCGAGTGGCGCGGGCTGCGGATCGAGCTTGTCGGCTTGATCGCGATGGACACGACGATGTCCTGGCCCGTCGAGATGCCGCCGAGCACGCCGCCGGCGTTGTTGCTCATGAAGCCCTCGGGCGTGAGCTCGTCGCCGTGCGTGGTGCCGCGCTGGGCCACGCTGGCGAAGCCCGCGCCGATCTCGACGCCCTTGACCGCGTTGATGCCCATCATCGCGTAGGCGATGTCCGCATCGAGCTTGTCGAAAAGCGGCTGGCCGAGGCCGACCGGCACGTTCTTGGCGATCACGGTGATGCGCGCACCGCAGCTGTCGCCCGCCTTGCGCAACTCGTCCATGTAGGCCTCGATCTGCGCGATGTCGCTCTGGTTCGCCGCGAAGAACGGGTTGTTCGGGATGTGCTCGACCGACTCGAAGGGAATCGCGAGCTCGCCGATCTGCGTCATGTAGCCGACGAAGCGCGTGCCGAACTGCTCCTTGAGCCACTTGCGCGCCACCGCGCCGGCACCCACCATCGGCGCCGTCAGACGGGCCGAGGAACGCCCGCCGCCGCGCGGATCGCGGATGCCGTACTTGTGCCAGTAGGTGTAGTCGGCGTGGCCGGGGCGGAAGGTCTGGGCGATGTTGCCGTAGTCCTTGCTGCGCTGGTCGGTGTTGCGGATGAGCAGGCAGATCGGCGTGCCGGTGGTCTTGCCTTCGTAGACGCCGGAGAGGATTTCCACGGCGTCGGGTTCGTTGCGCTGCGTGACGTGGCGCGAGGTGCCCGGGCGGCGCCGGTCGAGTTCGGGCTGGATGTCGGCCTCGCCGAGCGCCAAGCCGGGCGGGCAGCCGTCGATGACGCAGCCGATGGCGCTGCCGTGCGATTCGCCGAAGTTGGCGACCTGGAAGAGAGTGCCGAAAGTGCTGCCGGACATGAACAGGCGCGGGAATGAAGCCGTGAAATGGCTTCATGGTACCAAGGAGCCCGCCGCGCGGTCAGGTCGCCGCCCCCTCGGGCAGGCGGAACACGGCCACGGCCTGCGCCAGGCGCGCGGCTTGTTCCTTCAGGCTCTCGGCGGCACCGGCCGACTGCTCGACCAGCGCCGAGTTCTGCTGCGTCATCTCGTCGATGCGTCCGACGCTCTCGTTGACGCGTGCGATGCCGTTGCTCTGGTCCGCCGTCGCGCGGGTGAGCTCACCGATCAGGTCGCGCACCTGGCGCACCTGGGTCACGATGTCGTTCATGGTCGCCCCCGCGACGTTGACCAGCGAACTGCCCTCGTCGACCCGTTCGACGCTGCCGGCGATCAGGCCCTTGATCTCCCTCGCGGCTTCGGCCGAGCGCTGCGCCAAGGCGCGCACCTCGCCGGCCACGACCGCGAAGCCGCGCCCTTGGTCGCCGGCGCGCGCCGCTTCGACGGCGGCGTTCAGCGCAAGGATGTTGGTCTGGAAGGCGATCGCGTCGATCACGCCGATGATGTCGGAGATCTTGCGGCTGCTCGACTGGATCTCGTTCATCGTGTCGACCACCTGGCCCACCGCCGCGCCGCCCTTGGTGGCCACGTCGCTGGCCCGCATCGCCAGTTGCTCGGCCTGGCGCGATGTGTCGGTGTGCTGGCGCAGCGCGCCGGTCATCTGGTCGAGCGACGCCGCCGTTTCCTGCAGGCTGCTGGCCTGTCGTTCGGTACGGCTGCTGAGGTCGAGGTTGCCGGACGCGATCTCGGTCGTCGCGCCGCTCATCGACTCCACCCCGTCGCGCACTTCGCGCACCAGGTCGGCCAGGCGCATCTGCATGTCGGCCATGGCTCGCAGCAACTGTGCGGTTTCGTCGGCGCCCTGGCTTTCGATCACGCTGCCCAGGTCGCCGCAGGCGATCGTGCGGGCGGCGTGCACTGCGGCCGCCAGCGGACGCACGATCGAAGTGATGATGACGAACGACAGGCCCACCACCAGCAGCAGCCCCACCGCAACCACGATCAAGGTGGCGCCGGTGATCTCGGTGGCGGTGGCCGACGCCGCCTGCATCGCCCCTTCGGAGGCCTCGACACGTGTCTTCAACAAGGTGTCCGCGGCGCCGATGGCCGCTTCGAACGGCGGCAGCGCATTCATCCGGAACTCCGACACCGCGGTCGCGCGATCGCCTTCCTGGTAGGACTTGATCACCCCGGTGCGTACCTTGACGTACTCCGGCCAGTTCTTCTCGAAGATGGCCACCTGGGCACGACCGGCATCGTCGCGAATCTCGTCGAACACGCTCTTGAGCAGCAGCAGCGCCTCGGCGTCCAGCTTCTCCATCGCTGCGAAGTGCTCCAGCGAGGTGTTCTTGTATTGCGCCTCCATGCCGAGCGTCAGCCGGGTGCGGCTGCGGTAGATGGTGTCGATCGCCAGGCCCAGCTTGGACAGCGGCACCGTCTGGTGCGCGTAGGCCGACTCGAACTGTCGCGTCAGGTGGCGAAGGCCGACCAGCCCCATCGCCGCGACGATGACGACGAGCAGCAGCAAGACGCCCGCCAGCACCGCCAGCCGGGTTCGAATGCGCAGCGAAGTCAAGACGTTCATGGTGTTCCTTGCTCCAGGGGAAACGACGGTGGTCACTCTAGGGATCACGCAGCCCCTCGCATCGACGGTGCAGGGGATGTACTTGAGTTCACTTCAAGGATGTAGTCGGCATGGGCCGTGACATCCGACCGCCGCAGCGCTGCACGACGAAAAACACCGCCCGGAGGCGGTGCTTTTCGTTGGGAGGCGAAGCTCAGCTCGGAGCCGAGGTCTCGTTGCGCTCTTCGTCGACGGGCCAGTCGCGGATGTAGGCCTTGAGCATGCGGTTCTCGAAGTCCTGGCTGTCCACCACGGCCTTCGCGACGTCGTAGAAGGAGATCACGCCCATGAGCGTGCGCTGCGTCATGACGGGCATGTAGCGGGCGTGACGGCCGAGCATCATGCGCCGCACTTCGTCGATCTCGGTCTCGGGGGTGCAGGTGAGCGGGTGATCGTCCATGACGGTGCGCACGATCGTGGAACCGACCGAGCCGCCGTTGCGCACCACCGACTTGATGACTTCGCGGAAGGTGAGCATGCCCACCAGTTCGCCGTGGTCCATGACGACCAGCGAGCCGATATCGTTGTCGGCCATGGTCTGGACCGCCTGGGCGAGTTGCTGATCCGGAGAAACGGTGTACAGCGTGCCGCCCTTCACGCGCAGGATGTCACTGACTTTCATGGCTCGCTCCTCGAAACGGGGTCGAGTCAATATAGCCCACAATCCCGTCGAACAACACCCCGTTTGCGACCCCCCATTGACCCAGGGAAAACGCGCTCATGCCCGGCTCCTCAGACCCCGGTTTCGACACCCTCGCGCTGCACGCCGGCGCCGCGCCCGACCCGGCCACCGGGGCGCGCGCCGTGCCGATCCACCTCAGCACCTCGTTCATATTCGACAACAGCGACCACGCGGCGTCGCTCTTCAACATGGAGCGCTCGGGGCATGTCTACAGCCGCATCTCGAACCCCACCAACGCGGTGCTGGAAGAGCGTGTCGCCGCGCTCGAGGGCGGCGTCGGCAGCATCGCCGTCGCCAGCGGCCAGGCCGCGCTGCACCTGGCGATCTGCACGCTCGCGGGCGCCGGCTCGCACATCGTCGCCAGTTCGGCGCTGTACGGCGGATCGCACAACCTGCTGCACTACACGCTCGAGCGATTCGGCGTGCGCACGACCTTCGTCAAGCCGGGCGACATCGACGCCTGGCGCGCCGCGATCCGGCCCGAGACTCGCCTGCTCTTCGGCGAGACGCTCGGCAACCCCGGACTCGAGGTGCTGGACATCCCGACCGTGAGCACGATCGCGCACGAGCACGGCTTGCCGCTGCTGGTCGACTCCACTTTCACCACGCCGTACTTGATGCGTCCGTTCGAGCATGGCGCGGACCTCGTCTACCACTCCGCGACCAAGTTCCTCTCCGGACACGGCACGGTGATCGGCGGCGTGCTGGTCGACAGCGGCCGCTTCGACTGGGATGCATCGGGCCGCTTTCCCGAGTTGACCGCTCCCTACGAAGGGTTCCACGGCATGGTCTTCACCGAGGAGAGCAGCGTCGGCGCGTTCTTGCTGCGCGCGCGCCGCGAGGGCCTGCGCGACTTCGGCGCCTGCATGAGTCCGCACACGGCGTGGCTGATCCTGCAGGGCATCGAGACCCTGTCCTTGCGCATGGCGCGCCACGTCGAGAACACGCGCAAGGTGGTGGCCTTCCTTGCCGCGCAGCCGATGGTCGAGAGCGTGGGCTACCCCGAGCTCGACGGCCACCCGAGCCGGGCGCTCGCGCAGCGGCTGCTGCCGCGCGGCTGTGGCTCGGTGTTCAGCTTCAACCTGAAGGGCAGCCGCGAACAGGGCAAGGCCTTCATCGAGGCGCTGAAGATCTTCTCGCACCTGGCCAACGTCGGCGACTGCCGCTCGCTGGTGATCCATCCGGCGTCGACCACCCACTTCCGCATGGACGACGCGGCGCTCGCGCAGGCGGGCATCACGCCGGGCACCATCCGCCTGTCGATCGGGCTCGAGGATCCAGACGACCTGATCGACGACCTCAAGCGCGCCCTGCGCGTCGCGGAAAAGGCGGTGCGTTGATGCAGATCAAGCTTGGTGATCGCCTGGCCTACGCCTACACCGGCGGCAAGCCTTTCGACCCCACGCTGCCCTGCGTGGTGTTCATCCACGGCGCCCTGCACGACCACAGCGTCTGGACCCTGCTTGCGCGCTGGGCCGCGCACCATGGCCGCAGCGTGCTGGCGATCGACCAGCCCGGCCACGGCCGCAGCGAAGGCCCGCCGCTGCCCGACATCGAGGCCCTGGCCGACTGGACGCTGGCGCTGCTCGACGCAGCCGACGTGCACCAGGCCGCTCTGGTGGGCCACAGCATGGGCTCGCTGATCGCGATGGAAGCCGCGGCTCGCGCACCCCAGCGCGTGAGCCGGCTGGTGATGATCGGCACGGCCTACCCGATGAAGGTTTCGGACGCACTGCTCGCCACGGCGCGCGACAACCCGGCCAAGGCGATCGACATGGTCAACGCCTTCTCCTTCTCGACCACGGCCGCCAAGCCGTCGTTCCCCGGACCCGGGATGTGGCTGCACGGAGCGAACCGGGTGCTGATGCAGCGCATCCAGCAGGCCGATCCGGCCATCAACCTGTTCCTGCACGACTTCCAGGTCTGCGACCGCTACGCCGGTGGCCTTCAAGCCGCCGCCCGGGTGCAGTGCCCCGTCAGCCTCGTGCTGGGCGAGCGCGACCAGATGACGCCGCCCAAGGCCACGCGCGACATCGCCGACGCGCTGAAGGCCCGCGTGGTCACCCTGCCGGGCGGGCACGCGCTGATGCAGGAGGTGCCCGATGCCGTGCTGGGTGCGCTGCGCGACGCGCTGGCGTGAACCCGGCGCGGGCGTTCATTGCGGCGGTCCGTGCCGCCCCTTGTCCTTGTCGTCGCCGCGCTCGTTGCCGCGGCCGTGGCCCCGTCCTGCCGCGGGCGGCACCGGCCGGGCATGTTCATAGCGCTCGCGGGCGATCGGCTCCCTGGGCTGGTAGCGGTAGTGCTGGCCATGCAGGGCGTCCTGGTCCTGCGGCGCCTGCGGATAACGGTTGCCGCTGAACTGCCGCTGGTAGGACGGCGGCGGCGCGGGCCGTGGCGCCTGGGCGCGGTTCCAATGCTCCCAGCCGCGATGCCTGGCCTCCCAGTCGGGGCCCCAGCGCTCGCCCCAGCGCGGCGGCGCGCTCGGCGCCCAGCGATGGAAGTACGGCGGAGGGCTGCGGTAGTAGCGCACCGGCACGCGCAGGATGTAGACCGGCACGTAGGCCGGCTGCACCAGCGTCCACGGCCCGTTGTACCAGAGGCTTTCGTACCAGTTGTCGCCCACGTAGACCCAGTACAGGCCATCGTAGAAGAAGTAGTTGGCCGGCAGCCCGGGCGCGTAGTAGACGGGGTATCCCGGCACAGGCACCAGCCGCGGATAGGTCGGCACGTTGATGCCGATGCTGATCCCGACGTTCACCTCGGCGAATGCGGGGGTGGCCCCGAAGCCGGCCGCCAGGCACAGCGCGGCCAGCAGGCAACGGATCGATCTCATGACGACGCCCCTCGATGAAGACGACGCCGGTGTGATTCCGCGCGCCGCGCGGTGTTCCTCGGCAAGGCGAAAGACTCGTAAGGGAATGACGCCGCTCAAAGCCTATTCGAGGGTCACGACGGTGTCGTCGGCGCGCGGATGGCAGCCCTCGGCGATCGGCTCCCAGCCGCGGCGGATCACGACCTGCTTGCCGGCGTGGCAGAACTCGATGCGTGTCGCCTGCGGCAGCGTCGCGTGCACGAAGGCCTCGATCGAGGCCGGCATGCTGACCTGGTAGCGCTGCTCGGCCAGGTCCTCGCGCGGATGGTCGTCGCTGTGCACCCAGGGAACGAAGAGGCCGGCCCACATCAGCAAGGGATTGCCCACGTCGAGCACGCTGGGCAGGTAGCCGCGGTCCTTCAGCCACTGCTGGGCGCGCAGGCGCAGGTCGATCGGATCGCTGCGATGGCTCTCTTCGCCAAGCGAGCCCCAGGCCGTCGCGAGCAGCTCGGCCACCCATTGGTTGCAGTTCTGGTAGCGCTCGCTGAACGCGTAGGCGTTCGCGCTGTAGGTCGCCCCGAGCAGGCGCAGGACCTGGCGATCGTCGAGCGCGACGCGCTCCAGCGCCTCGGCCTGCGCCGCCGGGAGCAGCAGAACCGAGACATAGCCGACCGCAGGATCGTCGGTGCCGAGCAGGAAGCCCGCCATGCCCTGGTCGTACAAGCGGGGCCGCTTCTCGTCGCAGGCGTAGTAGAGCTGGCGCACCGACCAGGGCGTGTTGCGGCTCGCCTTGAGGCTCAGTCCCGCATGCGAGTAGCGCACGCCGAAACGGCCGAGGTCCAGTCCCGAGCGGGCGACCAGCGCCATGGGCTGGCCGGAGCGCTCGAGTTCGTCCTTGATGATGGCGCCGAAGCGCAGCAAGGTGTCCTGCTGGCCGGCGGCCAGTTCGGGCGGACGATCGCAAAAGCGCAACGAGGCCGCGTGGCACACGGCCCACGGACCGAGCAGCAGGCAGCCCAGCACGCCGACGCCCGCGCGGCGTGCGCCGGCCCAGATGCCCCTCAAAGCGTCACGGGGCGGGTCTGCAGCTCGCGATACCACGCATCGTCGAGGACGAGGAAAAACGCTTGCTGGTCGTCCGCCTTGGCGAACTCGACCCCGTACGCACGGCGATGCGCGCTGACCACCTGCCCGGGCGCGAGCAGGCCGGCCTGGGCCACCTGCTGCGGCACGTACAGGAAGAGCCCGCCCTGCTCGGATTGCTCGGCCACGGGCTGCAGCGTCATGCGCACCGTGCCCGGCCGGTCGGCCACCGCGGCCACCTCGATCACCCGGTAGTCGCCTTCGGCCACGTTGGTGGCGCGCGACGAGCCGTCGCTGGAGTTCTTCACCGAGGTGGACAGGCTGCCCACCGAGGCCGAGACGCTCTCCGAGGCCGACGACGCGGCGGAGCTTTCGGCCATTGCAGGCAAGGTGGTCGCGCACAGCACCGCGATGGCGGCGAGGCCGTGTCTGTAATGCGTCATGGTCGTTCCTTCGGCTGGCGTGATGTTGCCGCCGAGGATACCTTTCCCGCCGCGTCGGCTCAGGGATAGTCGAAGCGACGCGCTCGCTCCTCGCGCTCGCGGCGCAGCGCCATGCACTGCGGATGCCGCTGGAACTTCGGCTCCTCGCACCTGCGCACGACGCAGAAGTCGAAGGTGAAGAAGCCGTGGTCGCTGCACACCTCGCGCGGCCCCATGCGTGCTGCCTTGCCGCCGCGGGCATGTGCCGCGGTGTTCCGCGCACGCCTTGAGCCGTCGTGGCGCGCTGCGGCCTTGGGCGGCGGCCCCGCGCGCAAGGCCACGGTCTCGGGCTGCAGGGGCGCGGCGCGGCGCGGCTGCTGCGGCGCCACCTCGACCGCCGCGGAGGTGATCGATACCGGCCTGAGCGCCGGGGCGGGATTCGCCAGCAGCGGCGCCGGCCTCATGCGCTCGCTGCCGCGGTCGATCGGATCATTCTCCCGGGTCGTGACCGGCACATCGCGCAGGAGCTGGGTTTGGGGCGCCTGGCGGGCGAGCTCGTGCCAGGTCGATGCGTCCACGCCCACCGGCACGCCTCGCAACATCGCTGCCAGGCCGCCCGCCACGCAAGCCAATGCGGCGACCGCCAGCGCGGCGGCAGCGCGCGTCGATCGCCGCGTGCGGGTGGCCGTGCCCACGCCCGGCGGCACCAGCGGCGTCACCGTCGACGCCAGCCGGATCGTCGTGTCCCAGGTGACCGATTCGGCGTGCGCATACACCGGCTCCGCTTCGTGGAGAGCGAAGCGGCCTTGCACCGGCACGGCGGGCCGTCGAGCCGGTTCAGGCGAGGACCCGACGCTCCATGGACCGGCCGCGCGCAACACGGGCGGCGTGGTGCGACCCTCCAGGGCGCTGACGAACTCGTGCACGCTGCGCGGGCGATCCTGCGGCCGCACGGCCAGCGCCCACTCGACGGCCGAAAGGAAGTTCACCGACACGCCCGGCGGCGGGCTTTGCGCGAGCGGCGTCATGTCGTCGTGCACCGCACGCACCGTCGCCGGCGGCGGCGGCAGTGCATGCAGCAGGTAGGTCACGACCGCGCCCAGCGCGTACAGGTCGGTCCACGGACCCTGGCGCAGCGTGGCGGCTTCGGCGTATTGCTCGATCGGCGCGTAGCTCGGCTTGAGCACGGCGGTGAGCGTCTGGGTACGGTCGCCGATCACGCGACGTGCGGCGCCGAAGTCCAGCAGCACCGGCTCGTCGGCGCTGGGCAGCAGGATGTTGTCGGGCGCGATGTCACGGTGGTAGATGCCCTCGGCGTGCAACAGCGCGAGCGCATCGAGCAGCGGGTCGATCACGCGGCGCAGCCAGGCCTCGGTCGGCGCGGCATTCATGGCGCGGCGCACGTCGCGCAGGCGTGGCCCGCGCACATAGGGCATGACCATGTAGGCGGTGCCGTGCGCCTCCCAGAAGCGATGCACCTTGACCACGGCGGGATGACTGAAGTTCGCCAGGATGCGCGCTTCGTTGACGAACGAACGCAGACCCGCGGCGTAGGTCGCTTCGAGCTCGGGCGAACGCACCGCGACGCGCAGCCCGTTCGCCCGGAAGGCCAGCTGCGTGGGCAGGAACTCCTTGATCGCGACCTCGCGCTGCAGCGCGCAGTCGCGCGCCAGGTACACCGTGCCGAAGCCGCCGCTGCCGATGGTGCGAACGATCTCGAAGTCGTCCAGCCGCGTCCCTGCGGCCAGCCACTCGCGATGCGCCGCGCGCGCGGCGGACTCGTCGCGCTCAGGGCCTGCCATCTTGACCCTCCGCCCTCAGGCCTCGGTAAAAGCTGCCGCACAAGCGCACGCCGGCCGGAAACGCCCGGCCCGTGGCGCCTCGGCGCCTGCGCCCAGCTGCGAACTGCACACAGCGCTGCATCGCGCGTCCCTCGGTTGACTGCCGCTGCCTGACGGAGCAAGCCCCATTCCAGGCGGGACGACGGCTGATGCAACTCAAGGCCCGGCTTCACGCGCGCTGCGACCATGGTGCGTCGAACCGCTTTCATCACCCGCCGATGACCGTTGACCTGTCCCGCCCCCGCCTCTTGCGCCGTTTCGCGATCGACCTGCTGTCGGGTGCCGCACTGTCGATCCCGCTGTGGTGCGCGGGCGCCCACGCCACGATGGCATCGCCCTGGCTCGACGGCGAACGGCCCAGCGCGCAGGCGCGCCAGGCCGTGGAACTGTTGTCCGACGCGGCCAGCCATGGCCTGGAGCCCGAGGACTACGACGCCTCGCCGTTGCGCCGGGCGCTCTCGCGCGCAAGCCAGGGCGCGCAAGCGGACGACGCCGATGCGGCGCGGCTCGCGCAGTCGCTCACCGCAGCGATGCGGCACTACCTCGCGGATCTGCACGATGGGCGCGTCGATCCGCGCAGCGTCCACCACAACTTCGAGCCGCCGCAACGCCGCGGCTTCGATGCGGCCGCGGTGCTCGATGCGGCACTGGCCGCGCATCGCCTGCCGCAGGCCGTGCAGGAAGCGACGCCGCAGGTGCCGCTGTACGGGCACCTGCGCGAAGCGCTGGCGCGTTACCGCGCGCTGGGCGATCACCCGGCATGGCGCCGGCCGCTGCCACCCTTGCCGGCGGCTTCACGCGGCCGTGCGGCCAAGCTCGAACCGGGGCAAGCCTATGCCGGCCTCGCCGTATTGGCGCAGCGCCTGATCGCGCTGGGCGACCTGCCGCCCCAGGCCGTGCAGCCGGCGCGCTATGAAGGCGCGCTCGTCACGGCCGTCGCCGCATTCCAGGAGCGGCACGGCCTTGCGCCCGACGGCGTACTCGGCCGAGCCACGCTCGCGCAGTTGGAAGTGCCGCCCGCGGCGCGCGCGCGGCAGATCGAGCTGGCCCTGGAGCGCCTGCGCTGGACGCCGTTCATGCAAGGGCCGCGCATGATCGTCGTGAACATCCCCGAGTTCGTGCTGCGCGCGTACGAGGTGCGCGACGGCCGCATCCATGTGCGGCAGGAGATGAAGGTCATCGTGGGCAAGGCGATGGACACGCGCACGCCGCTCTTCAGCGAAGAGATGCGCTTCATCGAATTCAGTCCGTACTGGAACGTGCCGCTTTCGATAGCGCGCAACGAAATCGTGCCGCGACTACGCCGCGATCCGGGCTACTTCACGCGCGAGGGGTTCGAGTTCGTCACTTCCGACGGGCGTGTCGACGCGTCCTTGTCCGCCGCCCAGCTGGAGGCGGTGCTGGGCGGCCAGGCGCGCATCCGCCAGCGCCCGGGTCCGGCGAACGCGCTGGGCGACATCAAGTTCGTCTTTCCGAACCGCGACAACATCTACCTGCACCACACGCCGGCCACCTCGCTGTTCGCGCGCGATCGGCGCGACTTCAGCCACGGCTGCATCCGCGTCGAGCAACCAGTGGCGCTCGCCGACTTCGTGCTCGAGGGCATGCCGCAATGGGACGAGGCACGCATCCGCGAAGCGATGGGCCAAGGCCAGTCGATGACGCTGCGGCTGGCTCAGCCGGTGCCGGTGCTGATCGCGTATGGAACTACTCTGGTGAAGGGTGGTCGGACGTACTTCTTCGACGATCTCTACGGCCACGATCGACTGCTCGATATCGCCTTGCGCGAGCATGAACGCCAACGCCGGCCCCTCATCGACCGACCATGACCGCTTCGCACGCTCCGTCCCGCCGCCGATTCCTTCGCCATGGCGCCCGCCTGGCGGCCCTGGGCGCGCTGCCCGGCGCCGCCTGGTCCACCGCCGCCCGCGCGTCGAGCGCAGCCCCGCGGACGCTCGCGATGGTCCACACCCACACCCACGAGCGCATCGATCTCGTTTACGCCATCGGCGACCAATACGTGCCCGAGGCGCTCGGCGAGCTCGATCACTTCCTGCGCGACCACTACAGCGGCGAGGTCGGCCGCATCGACCCTCAGGTCTTCGATCTGCTGCACGACGTTCAGCGCGCGCTCGGCAGCGCGCGGCCGTTCGAAGTGATCTCGGGCTACCGCTGCCCAACGACCAACAACCACCTGCGCGAGACGCGCGGCGGCGGCGTGGCGCAGCACAGCCTGCACATGGAAGGCCGCGCGATCGACGTGCGCCTGCCCGGTGTGCCGCTCACCGGCTTGCGCGACGCGGCGCTGTCGCTGCGCGCCGGCGGCGTCGGCTTCTATCCGCACGAGCAGTTCGTGCACATCGACAACGGGCGCGTGCGCCACTGGTGAACGAGCGCCCGGCACGGCGCACGCCTCACTCGCACCGCTTGATCGCCTCGCGCACGGTGGCGGCCTGCACGTTGCCCGCGCCGGTGTCGCCCAGTTCCTTCTCCAGCGCCTCGAACATCGGCAGCGCCTGCCGGTAGGTCTCGCACGCCGCCGGCCGCTGCTTCGCGGTCAGCAGCGCATCACCGAGCTGGAAACGGCTGAGCGCCTGCCGGTAGCGCGTGTCGCTTTCCTGCAGCGCATTCGGCGGCAGGGCGTCGAAGCCGCCCACCGCCGTGCGCGCCGCCGCCACCGCGCCCTGCACGTCGCCGGCAGCGCGCAGGGCCTCGGACAATGCACCGGAGATGCCGGCCTGATCGATGCGAAAGGTCGTGCTGGCCGGGTCCTTGGCGACCAGCTCGTTCATGATCTGCAAGGCGCGCTGGTGCTGCGCCACCGCATCGCCCGGCTTGTGCAGGCGCAAGAGGCATGAGCCGATGCTGTCGCGCGTGACCGCCACGTGGCGCGCCAGCGCGGTGTTGAGCGGGTTCTTGTCGGACAGCCGCTGCAACAGCGCCAGGCCCTTCTCGAACGAGTCGAGCGCCTGCTGCGCCGACGCCGCGCTCATGTCGCGCTGCATCAGGTATTCGCCCAGGGTCGTGTAGTTGGTGGACAGCTGCAGCCCGGCGTCCCGGTCGTCGGGCGATCGCGCGACGATC
>DATFAY010000055.1:0-13295 GCA_035254085.1 Piscinibacter sp.
CGGCTGACCCGGCCGCAGCGGCCGCGTGCCGCGCATCCACACGTTGCGCAGGCCCTTCTTCAGCAGCACGGTGGTGAGCGTCGCGGTCGAGATGCCGCGCAGCGTCTCGATCTTGTGCGGCTCCAGCGGCAGCACCGGCACGTTGTTCATCGCTTCGCTCCTCGTCATGTCCACGACGAGCGGATGATGCCAGCCGCCGCCGCGCCCACGGCCCGTGGGGCGATCGGTCTCAACGCCTCCCAGGCGCCGATGCCTGCGGCGCTTCTTCCTTCGGCGCAGGTTGCGCCGGCGGAGGGGTCTGCATCTGCGGCAGCGGCGGCGCCGGCAACGGCGGCTTCACCTTGTCGCACGAGGCGGCCGCGGCTACCGCCAGCAGTGCGGTCGCGACGAGGCCCGTGCGCCCGGTCATGCCCATCAGGCCGCGCGTGGCGACCACGTCGCCTCGCGTGCGATCAGCGGATTGTCCTTGGCCTGCTGCACGGCCCGTCCGAAGGCCTGCAGGCGGCCGCCGCAGCTGCCGTCCTCGACCTCGCGCGTCTTGAAGGCCGTGTCCATCAGCGGCGCTCGTCCGAGCAGGCGGGTCACCTCGGCCACGGCGTTGGCTGCACCGCGCTCGCCCATCACCGAGATCATCGCCACATCGGGCAGCGAGTCGCGCCGGGTGGCGACGAAGCTGCGCATCGGCCCGGCCAGGCGATAGGCCCAGATCGGCGAGACCAGCACCACCGCGTCGAAGGCGGCAGGATCCGGCCCCTCGTAGCGGATCGCCGGCGTGCGGCGCAGCAGCGAGTCCATCACGCAGCGCCACGTGCCCGCCGCGCCGCTGCGCGGACCGGCTTCGCGCACCTCGGCGAGGGTCCATTGCTGCAAGCCGGCGAGCAGCTGCGCCAGCCGCAGCGACGTCCCCGTGTACGAATACGCGACCACCAGCACCTTGCTCATCATCGGCTCCCAGAGTTCATGGCCGGCGCGCTGGTGTGCCGCTCTTGGCGCTCCATCGAACCGCCCGCGACCGCGTCAAAGGACCACCGCGCCTCGAGCCCTGCCTTGCGCAGGGTCGCCAGCACGTCGGGCAGCGACCCGGACGCAGCACGCCCGGGCATCGAAGGGCCGTGGAACCGGCCCGGAATTCGCGCCCCATCCGCCGCAGCGGCCATGCTCGCAGCACGGTGGTCGAAAACAACTCTAGGCGGTGCGGCGCGGGTCGTGTTGACGTGGATCAGCGAGCGGCAGTCGCCGGCGTGCGGCCCTCCGGTCGGCCCATGGTGCGCGCGAGCAGCGGGCGCAGCTCGTCGAGGCTGCGGGTGTTGAGCACGTCCGCCGCCTCCAGCCAGCCGCGCTGCGCCTGCACGATGCCCTGACCCAGGCCGTCGAGCTCGATACCGCTGTGCGCATCGGAGGCGATGCTCACCAGCACGCCCTCAGCCTTGGCCATCTGGCAGGCGGTGTCGTCCAGGTCCAGGCGAGCCGGATGGGCGTTGAGCTCGAGGAAGCAGCCGCGCTCGCGCGCATGCCGCACGATGCGCAGCAGGTCGATGTCGCAGCCCGCACGCTCGTTGATCAGCCGGCCCGTCGGGTGCGCGAGCACGCTGAAGCAGCGGTTGTCCATCGCACGCAGCAGGCGCTCGGTCTGCCGCGCCCGCGGCAGGTCGAGGCGGTGGTGCACTGCGCCCACCACGAGGTCCAGGCGCGACAGGATCGCGTCGGGCAGGTCGAGGCTGCCGTCTTCGAGGATGTCCACCTCGATGCCCTTGAGTACGGTGAAGTCGTGCAGCCGCGCGTTGAGCCGGTCGATGCGGTCGATCTGCTTGGCCAGCCGCACCGGGTCGAGCCCGCGCGCCACCGCCAGGCGCCGCGAGTGCTCCGTCACCGCCAGGTAGCGCAGGCCACGCGCACGGGCCGCCTCGACCATCGCCTCGAGCGTGTCGTGGCCGTCGCTCTCACGGGTGTGCGCGTGCAGGTCGCCGCGCAGGTCCGCCAGCTCCACCAGGCGCGGCAGCCGGCCCTGCCGCGCCGCCTCGATCTCGCCGCGGTCCTCGCGCAAGCGCGGCTCGATGAAAGGCAATCCGACCGCCGCGTAGACCGACTCCTCGGTGTCGCCCGCCACGCGCTGCGTGCCGCGGAACACGCCGTACTCGTTGACCTTGAGCCCGGCCTCCTGCGCCAGCCGCCGCAGCGCGATGTTGTGCGCCTTCGAGCCGGTGAAGTAGACCGCAGCGGCACCGAAACTTTCGGGCGCGACCGCGCGCAGGTCCACCTGCAAGCCGTTGTCGAGCACCACGCTCGCGCGGGTCGCCCCGGCGGAAAGCACCTCGCGCACCCGCGGGTCGGCCGTGAAGCGCGCCATCACGCCGCTGCCGCCCGCGTGGGTGACGAGCAGGTCGAGGTCGCCGACCGTGTCGCGCCCGCGCCGCAGGCTGCCCGCGGCCAGCACCTGCCGCACCCCCGGCACGGCGCGCAGCCGCCCGAGCAGCTCGTCGGCCAGCGGCTGCACCTCGATCAGCCTGAATCGGCGCGGCGCGCGCAGCTGCGCCGCCGTCGCATCGAGGATGTGCTGCTCGCTGCGCGGCCCGAAGCCGGGCAGTTCGCGCACCCGTCCCTGCTCGGCGGCGTGGTGGAGTTCGTCGACCGTGCGGATGCCCAGGCCGTCCACCAGGCGCTTCACCCGCTTGGGCCCGACGCCCGGCAGCTTCAAGAGCTGCGTGACGGCCGGCGGCAATTCCTTGCGCAGCTTTTGCAGCAGGGGGCAGGTGCCCGTGCGGACCACCTCGGCGATCTTGCCTGCGAGGTCGGGGCCGATGCCGGGCAGCGCGTCCAGGTCGGCGCCCTCCTGCACCATGGCCTCGACGCTGCTGCCGAGTTCGCCCAGCATGCGCGCCGCGTTGCGGTAGGCGCGCACGCGGAACGTGTTCTGCCCCTCGATCTCGAGCAGGTCGGCAATCTCGCCGAACACCGCGGCGACCTCTGCGTTGCGTACCGGCATGCGAAGCCTCGCTGACTCGCTGCATCCAGCCTAGCGGCGCAGGTGCGGCGGGGCTTGCGCGCGCGCAACCGACACGGCGGCGCGGTCGCCCCGTTGACCGCCGTCAACACGCGCCCCGAGCGGCTGCCGACACTGCCCCTTGCAGGACCGCAATGAGCAGACCATGAGCGACATCGGCAAGGAGCACGTGTTCACCGGACGACTGGTCATGCTGGGCTTCGGCTGCATCGGCCAGGGTGCGCTGCCGCTGCTGCTGCGGCACATCGAGATGCAGCCGGCGCAGGTGCTGGTGATCGCGCCCAATGACACAGCGCTGCAGGCGGCGCGCGCGCAGGGCGCGCAGACCTTGGCAGCGCGCCTCACGCCCTCGAACCATCGCGAGTTGCTGGGGCCGCGGCTGGCGCGCGGCGACTTCCTGCTCAACCTGTCGGTGGACGTGAGCAGCACGGCGCTGATCGAGCTGTGCCGCGAGCGCGGCGCACTGTATCTGGACACCTGCATCGAACCCTGGGCCGGCGGCTACATCGACACGGGCTTGCCGCCGGCCTCGCGCACCAACCACGCGCTGCGCGAAGCCGCGCTCGCCCTGCGCGGGCGCGGCGGGCCGACGGCGGTACTGACCCATGGCGCGAATCCAGGACTGGTCTCGCACTTCGTCAAGCAGGCCCTGCTCGACGTCGCGCGCGACACCGGCGTGGCCGCGGGGGCGCCGCGCGGACGCGAGGACTGGGCGCGGCTGGCGATGCGGCTGGGCGTGCGCAGCATCCACATCGCCGAGCGCGACACCCAGCTGGGCGCCGCGCGCAAGCAGCCCGGCGAGTTCGTCAACACCTGGTCGGTCGAGGCCTTCGTCGACGAGGGCTGCCAGCCGGCCGAACTGGGCTGGGGCAGCCACGAGCGGCACTTGCCGCACGACGGCGCGCGCCACGAGACGGGCTCGCACGCATCGATCTACCTGCAGCGGCCCGGCGCCAGCACGCGGGTGCGCAGCTGGACCCCGCTGGCCGGGCCGATCCATGGCTTTCTCATCACCCATGCCGAATCGATATCGATCGCCGACCATCTCACCCTCGGCGACCCGCGCCGGCCGGTGTACCGGCCGACCGTGCACTACGCCTACCACCCTTGCGACGACGCCGTGCTGTCGCTGCACGAGCTGGCCGCGCTCGACTGGCGCATCCAGCCGCGCCAGCGCGTGATGAAGGACGAGATCGTCTCTGGCATCGACGAGCTGGGCGTGCTGCTCCTGGGACATGCGCGTGGGGCCTACTGGTACGGCTCGCAGCTGTCGATCGAGCAGGCGCGCGCGGCCTGCCCGAGCAACAGCGCCACCAGCCTGCAGGTGACGGCAGCCGTGATGGCCGGCGTGGTCTGGGCGATGAAGCACCCGGCCTGCGACGTCGTCGAGCCCGACGACCTGCCCTTCGACGAGATGCTGCGGCTGACGCGGCCCTACCTCGGCGACCTGGTGGGCGCCTACAGCGACTGGACACCGCTGCGGGGCCGCTCGTGGCTGTTCGAGGAGGACCTCGACGCCGCCGACCCCTGGCAGTTCAAGAACGTGCGCGTCGTTTGAGCGCCGACGCCGACCTTTGCGGGCCGCCGTGATCTTTCTCAACGGCCGCCGTGCGGCGAGGCCTAGATTGGAGTCGGGCCACGCATCCGAATCGAAGAGAGATCCGCACGCCGATGCGGCCTGGAGGTTCACGACATGAGCGCCAAGGAACTGCTCTACGGTGAAGATGCACGCGAGAAGATCCGTCGCGGCGTGGATGCGCTGGCCGACGCGGTCAAGGTGACCCTGGGCCCGCGGGGGCGCACCGTGATCATCGATCGCGAGTTCGGCCCGCCGCAGATCGTCAACTCGGGCGTGGTGGTCGCGCGCAGCATCGAGCTGGCCGACCGCTTCGAGAACATGGGCGCGCAGCTGCTGCGCGAGGTGGCCGCGCGCACCAGCGAGATGGCGGGCGACGGTACCACCACCGCCACCGTGCTGGCTCATTCGATGATCCAGGAGGGCATGAAGTACCTGGCCGCGGGCATGAACCCGATGGACTTGAAGCGCGGCATCGACCTGGCCGTCGAGACGGTCGTGAAGGAGCTCGCCGCGCTGGCCCAGCCTGCCGCGACCTCGCAGGAGACGGCGCACGTCGCCGCCATCTCGGCCAACAACGACCGCTCGATCGGCGACCTCATCGCGACCGCCATGGACAAGGTCGGCCGCGAAGGCGCGATCTCGATCGAGGACGGCTCCGGGCTGGTCAGCGAGCTGGAGGTGGTCGAAGGCCTGCAGTTCGACCGTGGCTACCTGTCGCCCTACTTCATCAACAACGCGGAGAAGCAGGCCGCGGTGCTGGAGAACGTGTCGATCGTGCTGTGCGACCAGAAGCTGTCGACCGTGAACGAACTGGTGCCGCTGCTGGAGGCTGCCGCCAAGGCGGGCACGCCGCTGTTGGTGATCGCCGAGGACGTCGACGCCGACGCCCTCGCCACCCTGGTGGTCAACAGCGTGCGCGGCGTCATCAAGACCTGCGCGGTCAAGGCGCCCGGCTTCGGCGACCGCCGCAAGGCGATGCTGCAGGACATGGCAGTGCTGACCGGCGGCACGGTGATCTCGGCGGATCTGGGCCTCACGCTCGCCAAGGCGACGCTGGACAAGCTCGGCCGGGCGCGGCGCATCGAGGTCGACAAGGACGGCACGACGATCATCGGCGGCGCCGGCCATGCGCAGGCGATCGCCGAGCGGGTGGCGGCGATCAAGAAGGAGCGCGAGGCGCAGACCAGCGAGTACGAGCGCAAGCAGCTCGACGAGCGCATCGCCAAGCTGTCGGGCGGGGTGGCGCTGATCAAGGTCGGGGCGGCCACCGAGACCGAGCTCAAGGAGCGCAAGCTGCGCGTCGAGGACGCGCTGCACGCCACCCGCGCGGCGGTCGAGGAAGGCATCGTGCCCGGCGGCGGCGTGGCCCTGCTGCGGGCCCGCAAGGCGCTCGCCGCGCTCGCGCCGGAAAGCCTGGACCAGGACTCGGGCGTGAAGATCGTGCAACGCGCGCTCGAGGAGCCACTGCGCCGCATCGTGGCCAACGCGGCCGACGAGCCGTCGATCGTGCTGCACCGGGTCGACGAATCGGCCCAGCGCGGCTATGGCTACAACGCCGCGACCCGCACCTACGGCGACCTGCTCGAGATGGGCGTGATCGACCCCGCCAAGGTCACGCGCCTGGCGCTTCAGAACGCGGCCTCCATCGCCAGCCTGGTGCTGACCACCGACTGCATGGTCGCCAACGCGCCGCGCAAGCCCACCTCCGGCGAGTCGCCTGCAGGGGCCAGTCCCGAGATGTTCTAGAACCGTCTTTGCCAAGGAAGTGACGATGAGCAAGACCGAGCCACCCGCGATCGCGCTGCCTGCGGGCATCGTGGCGCTCATTCCCATGCGCAACCTGGTGCTGTTCCCGCACGTGCTGGCACCGGTGAGCGTCGGGCGGGTCAAGTCGATCGCGGCGCTGGAGTACGTGCTGGCCGCCGGGACGACCGTCGGCGTGGTGCTGCAGAAGGACCCGCGCGAGGACGACCCCGGGCTCGCCGGCCTGTGCGCCGTGGGCACCTTCGCCAAGGTCGTGCACCACCTGCACCCGCAGGAGGACCTGCATCACGCGGTGTGCCAGGGCACGCAGCGCTTTCGCATCGTCGAGGCGGTCGAGGGCCATCCGTTCCTCGCCGCGCGCGTCGAGCCGATCGACGAGCCCGCCGACGCCTCGGCCGAGCTCGAAGCGCTGGCGCTGCAGCTGCGCGAGCGCACGCTGGAGCTGCTGTCGCTGCTGCCCAGCGTGCCGGCCGAGCTGGTCCATGCGCTGCAGGCCACGCGCGGGCCGGCCGAGCTGGCCGACATCACGGCCAGCGTGGTCGACGCCGACGTGAACGAGAAGCAGGCGCTGCTGGAGACCATCTCGACCCAGGAGCGGGTGCGCAAGCTGATGCCGCTGCTCACCCACCGCATCGAAGTGCTGCGGCTGTCGCGCGAGATCGGCGAGCGCACCAAGGAGCAGCTCGATGACCGGCAGCGCAAGTTCCTGCTGCGCGAGCAGCTGAAGACGATCCAGCAGGAGCTGGGCGAGACGAGCGGCGAGGACGAGGAGATCGCGCGCCTTGAAGAGGCGATCACGAAGGCCGCCATGCCGGCCGAGATCGAGACGCACACGCGCAAGGAGCTGCGCCGGCTCGCGTCGATGCCGCAGGCCTCGGGCGAGTACTCGATGCTGCACACCTACCTCGACTGGATGGTCGAGCTGCCCTGGGCCGCGCCGGAGCAGCCGCCGATCGACCTGCACGCCGCGCGCCAGACGCTGGAGGCCGAGCACTTCGGGCTGGAGCGCGTGAAGCAGCGCATCGTCGAGTTCCTCGCGGTGCGCAAGCTCAATCCGCAGGGCCGCGCGCCCATCCTGTGCTTCGTGGGGCCGCCCGGCGTGGGCAAGACCTCGCTCGGACAGAGCATCGCGCGCGCGCTGCAGCGCCCGTTCGTGCGGGTCTCGCTCGGCGGGGTGCACGACGAGGCCGAGATCCGCGGCCACCGCCGCACCTACATCGGCGCCCTGCCCGGCCACATCGTGCAGGGACTGCGCAAGGCCGGCGCGCGCGACTGCGTGATGATGCTCGACGAGGTCGACAAGCTCACCGCCAGCGCCCACGGCGACCCCTCCGCCGCGCTGCTCGAGGTGCTCGACCCCGAGCAGAACTCCACCTTCCGCGACAACTACCTGGGCGTGCCCTTCGACCTGAGCCGGGTGGTGTTCATCGCCACCGCCAACGTGATCGACAACGTCCCGGCACCCGTGCGCGACCGCATGGAGGTGATCGACCTGCCCGGCTACACGCAGGAGGAGAAGCTGCAGATCGCGCAGACCTACCTGGTGCAACGACAGCGCGAGGCCAACGGCTTGCGCGAGGGCCAGTGCGAGCTCACTCACGACGCGCTCAAGAGCATCGTCTCCAACTACACCCGCGAGGCCGGCGTGCGCCAGCTCGAGCGCGAGATCGGCCGCGTGATGCGCCACGCGGCGATGAAGGTGGCCGAGGGCTCGAGCGACAAGGTGCGCGTGGATGCGCCGGACCTGGACGGCGTGCTCGGCCCCGCGCGATTCGAGCGCGAGATCGCCCTGCGCAGCAGCGTCGCCGGCGTCGCCACCGGGCTGGCGTGGACGCCGGTGGGCGGCGACATCCTCTTCATCGAGGCGACACGCGTGGCCGGCAGCGGCAAGCTGACCCTCACCGGCCAGCTGGGCGACGTGATGAAGGAGAGCGCGCAGGCGGCGCTCACGCTGGTGAAGGGGCGCGCGGCCGACCTGCGCATCCCGCCGGCCGCCTTCGAGGGCATCGACCTGCACGTGCACATCCCCGCCGGCGCCATCCCCAAGGACGGGCCGAGCGCGGGCGTGGCGATGTTCATCGCGCTGGCGTCGCTCTTCACCGACCGGCCGGTCCGCCACGACGTCGCGATGACCGGCGAGATCAGCCTGCGCGGCCTGGTGCTGCCGGTGGGCGGGGTCAAGGAGAAGGTGCTGGCCGCGCAGCGGGCCGGCCTGCACACCGTGATGCTGCCCGAGCGCAACATGAAGGACCTGCGCGACGTTCCCGAGGCGACCCGCGCCCAGCTGCACATCGTGGCGCTGGAAACCGTGGACGACGCGATCCGCCACGCGCTGGCGGAGCCGGGCTCGCGGCGCGCGGGCGGCGACTTCAAGCTGGCCTGAGAGGGGCGACCGTCGGCCCTGCGCAGGAGGTGTCGCATGCAGGCCCGCGACGCTGCGCCATCCACCGAGGACAGGTTGCGCTTCCTGGCCGGCGTGCTCGCGCCCGCGGCGGGCATGGCGGTGCAGCGCATCGAGACCCACATGTCATGTGTGCTGCTGGGCGGCGAGCGCGTGCTCAAGCTGAAGAAGCCGGTGCACTACCCCTTCCTCGATTTCTCCACCGTCGCGGCGCGCGAGCACGACACCCGCGAGGAGCTGCGCCTGAACCGCCGGCTGGCGCCGCAGGTCTACCTGGGCGTGCTGGCGCTGCTGTGGCGCAAGGGCAGCTTCTCGCTGGCGGCGGACGACGCGCAGCTCGACCGTTCGTGCGTCGTGGATTGGCTGGTCGAGATGCGCAGGCTGCCCGCGGCGCGCATGCTCGACGCGGTGATCGCCGGCGGCGGCTTGCGCGCGGCCGACATCGACGCTCTGGTCGAGCTGCTGGCCGCCTTCTACCGGCGCGCCGCGCATTCGGATGTCAGCGAGGACGGCTACCTCGCCCAGCTGCGCGGCGAGCTGGCGCAGGACCAGCGCGTGCTCAAGCGGCCGCGCTTCGGGCAGGCGCTGGGCCAAGTGTCCGCACTCCTCGATCGCATGGAGCGCGCGGTGACGACGCACGAAGATCTGCTGCGCCGGCGGGTGCGCGAGCACCGCATCGTGGAGGGTCACGGCGACCTCCGCCCGGAGCACGTGTGCCTGACCGAGCCGCCGGTGGTGATCGACGCGCTGGAGTTCGACTTGCGCCTGCGCGAGGTGGATCCGTTCGACGAGCTGGCCTTCCTGGGGCTGGAATGCGCGACCGCGGGCGATCCCGGCGTGGGCGCCCAGCTGCTGGCGCGCTGCGCCGACGCGCTGGACGACCACCCGCCGCCCGCGCTGGTGTGCCTGTACACCGCGCGGCGCGCCCTGCTGCGCGCGCGCCTGAGCGCCGCGCACCTGCTGGAGGCCGAGGTGCGCACCCCGCAGAAATGGATCCCGCAGGCGCAGCGCTACCTGGCGCACGCGCAGCGCGCGCTCGACGCGATCGACTCGCTCGCGGGGTGACGCGCTCGCGCAGGCTACTGCCACCAGGCGTCGCGGCTGGCGCGCACCGCCTCGGCGAACAGGGGCACCGCCGGCATCACCTGGAGCTTGGCGCGCACTACGCCCTGCGCTGGCAGGCGAAACGGCGGCACGCTGTCAGTCACTGCCAGGCGCGACAGGGCCGCATCGGCGAGCAGCTCCTCGGCGGCGCCGACGAACAGGCCATGCGCCGCGCAGCCGATCACCTCGGCCGCGCCGGCCTCGCGCAGGGCGAGCGCGCCGCTGCGCAGCGTCTCGCCGCTGGCGATCAGGTCGTCCAGCAGCAGCACGCCGGCGCCGCGCACCTCCCCCGCCACCAGGCGCCCGCTCGTCACCACGCCGGCACTGCGGCGCTTGTCGATCATCGCGAAGCCGACCGGGCGGTGCAGCAGCGCCTCCAGCGCCTCGCGCCACAGCAGCGCCCGCTTGACGCCGCCCGGATCGGGCGAGGCCACCGCCAGCGGCCCGCGCTCGGCCAGCTCCTGCGCCAAAGTGCCGAACACCGGATGCGCCGCCAGGTGCACCGCCGGGCAGCGAAACGCGCTCTGGAACGCGGCCACGTTGTGAGCCTCCAGCACGATCAGCTGCGATACGCCGACCGCCTCGAACAGCTGCGCCACGTGGCGCAGGCCGAGCGGATCGAAGTCCTTGGTGCGCTGGTCCTTGCGGGCGTAGGCCAGGTAGGGCACCAGCGCGGTCACGCGGGCCGCGCCGTGGTCGCGCAAAGTGGCGATGAACATCAGCAGCCGGCACAGCTTGTCGTGCGGGCTGTCGGTGGGGCCGCCGTGCAGGCCGTGCAGCACGTAGGCATCGGCGCCGCGAGGGTCGACCAGCGGGCGCAGCTTGTGCTCGCCGTCGGGAAACGTGCGCTCCTCCAGCGGCGACAAGCCCACCTCGAGCGCTGCGGCCAGCGCCTGGGCGAAGGGATCGGCGGGATCGAGCGAGAACAGCAGCATGGCGGTCACCTCGTTGCCAAGGTAGCCGCCTGCCGGTGCAGCTGCTTGCGCTGGCGCAAGTTGCCGCGGCGCGACCGATCGCACGATGGATGGTCGACACGGCCGCAGCGGCCGTGCAACGTCCCCTCGGAGGAATCCCATGAAACGCCAATGGATCGTTGTCGCCAACGCCTCCCACGCCCGCCTGTTCAGCCGCGAATCGTCGACCGATCCGCTGCAGCCGGTGGCCACCCTGGAACACCCGCAGAGCCGGCTCAAGGGCAGCGAGCTCGGCGGCGATCGCCCCGGCCATGAAGCCACCGACAACAGCCCGGGCGGCAACCGCTTCGAGCCGCGCACCGACGCGCGCCGCAAGGAGCACCAGCACTTCGCGCAGGAGATCGCCGAGCGGCTGCAGGCCGGCCTGGCCGCCAAGGCCTTCGACAGCCTGCTGCTGTTCGCGTCCAGCCCCTTCCTGGGCGAGCTGAAGGCCCAGTTGGGCGAGGCCCTGGACAAGCGCGTTCAGCTCGCGGTGGACAGCGACCTCAGCGCGCTGGGCACCAGCGAGCTCGAGCAGCGCCTGCGCGATCCGCGCCTGGGCAAGGCCTGAGGCGCAGCGCGCCTCGCACCTGCCCCGCCCTCAGGGGCGTCGGCCGGCCGGGATCAGCCGATCCTGGTGTGCCAGCGCGCCCCCGGAGTCGATCTCGGTGGCGATCTGGGTGCACACCGCGCGGCACAGCGTGGCCGCGCGCTCGCTCTGGATGCGATAGAAGATCTGCGTGCCCTCGCGCCGGCGCGACAGGATGCCGGCGCGGTACAGCGTAGCCAGGTGCTGCGACATGTTCGGCTGCGTCGCGTCGATCTCGCCGAGCAGCTGCGAGACGTTCTTCTCCTGGTGGCACAGCGCGCTGATGAGCTTGAGCCGCACGGGGGTCGACAGCACCGAGAACAGCTCCGCCGCGGCCGCAAAGACCTCTTCGGAGTCATTGCTCATTGCGTTGGGGGACTCGTTGCTCATTGCGGTGGATCCTCGCCTGCCGTGCTGGCGCTGCGCGGCCGGAGGGCTGCGACACAAGCCATAGTTTATGCGCAAGAACGCATGTGCAAGCGAGGGTTTGCCGCAACAGCCGAAGGGTTTCGCGCGGCGCCGCGCGACCGTTCACGCGTGCTGGGAGACGCTGTCCATCTGCGCGCACCAGGCGCGGATGTCGTCCAGCCCGATGCGCCCGACCTCGCGCGACGGCCCGCCCGGCAGCGGGCGCCAGCCGCGGCGCTGATCCAGGCCCGGGCCGATGGCGACGGCGCCTTCGATGGTGGCGGCATCGAAGTAGCGGCTGGGCGTGACGATCACCGGAACGTCGGCACCGCGCGCCGCGGCCGCGCCGGCCGGCGAATCCTCGATCGCGACGCACTCCAGCGGATGCGCGCCGAGCAGGTCCAGCGCACGCAGGTAGACCTGCGGATCGGGCTTCTTGCGTTGCACGTCCTCGCCGCACACCACGGCCGCGAACCACTCGTGCCAGCGTGGGCCGAGGTGCAGTCGCAGCAGGGTCTCGACGTTGGCGCGGCTGGTGGTGGTGGCGATCGCCATCTGCACGCCCTGCTCGCGGCACTCCTGCATCAGCTCCAGCACGCCCGGGCGCAGCGGGATGCCGCGGTCGTTCACCAGCGCCACGTACCGCGCAGTCTTGGTCGCGTGCAAGTGGCTGGCGAGCGCCAGCCGCTCGGCGGCCAGCGCCGGCGCGTCGGGACGCGAGGCCATGTCGTGCAGCAGCCGCTCGCGCCCGCCGCTCACCCGCAGCAGTTCGCCGTAGCGGGCCTCGCTCCAGCGCCACGGCAGGCCGCAGGCCTCGAAGGCGAGGTTGAAGGCGACGAGGTGGCCGTCGCGCTCGGTTTCGGCCAGGGTACCGTCGACGTCCCAGAGCAAGGTGGTGAGCGTGGTCATGTTGATGCGGTCAAACGGTGGCGCGACGCAGCGCGAGCACGTGCTCGGCCACTTGCGGCAGATTGGCGAACAGGCGCTGCGGATTCGCATGCGCGATCGGCTCGCCGGCGTTGTAGCCGTGCGGCACGGCCCAGGCGGCCACGCCGGCGTTGCGGGCGGCCTCGATGTCGATGCGCGAGTCGCCCACGTGGGCACTGCGGGAGGTGTCGCCGCCCAGGCGCTGCACGACATGGCGCAGCACGCCGCCATGCGGCTTCTTCCAGGGCAGCGAGTCGCCGCCGACCACGAGGTCGAAGCAGCCGTCGAGCCCGAGCGCGTGCAGCACGCGCGTCGCGTGGCGCGACTCCTTGTTGGTGACGCAGGCGAGGCGCACGCCGGCGGCCTTCAGCCGCGCCAGCGTCTCGTGGCAGCCCTCGTAAGGCACGGCCTGGCTGCCGGTGGTGTCGGCGTAATGCGCCTCGAAGCGCGCGAGCACCTCGTCGGCACGCACCCGCTCGGCCAGCACGGGCTCGTCGAGCAGGCAGCGCGCGAGCAGCTTGAGCATGAGCTCGCGGGTGCCGGCGCCGATCAGCAGCGTGATCTGCGCG
>DATFAY010000056.1:0-5330 GCA_035254085.1 Piscinibacter sp.
GGTGCAGGCGCAAGGACACCTCCGGGTGCATGGCGCTGAAGTCGCGCACCGCCGGCGGCAGCGCGTAGCGCGCCTGCGAGTGGGTGGCGGCGATGGTCAGCACGCCCCGCCCCGCCGAGGCGAAGTCCTCGCCGGCGCGCCGCAGGTTCTCCGCTTCGTGCAGCAGCCGCTCGATGATGGGCAGCACCGTCTCCCCGGGCGGCGTGAGGCCGGTCAGGCGCTTGCCGGCGCGCACGAAGATCTCGATGCCCAGTTCGTCCTCGAGTTCGCGGATCTGCCGGCTGACGCCAGGCTGGGACGTATGAAGCGCCTCGGCGACGCTGGTGAGGTTGAAGCCTTGTCGAACGGCTTCGCGGACGGCACGAAGTTGCTGGAAATTCACGGATGCGGGCGGCCCGATGGTGTCATGCGAAGGGGCGAAGTGTGAGCTCGGGGACGGCGTTGTTCATCGAAGATTTTCGGCTTTGCATAGGCACGCCGGGCATAAGCACCGCCTGGGCGGCGCGATCCGCGCACCGCGAGGCGGCACTCGTGCACTGGTTGGCAGCCGGGCGCGCGGGGTGCTTGCTCAAGATCAACGGCGTTGGCTGGCCGCGAAATGACCATGTCGGGGGCCGCGCGCAAAGAACAAGCAAGCACGCGGCGGATTCGGGAGCGAAATGAACTCGATCGTCGACACCGACGTCGTTGCCGTGCCCGCACGCGACGACGCCTTCACCGTGGCATGGCTGAATCCGCCCGTCGGCGCGCTGGGCAAGACCATGGCCGCCATCGCCCTGGGCTTGTCCATGCTGGCGATCGCCATGCTGGTGCGCGTGTCCGGCGGTACCGGCATGGGCCTGCCCAACCTCTTCTACTTTCCGATCCTGCTGGCGGCATCCGTGTTCGGCACGTCGGGCGGCGCGGTCGCCGGACTCGCCTGCGGGTTGCTGATGGGTCCCCAGATGCCCTTGAACGTCGCCGCGGACCAGCACCAGAGCCTGCTCACCTGGTCGGTTCGCCTGACCACCTATGTCGCCGTGGGCGCGTTCTCCGGGCTGCTGATCAGCCTCATCAAGCAGCGGCACGCGCAGCTGCGCTGGCTGGCATTTCACAACCTCAACACCGGCCTGCCCAACCATGCGGCGCTGCTGCGCGAGATCCGGCAGGTCATGCCGCTGCCGCGCCAGCGCGCCGCGAGCGCACGCGGGCGCGCCCGCGCGCAGGCCGCGAACCAGCGGCTGCTGCTGCTCAAGATCCAGAACTACGACCAGATCATCAATACCCTAGGGCCGCAGATCAGCGATCCGCTGGTGCGGTCGCTCGCCGCACGACTCGCAGACCTGTATGGCACGACCGGCCCGGCCGACGTGTTCGACCTGCGCGCGCAGCGCCTGGCGATGCTGCTCAGCGGCGCCGCGAACGACCGCTCGATGCAGGACGTCCACTTGAAGGAGCTGCCGACGCGCCCGGTGTTCGTCGAGGGCATCCCCGTGTATGTCGACGTGGTCGCCGGCACCGCCGAGGTCGATCCGGGGCCGCAATCGGCCGAGCTCGTGGTCCAGCGCGCGAACATCGCCTTGTGCGAGGCCAGCCGACTCGATCGCTTCCACGTCTCGTATGGTTCGGAGATCGAGCGGCCGCGCAAGCGCAATCTGGAGCTGCTGGCGCGGTTGCCGCAAGCGATGAAGGCCGACGAACTGTTCGTCGACTACCAGCCCAAGGTGGACTTGCGCAGCGGCGACGTGATCGGCGCCGAGGCGCTGGTGCGCTGGCGCCACCCGTCCTTCGGGCGCATCGCGCCCGCCGACTTCATCCCGCTGGTCGAGGGCTCGGCGCTGATCCATCCGCTGACCCGCTTCGTGTTCACGCGCGCCGTCGGGCACTTTGCGCGTCTGCGCTGCCATGGCACGCGCTGCAGCGTCGCGGTGAACCTGTCGGCGCGCAACCTGAGCGACCCGGAACTGTTCGACGACCTGTTCGACATTGCGGAGGCGAGCGATCTGGCGCCGCGCTTCATCGAGCTCGAGATCACCGAGTCGGCGGTGCTGCAGGTGCCCGCGAGGCTCAAGGATGCGCTGATCGAGCTGCGCCGGCGCGGCATGAAAGTCTCTATCGACGACTTCGGCACCGGCTACACCTCGCTCGGCTACCTCGTCGACCTGCCGGTGGACGGCATCAAGATCGACCAGGTGTTCGTTCGCAAGCTGCTGGAAGACCGCAGCACGCGCCACATCGTCAAGGCCATGATCGACATGGCCAAGAACCTGGGCCTGTTCACCGTGGCCGAAGGCATCGAGGATCGCGCCACTGCCGATGCGCTGGCCGAGATGGGCTGCGACATCGGGCAGGGCTACTGGTTCTCGCGGCCGCTCGCGCAGGAGGACTTCGATCGCTGGCTCGCGGAGCGAGCGACCGCGCTGACCTGAGCCTGCGTCCGCGCTTCAGCGGCACAGCGAGGCTGCCGCGCCGCCGGCGCTCGCGTCCCAGCGCCAGACCCGGCGCTCCGTGGTCGCCGCCACCGTCTCCAGCCTGTCCAGCCACGGATAGCGCGTGGGCGAATCCGGCTTGCCGATGACCCAGGTCACGCCCGCCGCGCACACCGCCGCCAGCGCGCCCGCCGGCTCCACGAGGTGGGCACGCTGGTCCGGCGCGGCGAACAGCGCCGCGTCGTGGAACTCCTTGCGGCTGTCGTCATGCAGCGCGATCGCCGGGTCGCTCCAGCGGTCGACCACCCACACCGGCTCGGTCAGGCGCAGCAGCATCGGGGCGTCGTAGGCGAAGCCGTCGAGCATGAGCACGCGATCGCCCGGCGTCCAGCGGGCGCGCACCGCGTCGCGCAGCGGCACGAACGAGTTGTGCGGATGCGCCTGCACGGCGAGCAGCACGCCGACGCACACGAGCGCCGAGGCTCCTGCCCAAAGCCGCCACAGAGACTGCTCGCGCGCCGAGCGCGCGAGTCGTGACGTTGCCCCGGACGCGAGCAGAACCGCCAGCGGAGGCAGCGCCGGGAAGATGTAGCCCACCAGCTTGGATTGCGGCAGCGAGAAGAAGATCACCACCACGGCAAGCCATGCAGCCATGAGCCATTGCACGTCGCGCTGCGCCGCCCGGGCCCGACGCAGTTCGCGCGCCGCATGGCCGGCCCACATGAACCAGGGCAGCGTCGTGAGCGCGAGCACGGGCAGATAGAACCAGGCCGCCTGTGGGTTGTTGAAGCCGCTGCCGGCGAAGCGCTCGAGGTGCTGGTGCACGAAGAAGTACTCGAAGAACGACGGGTAACGCGACTGCATCAGCACGAACCAGGGCGCCGCGATGGCCGTGAAGATGAACAGTCCCGGCGGCCACGCGAGCCAGCGAAGGCTGCGCGCGCGGCGCGTCGCCAGCGCCCACGCGATGATGACGAGCGCGGGCAGCACGCCGCCGATCAGTCCTTTGGCCAGCATGCCCAGCGCGGCGAACACGAATGCACCGGCCAGTGCGCCGCGGCCCGGGCGTCCGCGCTCGAGGCACAGCAGCGCGTGCGCGGCCAGCACGATGGCCGCGCTGATGCAACCGGCCACCAGCATGTCGAGGTTGGCGAACTGCGCGCCGCCGAAGAAGAGCGGCGTCGTGAGGAGCACGAGCTGCACTCGACGCGATGCACGCTCGCCCTGCCAGCGCCGGACGAGGAAGGCGACGGACATCGCCGCGATCAGTGCGCCGAGCAGCGACGCCGCGCGCGCGGCCAGGACGCCCGGGCCGAACACGGCCATCGACGCTGCCGTGACCCAGTAGAAGAGCGGCGGCTTGTGGAAGAACGGCATGCCGTCCAGGGTGGGCACCGCCCACTGGCCCGAGCGCAGCATCTCCCAGGCGACACCGACATAGCGGCCTTCGTCGGGCAAGGCCAACGGCCGCATCCAGGCGGTGGCGGCCAGCCAGGCCAGCGCCAGGATCCAGGGCAGCAGCGCCACACGCCGCCGCGCTCGCAGCGGCTCGGCGGGAGCATGGATGGTCGCGGTGCCGTCACCGGGGCCGTGGGCGGTCGCCCTGCGTGGAGGCTGCAGCACGTCCTGGACTGCCTGCTGAAGTGAATCTCCCAGTATTCGCGCCCCCGCTTAAGCGCAACTTAAGCTTGATCAAGAGACGTGTGCGGCGTCGACCCTCAGTGGCATCCCAGTTGCCCGGGCTCGGGCGCGATCACGCCCCAGTGCAGTGCCGGAAAGCGCGCACCCACCGGTGTCATGCCTGCCGGCGGCACGAGCGCGTGCACGATTTCCAGCGCGCCGCAGCGCTGGACCAGGCCGTCCTGCACCCAGGGGCTGCGGTCGTAGCGGCCGTCGATCAGCACCAGCGGACGCTCGGGGAACAGCAGCGCGAGCGCGCCCGGCTCGCCCCCCGAGCCGACGATGACGCGCACCGGCCCGCCCAGCGCCGCATGCGCCGGTCGCAGCAGCGTGTGCGCCAGGCCTGGGGCATCAAAGCTGCGCCAGTGCGTATCCACGAGGGCCCTGGGCCCGAGCGGCGAGGTGACGATACTCAGTGCGATCAGTGCCCCTTGCAGCATGGCGAAGGCGCGCCAGGCCTGGGTCATCGGGACGGTCGCCCAGCGGCGTGTGAACAAGAGCTCCATCACGGCGGGCACGAGAAAGAGCAGGAACGGCGTGCCCCACTGCAGTTGCAACTGCGAACCGAAGACGATGCCCGTCATCGGCATGAAGACGAGCGGCACCAGCCCCCAGCACAACAGCACCGCGCGCGCCGCATCGCGCCGCGGCGCGGCGGCGTCGTTCTGCGCGCGACCCGCCCAAAGGGCACAGCCGGCCAGCAGCGCCAGCGCAGGCAGCGCGCGATTGAACAGCTGGTCGACGCTCCACTGCAGCGCATCGGCGAGGCGATGCGCAAGGCCGAGGTCCGCGGCGAGCGAACTGTCCATCGCGTAGTGGATCGGCGCGAAATCGTGCCGCGGCAGCCACCATAGGTGCGGCAGCAAGACCAGCAGCGCGAGCAGCGCGGCGAGCAGCAGTCCACGCCGGTGCAAGCGATCTTTCCAGCCGCCTTGCGAGGCATGGAAGGTGACCAGGCACAGCACGGTGACGGCGATCTGGTACTTCGCCAGCGCGCCCAGGCCGATCGCCACGCCGGTCAGCGCCCACCAGCGCAGCTGGCGTCGCTCGAACGCCGCCCAGGCGAGGAGCGCCGTGGCCACCACGAACCACATCAGCACGACGTTGTGGTTGTAGTAGTAGAGCCGACCGTTGTAGTAGGTGACGCACAGCATCGCCAGCAGCGCGATCGTCGCGTGCGACGCACCGCGGACCGCGCACAGGAATCGCCACAGCATCGCGATCGCGCTCAGCGTGACCGCC
>DATFAY010000057.1:0-7690 GCA_035254085.1 Piscinibacter sp.
CGAACGTAGCGCGCGATGAATTCCTCGCGCGGCGGCGTCGGGCGCTTCTCGACCGTCGCATAGCCGGGTGCCGACTCCCACAGCTTCTGCAGGTTGCCGGTCACCGACTCGAGCTTGCGCTGCAACTGCTGCATGCGCCGCGCCGCGCGGAATACCGGCTCGTCTTCCATCAAGGCGATCGCCGCCTGCGATTCGCGCGCGTCGAGTCCGCTGGCGACCATGGTCTGCAGCATCGACTCGGGAGTGCAGTCGCGAAGGCGGTTCTCGGCGATCCACTGTCGCCAGCCCGCGTCCAGCGGAACATGAGCGACCTCGCGCGGGCGAGGGGCGGGCGTCATCACGGCATCGATCATGGGCGCATCCTTGTGGCGAAAGGCCGCAGCGAAGCGCCTGCGCGACTGCGCAGGCCGCCTCGCTTCGGCGGCTCACTCCGTTCTTGCCGTGCCGGGGGTGATCACATGGATGCTTCGAGCATCTCTCTGTAGTCGTCGGGGGTCGCCAGGCGGGGGTTCGTCTTGTGGCAATGGTCGGCCATCGCGCCTTGGATGATGCGATCGAACAGATCGCGAGTGACCCCGACCGCGGCCAGGCCCGAAGGCAAGCCCAGCCGCGCGTTGAGCTGGCGGATCGCCTCGGCGATCTGGCTGCCTTGCGGGTCGCAGGCCCCGATCCCCATCGCATGAGCCATGCGCGCGAGCCGCCGCTCCTTGACCATGGATTGAGCGCTCGCGTTGAACTTGATGACCGCCGGCAGGAAGAGGGCGTTCAGCGTGCCGTGATGCAGCCGCGGGTTGACGCCGCCCAGGCTGTGGCTGAGCGAATGCACGCAACCGAGGCCCTTCTGGAACGCCATGGCGCCTTGCATGCTCGCGCTCATCATGTTCCAGCGCGCCTCGCGGTCGTCGCCGTTGCGGGTGGCGCGCTCGATGTGCCCCCAGCCGCGTTCCAGGCCGTCCAGGGCGATGCCGTCGGCGGGTGGGTTGACCGCCCCCGCCATGAAGGTCTCCATGCAATGCGCGATCGCGTCCATGCCGGTGGCGGCCGTGAGCACCGGCGGCAGGCCGAGCGTGAGCTCGGGGTCGCAGATCGCCGTCTTGGGCACCAGGTGCCAGCTGTGGAAGCCGAGCTTGCGGCCATCGTCGACGATGACGATCGCCCCGCGCGCCACCTCGCTGCCGGTGCCAGCCGTCGTGGGCACGGCGATCACCGGCGCCACCCGCTCGGTGATCTTCGCGCTGCCGCCTTCGATGGTGGCGTAGGTCTTGAGCGGCCCCTCGTGCGTGGCGGCGATCGCCACGCCCTTGGCAAGGTCGATGCTGGAGCCTCCGCCGACCGCGACGAGCCCGTCGCACTCGTAGGTTTGGTACAGCTGCGCGGCCGCGCGCACTGCGGCCTCGTTGGGGTTGGATGGCGTCTGGTCGAACACGGCGTAGGGCACGGCGCCCAACGCATGCAGCGCCTTGTCGAGCACGCCGGCCGCGCGCACGCCGGCATCGGTGACGACGAGCGGGCGCATCATGCCGACGCGCTCGCATTCCTGCGGCAGCAGCGAGACCGTGCCGAAGTCGAGGTGAACCTGCGTGATGTAGTAGATGAAGGCCATGGCGGTGGGCGCAAATCCCGGGGCCCGAGTATCCTCCGAGCCTGCCCGTTCACGCCAGTCAAGCATCTTGCCGACCCGTTTGCTGACCCGTCGCATGGCCGACGTGCTGGAGCGCATTCGCCGCGCCGGCCGGCCCCCTTTCTACGAGATGAGCGTGCCCGATGCGCGCAGCGCCTATGTGGCGGCGTCCGAAGTGCTGGAACTGCCGCGCGCCAAGCTGCCCCGCGTCATGGATTTCATGATCCGCGCTGCCGACGGCACGCCGCTCGGCGCACGGCTGTACGCGCCTTCCCACGAACGCCTGCCGGTGCTGCTGTACCTGCACGGCGGCGGCTTCGTCATCGGCAACCTCGAGACGCACGACAGCCTGTGCCGGCAACTGGCGCTGCGCAGCGGCGCGGCGGTGGTCGCGCTGGACTACCGGCTCGCACCCGAGCATCGTTTCCCGACCGCCGTGGACGATGCCTGGACGGCGATGCATTGGCTGGCGGACGAAGGCGCCAGCATCGGCCTCGACGGCACGCGCCTCGCGGTCGGCGGCGACAGCGCGGGCGGCACGCTGGCGGCGGTGTGCGCCATCCATGCGCGCGACGTCGACCTGCCGCTGCGGCTGCAATTGCTCATCACCCCCGGCACGACAGCGCATGCGGACACCGATTCCCACCGTCGCTTCGCGAACGACTTCCTGCTCGAGGCCAAGGGCATCGCCTGGTTCTTCGACCACTACATCGACCCCGCATGGCGCGAGGACTGGCGCTTTGCGCCGCTGCTCGCCGACGACCTGGACGGCGTCGCGCCCGCCTGCGTGGTGCTCGCGGAGTGCGATCCGCTGGTCGACGAGGGCATCGCTTACGCTGACAAGCTGCGCCTGGCCGGTGTCGACGTTGCCTTGGAGCTCTACCGCGGCGTCACCCACGATTTCATCAAGCTCGGGCGCGTGCTGCCCGAAGCCCACGAGGCGCAGGCCGCCGCCGCGGCCGCATTGAAAGAGGCATTCGAATGAAGAGGACCGACTTCCGGCACCTGGAACGCCTGCGCGTGCGCTGGGCGGAGATCGACGCGCAGAAGATCGTGTTCAACGGCCACTACCTGATGTATTTCGATACGGCCGTCGCAGGGTACTGGCGCGCGCTTGCGCTGCCGTACGCGCAGACCATGGAGTACCTGGGCGGCGATCTCTTCGTGCGCAAGGCGACCGTCGAATACGAAGGGTCGGCCCGCTACGACGACGTGCTCGATGTCGGCATCCGTTGCGCGCGCATCGGCAACGCGTCGATGCTGTTCTCCGCTGCGGCGTTCCGCCAGGACGAGTTGCTGGTGTCGGGCGAACTGGTCTACGTGTTCGCCGACCCGCAGTCGCAGACATCGAAGCCGGTGCCGCAGGAACTGCGCGACGTGCTGCAGGCCTTCGAGGCGGGCAAGCCGATGGCGGACGTGCGAGTGGGCAGCTGGGCCGAACTCGGCCGCGATGCGCGCGCCATCCGCACCGCCGTCTTCGTCGAGGAGCAGAAGATTCCGGCCGAGATGGAATGGGACGAGGCCGACGCCGCCTGCGTGCACGCGGTGGCCTACAACCGATTCGGCGTTCCCCTGGCCACCGGCCGCCTGCTCGAGCACGTGCCCGGGGTCGCGAAGATCGGGCGCATGGCGGTGACGCAGACCATGCGCGGCAGCGGCGTCGGGCGCAGCGTCCTGGACGCCTTGATGAAGGCCGCGCGCGGGCGCGGCGAACACGAGGTGGTGCTGCATGCCCAGATGTCGGCGGCGCCGTTCTACACGCGCGCCGGCTTCACCGAACGGGGCACCGCCTTCGAGGAAGCCGGCATACCGCACATCGAGATGGTGCGGCACCTGTAGGCCCGGGCGGCCTACAGCGGCGCGGGCATCGTGTTGCGGCGGCGCCTGCGGCTGGGCTCGGGCTTGAGCAGGCTGCGCACGCGGCTGCGCTTGGGCGGCGTCGCCAACTCGGTGCCCGCTGCGTCAGGGTCGAGCTCGGCTTCCGAGACGGCCTCCTGCTCGCTTGCCGCCTGCATCTGCGTCTCGTCGAGGCTGTAGCGCGGCGGCCAATTCTTCAGCGTGGAGCGGCGCAGCAGGGCAACGCCGGAGGCGCTGAAGCTGCGCTCGAGCACGTGCGTCACCAAGTGGCGATTGACCTTCTCGGTGATCACGAGTGTCGAGCAGCGGGTGCCGTAGGCCTGGTCCGGTGCGCGAATGAACGCCGCCGAGAGTCGGCGTTCCCACTCGAGCGAGACGCCGGTGTGGGGCAGCTCATCGTCGGGGGCTTCGCTGCGATCGGCCAGCGCGTCGAACAGGCGCATCGAGAGCGCATCGACCGAGGGCGCGAGATCGATCGCCTGTGCGAGTTGCGACTTCAATTTCTCGACCTTCGGCCACGGCGTGTCCAGCCCCGCATTCGACAGGCCGTGCACCCCGCGTTCGAGCCGCTGCGGATGCTCGCCGTTGTTGGTGCCCCAGAAGCATTCGCCACCACGGAAATCGATGGCGATCAGATTGAAGCCGTTGTAGCCCGACAGCGCGGTGCGCATCCAGAAGCGGTCGGTGCGCTCGCGCCCGCCCAGCCATTCGGGCACGATGCGCCCGCGCGAAGGCGCACCCGGGTCATTGCGCTCGGGGTTGCGCACGTTGGTCACGAGCGCGAAGCGGCCCTCGGCCGTCAGGCCCATCCAGGTGCCGCCGGCTTCGAGGTCGCGCCCGCTGAGGATGGCGGGGCCGCCGCTTTCGGGTGTCCACCAGGCCAGGCGCGCGGATGCCCGCTTGAAGTACTCGTCGCGGTTGGACGCCACCACCAGCGGAAACCGCCGGCTGTGGTCGATGGCGAGCGCTACGAGGCACATGGAACGAACACTTCGGTGTGCCGGCCGCCGGCGATGAAGGGTCCGAGCGACGCCGCCTCGGCGGCGATCTCGGCTTCGAGCTCGGGGCCGATGCCGCCGGCGTCGTCGAACGAATAGATTTCCATCCAGGTCTGCGTGGGCGCGTTGCTCGCTTCGTCGGGCCGGCGCAGCAGGCGCGCGGCAAGGCCGGGGTGGCGTTCGCGAAGACGGCATTGGAACTGCCGCACGGCCGCGAGTGCGTCCATCGCATGCGCCACGTCGACGCGATAGTAGATGAACAACTCGCGGCGCACCGAGCGGCCCGTGTGAACTGTTGCCGGCCGTGGCGCTTTCGGCGTCCTCAGGCGGCCTGGTCCGCGTCGCTCGGCACGGGGTAGGGCAGCTCGGCGCGTCGCAGAGCGGGGCCGTCGGGTGCCCCGAGGTGCAGGCTGCCGTCGTCGAGGGCCGCGAGCTTCACCTCGACCAAGGCGCTCGTGCCGTCGCCGCTGGGGTGCGGCGCCGCGTTGGCCACCAGGCCGGACGGCTGGCCCGCATCGCTGCTATGGAAGACCTCCTGCCCGGCCCCGGCAGGCACGTCCAGGTCGAAGAGGAAGCTGCGTCGCTTCACCGTGCCACGGTACTGCGCGCGCGCCACGACTTCCTGCCCGGGGTAGCAGCCCTTCTGGAAGTTCACGCCGCCCACCAGCTCGAAGTTCAGCATCTGGGGGACGAACTGCTCCACGGTCGCGGCCTCGATGACCGGCACGCCGCTTTGCACCTCGAGCCAGCGCCAGGCGTCCAGCGCCATGGCCGGCATATCCTGTTCGCCGCCCGCACCCGCCCACAAGGCGCGCGGCGTGCCGGCGCCGTCGGGCAGGCGCACCCACTGCGCGCCATCGATGTCCTGCTTGCCCCACACCGGCAAGGCGGCCAGCGCCGCGCGTGCCGGCGGGCCGGCCACGCCGAACAAGGGCACCTCGGCGCTCGCGTCGCTCAGCTTGCACTTGGCCCGCAGCACGAACATGGACAGGCGCTTGAGCGTGGCGGGCAGGACGCTCGCATGGCAGGCCAGGAGAATCTCCTCGTCCGACGCCTTCCACGCGACGAAGCTCGCCAGTAGACGCCCCTTGGCCGAGCAGTAACCCGCCAGTCGGGCCTGCGACATGCCGAGCCCGGCAAAGTCGTTGGTCAGCTGGCCATGCAGGAACGCCGCGGCATCGGCGCCGCGGGCGCGGATCACGCCCCAGTGCGTGAGAGCCACGGCGCCGGCGATCGGGGAAGTCGTGTTCATGCGGCGATTATGATTCCGGCCCGTCTGTCGTCTGCCCCATGGGGTTGTCTGTTCCGATGAGGTCGATGCGTGTGCTGTTCACCCTGCTCGTGCTGGCCGCTGCCGCGGCGGCCGGCGCCGCGGCATGGTGGCTCCAGCGACCGCTGCCGCTGGCCGCCGAGACGGTCGAGGTCGACATCGAGGCCGGCACCACGCCGCGGGCGATCGCCGACGCGTGGGTGCAAGCGGGCGTGAAGACCTCGCCCACGCTGCTGTACCAGTACTTCCGCTGGTCGGGCCAGTCGCGCAGGATCCGCGCCGGCAGCTACGAGATCGGTCGCGGCACGACGCCGATGGCCTTGCTCAACAAGATGGTGCGCGGCGACGAGACGCTGGCCGTGGTGCGCATCATCGACGGTTGGACCTTCAAGCAGGTGCGCGCCGAGCTCGCCAGGGCCGACAGCCTCAAGCCCACGACGGCGGCGATGGACGACGCGCAGATCATGGCCGCGCTCGGCGATCCCGGCGTGCCGGCCGAGGGGCAGTTCTATCCGGACACGTATGCCTACAGCAAGGGCAGCACCGATCTGGCCGTGCTGCGGCGCGCGCACCGCGCGATGAAGAAGCGCCTCGCGGACGCCTGGCAGCAGCGGTCGCCGGATTCGCCGCTCAAGACCATGGACGAGGCGCTGATCCTGGCTTCGATCGTGGAGAAGGAGACGGGCGCGGCCACCGACCGCGGCAAGGTCGCCGGCGTCTTCGTCAACCGCCTGCGCCTGAACATGCCCCTGCAGACGGACCCGAGCGTGATCTACGGCCTGGGCGATGCCTTCGACGGCAACCTGCGCAAGCGCCACCTGACCACCGACGGCCCGTACAACACCTACACGCGCGCGGGCCTGCCCCCGACGCCCATCTCGATACCGGGCAAGGCCTCGCTGCTGGCGGCGGTGAAGCCGGAGCCGACCAAGGCGCTGTACTTCGTTTCGCGCGGCGACGGGACGAGCGTCTTCAGCGACAACCTGAGCGCGCACAATCGGGCGGTGAACCAATACCAGCGAGGCAAGCCGCAGTGAGACCGGCGCGAAAGAGGCAAGGCCCGACGCTCCCGGAGGGTCGCTCGCCGACCTCGACGAGCGGGGTGTCGTCATGCCCCCGGGCCGCCGCGCCGGGCCGCCCCAAGCAAGGCCCGACCCTCTCGGAGGGTCGCGCGCCGTACTCGGCGAGCGGGGTGTCGTCATGACCCCGGCACGCTTCATCACGTTCGAAGGCATCGACGGTGCAGGCAAGTCGACGCACATCGCTGCGGTCGCGCTGCGCCTGCGCGAGGCTGGCGCCGCCGTGCTGTGCACCCGCGAGCCGGGCGGCACCGAGTTGGCGGAGCGGCTGCGCGAACTGGTGCTGCACGCGCCGATGGATGCACTCACGGAGGCCTTGCTCGTCTTCGCCGCGCGCCGCGATCATCTGCAGCAGGTCATCGTCCCCGCCCTGGCGCGCGGCGAGACGGTGCTCTGCGACCGCTTCACCGACGCGACCTTTGCCTACCAGGGCGGCGGCCGCGGCTTCGACCTCGCGGTGCTGTCGCAACTCGAGCATTGGGTGCAGGGCAGCCTGCAGCCGGACCTCACCATCTGGTTCGACCTGCCCGCCGCACTCGCCGCCGAGCGCCGCGCCGCGGCACGAGCGCCGGACCGCTTCGAGCGCCAGGAGGAAGCCTTCTTCGACCGGGTGCGCGAGGGCTACGAGGCGCGCATGAAGGCCGCGCCGCAACGCATCGTGCGCATCGATGCCTCGCTCGATCGCGATGCCGTGTCGCACCAGGTGACGACGGCGCTGGAATCTCGCCAGTGGTAGGCCCCGACGGTCAACTGCCGCTGCCGTGGCTGGAAGCGCCGCTGCGCCAGGCGCTGGCGACGCAGCGCGCGCATGCGCTGCTCGTGCAGGGTCCGCAGGGCGTCGGGCAGTTCGACCTCGCGATCACGC
>DATFAY010000058.1:0-2185 GCA_035254085.1 Piscinibacter sp.
CCGCGTCGTCGTCGGAGACGCCGCCGCTGACATACGACACGCTGCCCGCCTGGTGCTCCGGCGGCAGGCCGGCGGCGCCGGCCGCCGCGGCGGCCAGCGCCAGGGCCAATCCGGCGCAGATTGCTGTCGCTGCTGTCGCTGCTGTCGCTGATGGGTGCTTCATGGCTTGCTCCTTGCTCATCGCGCCGGCACCGCGGATCGGGCCCTCGGACTCAACCGAGGTTGACGGGGACGAAGATCTTTTCGCCTTCGCGCTGCACCAGCAACGCCACGCTGTGGGGCTTGCCCTGCAGCACGTTCTTCACCGTCTCCACCGATTGCACCGGCTTGCCGTTGATGGCCAGCAGCACGTCGCCCGGCTCGATGCCGGCGCGCGCCGCCGGGCCGCTCACCTGCTCGACGACCATGCCCTGGTCGACCTTGGCCTCGCGCCGCTCCTGCGGCGACAAGGGGCGCAGCGCCAGGCCCAATTGCCCGCCCTGCGTCGCACTGTCGTTGTCAGCAATTTGCTTGCCCGGCTCCTGGGCGTTGCCGAGCTTGGCCTCGACGTCGCGCCAGGCGTGGTCGCGCCAGACCTTGAGCTTGACCCGCTCGCCCGGGGCCGACATGCCGATGATGCTCGACAGCTCGCCCGAATGGCCGATCGGCTGCCCGTTGACCTGGGTGATCACGTCGCCCGACTTCAGCCCCGCGGCCGCCGCCGCGCTGTTGGGCGTGACGTTGGCGACCAGCGCGCCTTCCGGCCGCGGCAGCCCGAAGGACTCGGCCAGCGACTGGTTCAGCTCCTGCACCGTGACGCCCAGTCGGGCGTGCTCGGCATGGCCGTGCGCGACGATCTGGTCCTTGACCTTGAGCGCCACGTTGATCGGGATCGCGAACGACAGGCCCATGTAGCCGCCGGACTGCGAGTAGATCTGCGCATTGATGCCCACCACCTGGCCGTTGCCGTCGAACAGCGGGCCGCCGGAGTTGCCGGGGTTGACCGCCGCGTCGGTCTGGATGAACGGCACCACGGCGTCGCCCGGCAGCGAGCGGCCCTTGGCGCTCACGATGCCTTGCGTGGCCGTCTGGTCGAAGCCGAACGGCGAGCCGATGGCGAGCACCGGGTCGCCCACTTCGAGCTGGCTCGGGTCGCCCAGGCGCACCGTGGGCAGGTCCTTGGCGTTGATCTTCAGCACCGCAATGTCGGTGGCGGTGTCCGAGCCCAGCACCTTGGCCGAGAACTCGCGCCGGTCGTTGAGCTTGACCGTCACGTTCTTGGCCTCGCGCACCACGTGCGCGTTGGTGAGGATCAGGCCGTCGGAGCTGATGATGAAGCCCGAGCCGAGGCCGCGAAACGGCACCGACTGCGAGCCGCGCCGGCCGCCGCGCCCCTGGAAGCCGGGCAGGCCGCGGAAGAACTGGAAGAACGGATCGTCCTCGGCGCCGGGCGGCAGGCCCATGTCCTCTGCGGTGGCCTTGTGCATGCCTTCGACCGTCACGCCGACCACCGCCGGCCCCGCCTGCTTGACGATGGCGCGGTAGTTCGGCACCGACGGCGACAGCATCGGCACGGGCGCCGCCGGCACCACCGCGGCGGCGGCGGTGGTGGGCGCCACCGTGCCCGAGGTCGCCACGCCGGCCTGCGCCGACGCGACCTTCTCTTCGTTCTTGAACCATGCCGGGCGCAGGCTGAACGCCCCGGCCGTGCTCACGAGCACACCCCCCGCGACGAGCGCGGCAGTCAACGGTTTCATCATCATGGCCCCCATGTCTTTCGGTGTTGCCTGCGGAACATTCCGCACGGGACGAAGATAGGGGCGCGGGATTAGGTGACTGTTAGCGCTGGGTTAGGGCAAGGTTAAGCGCGCCGGGCAGGCGGATGCCGAACGCGAAAAGGCCCACGGGCCGCGAGGGCGCGTGGGCCGGTGGGGGAGCCGGGATCGAGGCGACTCAGTCGGGCTGCTGGCGGCGGCGGCGCAGCATGAAGCCGACGACGCCCAGGCCGAGGGCCATCATGGCGTAGCTGCTGGGTTCCGGCACCGCGGCTTGGAACGGCAGGTCGACTTGCAGCACGGCGGGGCCGCCGCAGCATTCGGCGTAGTCGAGCTCGAACGCGAAGGTGCCGGTCGGGCCGGTGTAGGTGGCCAGGCTGGTGATCGGCGCCGTCGGGCCGGGGTTGAAGCCGAGATTGATGCCGCCGATG
>DATFAY010000059.1:0-3269 GCA_035254085.1 Piscinibacter sp.
GCGGCCACGAGGCTGCCGTCCTGCGAGATCGCGCCGCCGATGCTGTTGCCGGCCTGCTGCACGCGCGCCTCGATGCAGCGCCCGACGAGGTTGACCTTGGTGAGCGCGCCGTCGCGGCCGAACACATAGGCGTGGCCGCCGTCGCGCGAATAGACGATCGAGGCGTGCGACAGGTCGCCCAGTCCGGCGATCGTGGCCAGTGCCTGCTTGGTGGTGGTGTTGACGAGGGTGAGCGTGCCGTTGGCGCGCCCGATGACGAGCCCGAGGTCGCCGGTGCCGTCGTGGCTGGCGAGGCAGGGGGGCGCGACGCTGGCGCACGCCCCCAGCCACAGCAGGGCCGCTGCCGCGGCGGCGACCTTCACACGGGCAAGACAGCCCCGCATCATGGATTTCCTTTCGCTTCGGCCGGGAAGCCGGCCTGCAACTGCTGCGCGATCCACAGTGCGTCGGATTCGCTGAGCATCGTCTGCCACCCCGGCATCGGCGTGCCCGGTCGGCCGTGCAGCACCGTAGCGACCAGCGACGGCAGCGGCCGATCGGCCAGCGCCTCGCGAGTCAGCGGCGGCCCCAGTCCGCCGGTGAGCCGCATGCCGTGGCAGGAGCCGCAGTCCTGCCGCACGACGTGAACGAGCGCCCGTTGGCGCTCGTTCGAAGGCGAAGCAAGCTCCGGCGGCGCCGCGAACGCCTGCGTGCCGATCGCCGCAACGGTCAACAACAGCACGACGGAGCCGAGAGCATCAAGCGGCCGCCGCGGATCCGGCTTCGCCGGTCCGCTGGCGGCGCCCCCTTGAGGGGGAGCGCCGAAGGCGCTTCGGGGGTGGGTCATCAAGGGTGGGTCATCAGGGGTGGGCCATCAATAGACGTCGTGCTGGGTGTTGTTGATGTTGAAGTGGCCCGTCGGCGTGATCAGGCGCGCGTCCTTGATGACGGCCTTGAGCTTGAGCGTCTTGTCGTCGACCACCACCAGCGCGGACTGCTTGTCCTTGGCCGACCACACCGCGAACCACACCTCGTCGCCCGCCTGGTTGAACTCGGGCTGCACCACGCGCTGCGCGCCGCCGTCGGTGATGCCCGCCCACTCGGCGATGGGCAGCACGGTGTAGCCCTTGTCGAGGTTCTTGATGTCGAACACCGCGACCGTCTGCGAGATCTTCGGATCCGGGTTCAGCGGGGTGTCGACGTACAGGTGCTGCGACTTCGGGTGGCTCTTGAGGAACAGCGAGCCGCCGCCCTGGCCCTTGATCTGCGCGACTTCCTTGAAGGCGTACTGCTTGTGCTTCACGGGGTCGGTGCCGATCAGCGAGATGAACTCGCCGCCCAGGTGGCCGGTGGACCAGACGGGGCCGAACTTCGGGTGCACGAAGTTGGCGCCGCGCCCGGGGTGCGGGATCTTGCCCACTTCGACGATGCCGGCGAGCTTGTCGTCCTTGGCGTCGATGACCGCGATCTTGTTGCTCTGGTTGGCTGCGACCATGAAGTAGCGCTTGGTCGAGTCCCAGCCGCCGTCATGCAGGAAGGGCGCCGAGCCGATCTCGGTGACTTTCAGCGCGTTGATGTTGGAGTAGTCCACCATCAGCGTCTTGCCGGTCTCCTTGACGTTGACCACGAACTCCGGATGGAAGTGCGAGGCCACGATCGAGGCGACGCGCGGCTCGGGGTGGTATTCCTGCTTGTCGACCGTCATGCCGCGCGTGCCGACGATCTTCAGCGGCTCGAGCGTGTCGCCCTTCATGATCACGTACTGGGGCGGCCAGTAGGCGCCGGCGATCGCCAGCTTGTCGGTGAAGTCGCCTTCCTTGCCCTTGTACTTGCTCGTGTCGACCGAGCGCGCTTCCAGGCCGATGCGGATCTCGGCCACGTTATCGGGCTTCTCCATCCACAGGTCAATCATGTTGATCTTGCCGTCGCGGCCGATCACGAACAGGTAGCGCCCCGACGCCGACACGCGCGAGATGTGCACCGCGTAGCCGGTCTTGACGATGTTGATGATCTGCTTGCTGTCGCCGTCGATCAGGGCGACCTGGCCCGCGTCGCGCAGCGTGGTCGAGAAGATGTTGGCGATGTTGTAGTTGTTCAGCTTCTTCTTCGGCCGCAGTTCGGGCGGGACGATCACCTTCCAGGTCTGCTTGATCTGCTCCATGCCGAACTCGGGCGGTGTCGGAGGATCCTGCTGGACGTAGCGCGCCATCACGTCCACCAGCTTCTCGTTCATCTCGCCGGAAGTGAGCCAGTTGGGCATGCCCGCGGGCGAGCCGTACGAGATGAAGACCTTCAGGTAGTCGGTGCCCTTGCCGAGCGTGATGTCGGGTGTCAGCGGCTTGCCGGTGGCGCCCTTGCGCAGCACGCCGTGGCAGCCGGCGCACCGCTCGAAGTACGTCTTGCGGCCCAGGTCGAACTCGGCCTGCGTCATCGGCGGCGCCTTCGGGTTCGTGCTCTGGTACATCGGCTCCTTGGCCAGCGGCGATGCAGCGCCTTGGTACTGCACCTCGGGCTCGGTGACGTGCTTCGGATCCTGTGCATGCGCCGCCACGCCGAACGCGATGGCAAGAGCGGCCGACAGGCGGGCCAATGGCAGGGCAGACATTTCCACTCACTCCTTCTGTTGAACTGGCGCGATGGTTGCGCTGCAGTGCCCGTGCCACCTTGAAGTAGATCAAGGTCGCAGGCCGAGGTGATTCGCAGAATCGGCCGCACCATGAAGGGCGTCCGATGAGCCAGCTGCACGAGATCCGCCATCTGCGCCCGAGCGCCGACGAGGCCACCCGACCCGGCGTCGTGACGCTGGTGGGCGCGGGCCCCGGCGACCCCGAACTGCTGACCGTCAAGGCCGCACGCGCCATCGCGGCCGCGCGCATCGTGCTCTACGACAACCTGGTGTCGCAGCAGGTGCTGGCGCTGGTGCCCGCGGGGGCGCAGACCATCTACGTCGGCAAGGAAAGCGCGCACCACACGCTGCCGCAGGAAGAGATCATCGCGATGATGCTGCGCCTGGCGCGCAGCGGCCAGCCGGTGCTTCGGCTCAAGGGCGGCGACCCGTACATCTTCGGGCGCGGCGGCGAGGAGGCCGAGGCGCTCGCGCGTGCCGGCATCCCCTTCGAGGTCATCCCGGGCATCAGCGCGGCGCAGGGCGCCGCGGCGAGCGCCGGCATCCCGCTCACCCATCGGGACCACGCCGCGCGCATGCTGTGGGTCACCGGCCACCTGCGCGCCGGCCAGAAGGACGTGCTCGACCTCGACTGGCCCGTGCTCGCGCGCGCGCAGCAGACGCT
>DATFAY010000060.1:0-2463 GCA_035254085.1 Piscinibacter sp.
CGTCGGCTGGGCCGTCGTCGCGGTGCTGCTGTTCTGGGCGGTGGGCGCCTACAACCGGCTGGTCAGCCTGCGCAACGACATCTCGCGCGCCTTCGTGCCGGTGGACGCGCAGATCCGCCAGCGCCACCTGCTGCTCGAGCAGTGGGTCGATGCGCTGCGCCCGCTGCTCGAGCACGAGCCGCAGACGCTGGACTCCGTGCTCGCCGCCTGCGGCCAGCTGCAGGCGGCCTGCGACGTGGTGCGCGGCCGCCCGAGCGCCGCGCGGCCGATGTCGAGCCTACGCCTGGCCGAGGAGACGCTGGCCGAGGCCCGGGCGCGATTGAAGTCCGAGCTGCCGGCCAAGCCCGAGATGCTCGCCGGCCTGGGCATCGCGGTGCTGGGCGAGGAGCTCGCCGCCGCCGACAACACCCTGGGCTTCGCGCGGCGCCAGTTCAACGAGGCCACGCAGAACTACAACGACGCGCTGGACCAGTTCCCGACCTGGATCATCGCCGGGCTGTTCCGGTTTCGCGGCGCGGGGACGTTGTGAGCGTTCCCGATCCCGTCGACGAACGCGACGCCCTTGCCCGGCTCGCGCGGGTGCGCGGGCCGACCGAGCTGCAGGCCACCATCCTGGCGCTCATCACGCCGGCCGACAGCGTGCCGTCGTTCGTCGCCTGGACGGCCGAGACGCGGTCGTGCGCCAATGCGGCGGTGCTGCGCGAGGACGTGACGCGGCTGAGCGATGCGACCCGCCTGCCGTGCCTGGAGATCATGCTCGACCGCATGCGGGGCTTCTCGAAGGACGAGCGGCGCTCGCTGCTCGAATCGACGCGGCGCGTGGTGGCCGCGATCACGCCGCTGCGGCCGCTGGACCGACTGCACTGGCTGCTGATGCGCCGCAAGCTGGGAGAGAAGGCGCCGGTCGCGCAACTGCCCGATGCGCACAACCGGCTCGACACCTTGCCGCCCATGATGATCGTGCGCATCGCGGGCGTGGCCGCCTACGTCGCGCGCATGGTGCCGGGCCCGGCCGAAGGCGCGATGTGGTACCAGCTCGCAATGTCGCCGGTGGTGTCGCCCGAGCGCATGCCGCCTTGCCACGCGCCCGACGGCGACGGCCTGGCGCGCGCCCTGATCGAGGTCGAGGCGCTGCCGTGGATGCTGCGGCCGGTGCTCTTGCGCGCGTGGGTCGACGCCGCCTTCACCACGGGCCAGCGCGCGCGCCTGCGGCCGATGGCCGCCGATGCGCTGCGCCTGGTCGCGGACCTGCTCGAGTCGCCCTTGCCGCCGGAGCTGGCACGGCACTACAGCGAGCTCGACTGGGAGACTGCGCGCTGAGCGCACACGGTCGCTCGGCGCGTGCAGACCGCGCGCGCCATCTGCCAAGTTGTGCCGATCGCGGCGTGTGTCGTTGCCGCGCAGCAGCAAATCGCGGTGCCGATTGCGTTCGCGCAAACCCTCGCGCCCCCATGCTTATCCGGCAGTAGCATCATCCGCACGAGCGTTTTCGACCGACCGTTGCGACAGTTCGTGCCCGCCCCAAAAAGGCCGGGCGATGAAAGGGGGAGACTTGCAGCCCACCGACATCCGTCAGCCCGACACCTTCCACAAGGTCGTCGATTGCCAGTGGGCTTGTCCCGCGCATACCCCCGTGCCGGAGTACATCCGGCTCATCGCCGCGGGCCGCTACAGCGATGCCTACATGGTCAACTGGGAATCCAACGTGTTCCCGGGCGTGCTGGGCCGCACCTGCGACCGCCCCTGCGAACCGGCGTGCCGGCGCGGCCGCGTCGAGGAAGCCCAGGCCGCCAAGCCCGAGCCGGTGGCCATCTGCCGCCTCAAGCGCGTCGCGGCCGACCACAAGGACGACGGCATCGCCAACCGCATGCCGCGCCCCGCGGTGGTCAAGAACGGCAAGCGCATCGCGTGCGTCGGCGCGGGCCCCGCGTCGCTGACCGTGGCGCGCGACCTCGCCCCCCTGGGCTACCACGTCACCGTGTTCGACGCCGACCCGAAGGCCGGCGGCATGATCCGCTCGCAGATCCCGCGCTTTCGGCTGCCCGAGGAAGTGATCGACGAAGAGACCGGCTACGTGCTGCGCCTGGGCGTCGATTTCCGCGGCGGCGTGCGCATCGAGTCGATGCAGCAACTGCTCGCCGAGAACTGGGATGCGGTGTTCGTCGGCTCGGGCGCGCCTCGCGGGCGCGACCTGTCCATCCCGGGGCGCGCCGATGCGGCCGCGCACATCCACATCGGCATCGACTGGCTGGCTTCGGTGTCCTTCGGGCACGTCACGCATGCGGCCAAGCGCGTGATCGTGCTGGGCGGCGGCAACACCGCGATGGACTGCTGCCGCACCGCCAAGCGCCTGGGCGGCGAGGACGTGAAGGTCATCGTGCGCTCGCCCTACGAGGAGATGAAGGCCTCGCCGTGGGAGAAGGAAGACGCGGTGCACGAGGGCATCCCGATCCTCGACTGCCT
>DATFAY010000061.1:0-14533 GCA_035254085.1 Piscinibacter sp.
GTTCTCGACCACCTGGCCGTTCTTCACGAAGGGCGTGAAGCGCTCGCCCAGGCCATAGACGGTCTCGCCCACCGCCAGCGTCAGCTGCTCGTGCACGAAGTTGCCCTTGTCGCCCCATTGCACGTAGCCCAGGCTGCGCCAATCGCTGCGCGTCAGCACCTTGTCGCCTTCACGGAAAGTGAGGCTCCAGCCCTCGCCCTTGCGCACGGTCACGGAGATCGGGCCGGAACGCAGCGTCGCGTCGGTGTCGGTCTCTTCGATGCGCACGGCCGCCTTGCCGGCGCCCGGCATCGGCACATGCAGCCGCGGCGGCTGCGAGGCCGCGAAGTGCTCCACGCCGACGCGGATCACGCCTTCCATCGGCGAGCTGAGCGTGACGGTCAGCGCCGGACCGGCCAGGGTGTCGCCACGGTGCTTGATTGGCCGGGTGGTCGCGAACACGACCAGCTTGTCGTCGTGGGCCTCCACGGCGTAGGCCTCGCTCGCGTAGTGCGCTGCGGCGCCCGGCTGCAGCAGCCACTGTCCATCGGTGAACTTCATTGCGGTAGGAAATGCAAAAGGGTTTCGAAAGGGAAGACTACTTCGCCGCCGGCTCCAGCGTGACCAACACGACGTCGTTGCTGCGCATCGGCAGCTTGCAGCGCACGCGGCCGTCGGCACCCACGCGCACGCTGCGGTCCACCTCCGGCCTGTCGGCCGTGAGTTGCTGCAGCGTCTGCAGCTGGGCCGGCGCCAGGTCCTTGGGCGAGCCCATCTCCAGGTAGGCGGTCTGGGCGTCGTTGGCCCTGAATCCGGTGCGCCGCACTTGCAGCCGGTAGCGGCCCGGCGCGACGTGACGCAAGTCCAGCTGCACCGGGCGCGCCTCGATCGCGGGCACCGGCTTGCCGAAGAAGACGCCGTTGCTCGTGGGCTGCTCTCGCTGCTGCGAGTCCCATGCCAGCACCGCGGTCCGACGGCCCTCCACGGCCGCGAGCACGGCGTCATCGGCGCTCGGGATCTCGTTGCCGCGCAGCGCGTGGAGGTACTTGTAGGCGAACCACGCCGGCTTGCGCACGCCCTCGCGCGTCATCAGGCCGAAGCCGCCGTGAAACGGCCGGTCCGGCGGGCCGGGTTCCTCGAAGAGGTCGCTGTAGGTCCAGTAGCTCATCGCCTGCGCGAAGCCGCGCGTGGCGCGCAGCTTGGTGAGGATCCACGAGGCGCTGATGTAGCTGTCGTGCACGCGGTCACGCGGGTTGTAGCTCGTGCTCCATTCGGTCACGTACAGCGGCAGGCCGGGGAAGGCCGAAGCCTCGATCTCCTGCCGGTTGCGGCGCACGTCGCCGACGATCGACTCGGGATTGGGCGAGAGCTTGCGATCGGACTGGCCGTATTCGTCGAGGAAGCCCTCCTCCACGCCGTAGGTGTGCGTCGTGACGAAATCGACCGGCGCGCCGTGAGCCTTCGCGAAGGCCAGGAATTCCGGCACCCAGGCCGCGCCGGCCGTCGACGGGCCGCCCACGCGCAACTGCGGGTCGATCGCCTTGATCGCCTTGGCTGTCGCCGCGTACAGCTCGAAGTAGGCCTGCTGGTCGGCACGCTCCCAGAAGCCCTGGAGGTTGGGTTCGTTCCAGACCTCGAAATTCCAGCGCCGCACCTCGTCGACGCCGTAGCGCTCGCGCACATGCCTGACGAACGCCTCGACCAGCGCCTGCCAGCCCTGCGGCTGCGGATGCGAGGTGTTGCCCTTCCAGTAGAAGATCGACTGTTCCGAGGTGGACAGCGCGGCCGGCGTGAAGCCGAGCTCGACGAACGGGCGGATGCCCTTGGCGAGCAGCGCGTCGTAGAGCCTGTCGATGCCGCTGAAGTCGAACGCGAGGCGGTCTGCGTCGCGCTTCACCGTCCCCAGCGCGTCGTGGAAGATCGCGTGGAAGCGGACCGTGCGAAAGCCGAGTTCGTCGACCGCGAGCTTGAGCTGGGCCTGGCTGTCGTCACGGATCAGCGTGCCGGGAAAGTCCGCGCCGACCGCGAGATCGAAGAAGCGATCGACCGGGCTAGAAGCGTGTGCGAGGTCGAGGCGCACCTGGCGCGGCGAGTGTCCGCCGGCGTCGGCCGCGACCGCATGGCACAGCCCGAGGGCGAGGGCGAGCGCGCTCATGCAGCGAATGGTTGGCATGGGGTGGTCTTCAAGCTAGGCCGGCGCCCTCGCGTAGCGATCGATGAACGCGGTGTGGTCCGGCATCGCCGCCACGGTGCCGGCGATCGCTTCGTGCAGGCGCTTGAAGTGGGTGCGCAGCGTCTGCTCGTCGACGAGACCGACGAACGGCTCCTGCGTGCGCGGCACCAGCCCCAGGCCGTACATCATCGAGAACCAGGATTGTTCGGCGAAGCTGTCCGAGTCGAGGATGACCACCCGGCCGCTCTCGCGGAAGAGTTCGATCTGGTGCTGCAGCGTGTCCGGGATGGGCATGGCGGCGCTGTGGCGCCAGAACTCGCTGTCGGTGCGCTGGGTGAGCTTGTAGTGCAGGATGATGAAGTCGCGGATCGACTCGTACTGCTTGGCCATCCTGCGGTTGAACTCCGCCGCCAGCCCGGGCTTGAAGTCGCGATCGGGCATCAGTTCGACCAGGCGGCCCACGCCGTCCATGATGAGCTGGATGCTGGTCGACTCCAGCGGCTCCAGGAAGCCCGACGACAGGCCCACCGCCACCACGTTCTTCACCCATGCGTTGCGGCGGCGGCCGGTGGTGAATCGCAATTGGCGCGGCGTGTCGAGCGGCTTGGCGTCGAGGCTGTCCAGCAGCACCTGCGCGGCCTCGTCATCGGTGGTGAACTGGTTGCAGTACACGTGGCCGTTGCCCGTGCGGTGCTGCAGCGGGATGCGCCATTGCCAGCCGGCGCTGCGCGCGGTGGAGGTGGTGTAAGGCGTCAGCGGCTCCACGCGTTCGCAAGGCACGGCCTGCGCGCTGTTGACGGGCAGCCAGGCGCTCCAGTCCTCGTAGGGCGACTGCATCGCCTGGCCGATCAGCAGCGCGCGAAAACCCGAGCAGTCGATGAACAGGTCGCCGTCGATGCGCCGGCCGTCGCGCAGCTTCACGCCAGCCACGAAGCCGTCGTCGGGACGCAACTCGACGTCGACGATGGTGCCCTCGATGCGCTCGACCCCGCGCTGCATCGCGTACTCGCGCAGGTAGGCCGCGTACAGCCCGGCGTCGAAGTGGAACGCGTACGAGTAGGCGTTGGACGCCGAGGGCTGGTCGCCCGTGGGCGGCACGAACCGGTTCTGGCGGGCCATCACCGTGGCGGTGGACCAGTCTTCGTAGGAAGGCATGTCGCCCGATCGCGCCAGGCGCAGCCAGTACATGAACGACGAGCGGTTGTGGATCGGCGGGCCGAAGCCGCCGAAGCCATGGAAGAAGCGGTGTCCCAGGCGGCCCCAGTCCTTGAACTCGATGCCGAGCTTGAAGGTCGCCTGCGTCTTCTTGATGAAGTCGACGCCGTCCAGGCCGAGCGTCTGGTTGTAGTAGCGGATCGGGGGCAGCGTGGCCTCGCCCACGCCGATGGTGCCGATCTCGGGCGACTCGATCAGCACGATCTCGCACGGTCGATGGGCGTGGCCCTTGAGCATCTGTGCCAGTGGCGCGGCCGTCATCCAGCCCGCGGTTCCGCCACCGACGATCACGATCTTGCGGATGGCTTTGTCATTCATGTGCGACTTTCGGATCACCCGTTCAGCTGGGCACGCCTGCGGCGCGCCGCCCGTTCCTCTCATCGGGACGCAAGTCTCGCGCTGCCGCCGCTGCTGCTGCTTAGGTGTTTACGCTGATTTCGTTCGTTCGGCGCTCGAACTAATCTACACCGGTTCCGAAATACAAACGACAAGAAGCCAGGAGAGGAAAACCGTGAGCGTCGAAGCCACCGGCAACCAGCAGTTGCTCAAGGACATCAATCGAATGCTGCTCGTACGCCATCTGTGCGCGAATCCCAGCCTGTCGCGGGCAGACCTCGCCGCGGCCGTCGGGCTCACCAAGTCCACGGTGAGCCTGCTGGTGCGCGAGCTGATCGACGAAGGCTGGCTGGTCGAGCGCGAGGTGGTGGCCACCGGAGACCTGGGCCGGCGCCCGACGCCCTTGTTCATCGACCCGAGCCGCCTGCTTCTGCTCGGCGCCGAGGTGGGCATCGAGTCGGCACGCGTCGTCGCCACCTCGCTCACCGGCGACGTCCTCGCAAGCGCCGTCGCCAGCCTCGGCGCCGGCAAGGGCGCGAAGGCATCCATCGGCATCCTCGCCGCCACGCTGCTGAAGGTGCGCAAGCAGTTCGACGGCGCCGAGCATCGCTTCATCGGCATCGGCATCGGCCTGCCGGGCGGCGTCGACGAGGCGCGCGGGTTCTTGCATTTCGCGCCCAATCTCTCGTGGCATGACGTGCCCGTCGGGGCCGTGCTGGCGGAAAAGCTGGCCGGTACCTCGCTTGCGGGCGTCCCGACCTTCCTGCAGAACGAGGCCGACGTCGCGGCGCTCGGCGAGCTCGAGTTCAACTCCGCAGGGGCAACCGATCCGCTGCTCTACCTCAGTGTCAACCAGGGCGTCGGCGCGGGCGTGGTCGTGGGCGACCGCTTGCTGACCGGTGCGCGCGGCTTCGCGGGTGAAGTGGGCCACATGGTCCTCCAGCTCAACGGGCCCGTCTGCTCGTGCGGCCGCCGCGGTTGCGCCGAGGCCATGATCGGCCCGCGCGCCATGCTGCGCAGCCACGGCGACGAGGCCCTCCTGCATCCGATGCCTGAGATTCGCCGGCGCCTGGCCGCCAACGATGCCGAGACCGTGCGCGCGGTGAAGAAGGCCGGCGCCTACCTGGGCGTGCTGATGCAGAACCTCACGTCGGCCTACGACCCGGGCTGCATCGTGCTCGGCGGCGCAGTCGTCGACCTGGGCGACGTCTTCCTGCAGCCGGCGCTGCGCACCTTCGAGGAATCCCTCGCGGCCGCCAATCTCGCGCTGCCTGCGGTGCAGACCTCGCGCTTCGGCGCCGATGCAGTCGCCGTCGGCGCGGCAGCCCTCGCCCGCTATCGCCTGACGCGGCCGCTGATGAATGCCACGAGCGCAGTCCCGGGCATCGCAGAGGTCGCATGAACTTTCTCGGCATCGACCTCGGCACCTCCGAAGTCAAGCTCTTGCTGCTTGACTCGACGGGGCGCGTCGTCGCGCAGGCCGGTGCGCCGTTGAGCGTGTCCCGCCCCCACCCGTTGTGGAGCGAGCAGGCACCCCAGGACTGGTGGCTTGCGACGGAGATTGCCGTCGCCAGGCTGCGTGCCGCGGTGCCGGATGCTTTCGCGAAGGTCCGGGCGATCGGCCTGTCGGGCCAGATGCACGGCGCGGTGCTTCTCGGTGCACGAGACGAGGTGCTGCGCCCGGCCATCCTGTGGAACGACGGTCGCAGCCATGCCGAGTGCGACGAGCTCGCGCGGCGCGCGCCGTCGCTGCACGCGGTGGCCGGCAACCTCGCGATGCCCGGCTTCACCGCGCCGAAGTTGCTGTGGGTGAAGGCGCACGAACCCGAAACCTTCGCGCGCGTGCGCAGCGTACTGCTGCCAAAGGACTATCTGCGCCTCCTGCTCACCGGCGAGAAAGTGTCCGACCCATCCGATGCGGCCGGCACGCTGTGGCTGGACGTCGCCGCGCGCGACTGGTCCGACGAACTGCTTGCCGCCTGCGACTTGCGTCGCGCCCAGATGCCGCGCGTCGTCGAGAGCAACCTGCCCTGCGCAGCGCTGCGGCCCGATATCGCGCAGGCCTGGGGGCTCGATGGCGAAGTGATCGTGGCCGCCGGCGCGGGCGACAACGCCGCGAGCGCCGTCGGCATCGGCGCCGTGCGTGCGGGGGACGGCTTCATCTCGCTGGGCACCTCGGGCGTGCTGTTCGTCGTCAACGACCGCTTCCGCCCGAACCCGGCGTCGGCCGTGCATGCCTTCTGCCACGCGCTGCCACAGCGCTGGCACCAGATGAGCGTGATGCTGTCTGCGGCAAGCTGCCTGAAATGGTTTGCCGGCTTCAGCGGCGCCGGCGACGAAGCCTCGCTGCTCGCCGAGGTGGCGCAGCTGTCGGCGACGTCGCTGCGCAACGCGCCGGTCTTCCTGCCATACCTGGCCGGCGAGCGCACGCCGCACAACGACCCGTTCGCGCAAGGCAGCTTCACCGGCCTCACGCACGCCCACACGCGCGCTGCCGCCGCGTACGCCGTGCTCGAAGGCGTGGCCTTCGGCCTGGCCGACGGCTTGGCCGCGCTGCGGGCGGCCGGCACCGAGGTGTCGCGTCTGTCGCTGGTCGGCGGCGGCGCCAGAAGCGGGCTCTGGGCGCAGCTGATCGCCGACGTGCTGGGCGTGCAGATCGTCACCCACGCGGGCGGAGAGACGGGCGGCGCGCTCGGCGCGGCGCGCCTGGCCTGGATGGCCGCGGGCGCCGCCGAGGCGCAGGTGTGCACCGCACCGGGGGTCGCAGCGAGCTATCGCCCGGACGCCCCCCGCCATGCCGGGCTGCAGCCACGGTGGCAGCGCTTCCGAGAGACCTACCAGAGGCCGAGGCGGCTGTCGTCCGCCGTCGCCCGCGCGTGACCGATTCCCTTTTGACCCTCCCCAATGAAAAGCTACTTCCACGACATTCCGGCCATCGCCTACCGAGGCCCCCAAAGCGACGAGCCGCTCGCCTTCCGCCACTACGACAAGAACCGCATCGTGCTGGGCAAGCGCATGGCGGATCACCTGCGCTTTGCCGTGTGCTACTGGCACACCTTCGTCTGGACCGGCCTGGACCCGTTCGGCGGCCAGACCTTCGAGCGCCCCTGGTTCCAGGGGGGCTCGCCGATGGAGCTGGCCCGGCTGAAGGCGGATGCCGCATTCGAGTTCTTCAGCAAGCTCGGCGCGCCCTACTACTGCTTCCATGACCGCGACGTGGCGCCCGAAGGCGCGACGCCCAAGGAAAGCCACGAGAACTTCCTGCGCATGGTCGACGCGCTGGGCGAGCACCAGCAGCGCAGCGGCGTGAAGCTGCTGTGGGGCACGGCCAACCTGTTCAGCCACCGCCGCTTCATGGCCGGCGCAGCCAGCAATCCAGACCCCGCCGTCTTCGCCCTGGCCGCGCTGCAGGTGCGCGACGCGATGGAGGCGACCCTTCGCCTGGACGGCGAGAACTACGTGCTCTGGGGCGGCCGCGAAGGCTACGAGACGCTGCTCAACACGCGCGTGGGCCAGGAGCTCGACCAGCTCGGCCGCTTCCTCAACATGGTGGTGGAACACAAGCACAAGATCGGCTTCAAAGGACAGATCCTCATCGAGCCGAAGCCGCGCGAACCCGCCAAGCACCAGTACGACTTCGATGTGGCCAGCGTCTACGGCTTCCTCGTGCGCTACGGCCTCGAGAAGGACGTCAAGGTCAACATCGAAGCCAACCACGCCACGCTGTCGGGCCACAGCTTCGAGCACGAGATCGCGACGGCCGCGGCGCTGGGCATCCTGGGCAGCATCGACATGAACCGCGGCGACCCGCAGCTGGGCTGGGACACCGACCAGTTTCCGCACAACGTGCCGGAGGTCGCGCTGGCGCTCTATCACGTGCTGAAGGCCGGCGGCCTCGGCAGCGGCGGCTTGAATTTCGACGCCAAGGTGCGCCGCCAATCCATCGATCCGGTGGATCTGTTCCATGGCCATATCGGTGGCATGGACGTGTGCGCACGAGCTCTCTTGCTGGCCGAACAGATGATCCTGGACGGCCGACTCGAAGCGGCATTGAGCGCCCGGTACGCCGGGTGGGATCTGCCGGCCGGCCAGGCGATCCTGGCCGGCCGGAAGTCCCTTGGCGCGCTGGCCGACGAAGCGCTGGCCGGCAACACCGACACGGCCCCCGTGTCCGGCCGCCAGGAATACCTCGAGAACCTCGTGAACCGTTTTTGCGGAAGCTGAATGCCACGTCGCTGGCTTGCGCCCGATTCCCACGGCCTCGTGCCGCCAACCAACCGCCGGTCCTGAGGGGGAACCGGCTCACCTAAACCACCTTGACTAGAGGGCGTACCCCAAAATGAGGAGACATTTCAAGAAAACAGCGCTGTCTGCAGCGGCGGCGCAAGCCGTTCTGCTGTGGAGCGGCGCGGCATGGGCGCAGCAAGATCAGGCGCCCGCCCCGGCAGCGGCGGCGTCGGCCCCCGCGGCGGCGGCCTCGGCGCCCGCGAACAAGAAGAAAGAAGCCACCAAGCTGGAGACGGTGGTCGTCACCGGCCAGCGCCAGGCGCTCGAGAGCGCGCAGTCGATCAAGCAGAACGCCGACGAGGTCGTCGACTCGATCGTCGCCGACGACATCGGCAAGCTGCCCGACAAGTCGATGACCGAAGCCCTGCAGCGCGTGCCGGGCGTCACCATCGACCGCACGCTCAACCGCGTCGATCCGCAGCAAGGCGTGGGCGACGGCATTGCCCACTTCGCCGCCGAAGGCACGGGCGTGTCGATCCGCGGCCTGAGCTACGTGCGCTCCGAGCTCAACGGGCGCGACTCGTTCTCGGCCAACGGCGGGCGCTCGCTGAGCTTCGAGGATGTGCCCCCCGAGTTGATGGCCGGCGTGGACGTCTACAAGAACCCGTCGGCTCAGCAGATCGAGGGCGCCATCGGCGGCCTGGTGAACCTGCGCACCGCGATGCCCTTCGACTTCAAGGGCCGCAAGGGCGCGTTCTCGGTGGAGGCCTCTCGCTCGTCGCTGCGCGGCGGCTCGGCCCAACCCTCCTTCTCCGGCCTGCTGTCGAACACCTGGGACACGGATCTCGGCAAGTTCGGCGCGCTGGTGGACATCGCTCACTCCAAGATCGCGACCCACAGCGACGGCCTGTCCGTCTCGCCCTACTTTCCGCGCACGAACGCGGTGATCGGCGACAACAGCGGCCAGCAGCGCTGGGTCACCGAGGGCGGCAGCTGGACCGCGAACGACTTCGACCGCACCCGCGACGGCCAGTACGCGGCGCTGCAATGGCGCAAGGACGACGTCTCCTCATCGCTCACGTACTTCAGGTCGAAGTACCAGATGCAGACGATGGAGCATGCGTTCTTCCTCTACACCGACCCGAACAAGCTCACGGTCGACCCGGGCGCCACCTTCGGCCCGAACGGCGCGCTGCTCACGGGCACGCTGCGCAGCCAGGACGTCTCTCCCGACAACCCGTCCATCGGCGGCATCGCCTTCGGCACCGACTCGCGCGCCGCGGGCCGCACCGCCGACACGCGCGACATCTCGTGGAACGTGACCTGGAACGCAAGTCCCCACTGGGCCTTCCAGTCGGACCTGCAATACGTCAAGGCGCTCACCGACGGCTACGACAACACGGTGGGCACCGGCGGCTGGATCCCCAAGGAGACGGTGGACCTGACCGGCTCCGTGCCCCACTTCTATTTCGACGCGTCGGACCGTGCCTTCCTCGCGGATCCTTCGCACTACTACTGGAGCTTCGCGCAGGAGCACCGCGACCACGCGGTCGCGACCGAGAAGGCGTGGCGCGGCGACGCCACCTACTCCTTCGACCATGACGTGCTCAACGACCTGCGCTTCGGCGTGCGCCTGACCGAGCGCGATGCGAAGACGCGCTCGACGCACGACTCCGAGTGGGCGCAGATCACTCAGGGCTGGGCGGTGGGCAATTCATGGCAGCCGCTGAGCCAGCTCGCCTGGATGGGCGACCCGCGCTTCGCCGGCGACGCCAGCCTGCACAACTTCGACAAGTTCTTCGGCGGCAAGGTGCCGATGCCGGCGCCCGTGATCGTGCCGAACGACTCGCTGCTGAACGCCGCGGGCTTCGCCAAGCTGCACAACTACACGCAGCAGGTCTGCAAGACGCCCTGCCCCTCGTGGATCGCCTGGAACCCGGCACCTTACGGCGATGCCGCGGGCCTGAACCAGCAGCGCGAGCGCACGGGCGCGTTGTACGGACAGCTGCGCTTCGGCTTCAACACGCTGCCGATGCCGGTGGACGGCAACGTGGGCGTGCGCGTCGTGCGCACCGAGTCGACGGCGACGGGCTACACGCTGTTCAACCCGCCGCAGCCGGAGCCCGGCGTGCCCGCCATCCCGGCCCAGACCTCGCAGCAGGACTACAAGAACAACTACACGAACACGCTGCCCAGCCTGAATCTGAAGATGAAGGCCAACAAGGACCTGCAATTCCGCCTGGGCGCTTCCAAGGGGATGACGCGGCCGGACCTCTGGCAGATGCAGCCGTACACGAACCTGAGCGAGAACATCGTTCATGATCCGGCGACCAATGCGGTCACCTCGGTCTCGGGTTCCGGCACGGCGCGCGGCAACCCGATGCTCAAGCCGACCACGTCGGACAACATCGACCTGACGGCCGAGTACTACTTCGGACGCGCCAGCTCATTCACGGTGGCGGTGTTCGACAAGCAGCTCAAGGACGTCGTCATCGGCAGGACGTCGACCTACACCCTCAACGACTCCACCGGCCAGCCGTTCGACTTCTCGGTCACGTCGCCGGTCAATGGCGCCAAGGCGCGGGCGCGCGGCCTCGAGATCGGCTACCAGCAGTATTTCGACAAGCTGCCGGGCTGGCTGTCGGGCTTCGGGGTGTCGGGCAACTACACCTACATCGACAGCCACTTGAGCATGTACGACCCGGTGAACAGCCAGTGGTGCACGCCCAAGGACACGGTGGACGCGAACATCACGCGCGACCTGGCCGGCTGCGATACCAACGGACGCGCGCTCGGGAACCTGCCGATGACCGGCATGTCGAGGAACTCGCTCAACTTCGCGCTGCTCTACGACCGCGGTCCGCTGTCGGCGCGCCTGGCCTACAGCTGGCGCTCGAAGTACCTGCAGGCGGTCAACGCGTACGGCACGGCCAACAACGACGGCATCGACCAGAACCCGGCGAGCCCGAACAAGGGCAACTCCTACTCGGTGAACTACGCGCTGCCGACCTGGGGCGGGGCCTACGGGCAGCTCGACATGGGCGTGCAGTACCGGGCCACCGAAGACTTGACCCTCGCGTTCGAAGCGCAGAACCTCACCAACGCGCTTTACAAGCAGTACATGCAGCAAGGCATCGGCCTGATGGAACGCGGTGCGTTCTACACCGGACGACGCTACACGCTGCAGGCGCGCTACTCGTTCTGACCGAAAGGAGCGTGCGGCGGCACCTGCCGCCGCACGCCCGAACTGACTGTCGCTCTTGGGTGCCTCGCGGCACCCCTTTTTGAATTCCATGACGCCACCGAACGATCTTCGCCGCACGCTGTCGACACTCCTCGCCGCCCTCGGCCTTGCCATGGCGATGTGCGCCGGCGCCGCCGAGCCGCCGCGGCTCGTCGAACGCGACGGCCGCCACGCCTTGATCGTCGACGGGGCGCCCTTCCTGGTGCTCGGTGCCCAGGTGCACAACTCGAGCAACTCGCCCGAGGCGTTGAAGAAGGTCTGGCCCGCCGTGGCCGATATCCACGCCAATACCGTCGAGGTGCCGATCGCCTGGGAGCAAATCGAGCCTACCGAGGGCAGATTCGATTTCAGCTTCCTCGACACGCTCGTCAAGCAGGCGCGCGAGCACAAGGTGCACCTCGTGCTGCTGTGGTTCGGCACCTGGAAGAACACCAGCCCGCAGTACGTGCCCGAGTGGGTCAAGTTCGACAACCAGCGCTTCCCGCGCATGATCCAGAAGGACGGCAAGCTCAGCTACTGCCTGTCGCCCTTCGGCGACGAGACGCTGAAGGCCGACCGCCGCGCCTTCGTCGCGCTGATGAGCCACCTCAAGAGGATCGACGAGCGCGACCGCACGGTGATCATGGTGCAGGTGGAGAACGAAGTCGGCACCTTCGGCACCGCGCGCGACCACGGCCCCGCGGCGCAGGCCGCGTTCTCGCAGGCGGTGCCGCCGCAAGTGCTCGCGCGCAAGAAGGCGCCGGCGCCGGCCGCCGCCGCCGGCAGCTGGAGCGAGGTCTACGGCGACTATGCCGACCAGTACTTCCATGCCTGGGCGATCGCGCGCTACATCGAAGCCATCGCCAAGGCCGGCCGTGCTGCCTACGACTTGCCGATGTACATGAACAACATGCTGCGCGATCCGCTCGAGCAGCCGCCCAAGCCCTGGAAGAACGACTTCCCCAGCGGCGGGCCGACCTACGACGTGATCGACATCTACAAGGCGGTGGCGCCGCACATCGACATCCTCGCGCCGGACCTGTACGACGCCGACCCCGCCAGGTTCGCCGCCCACCTCGACCGCTTCCAGCGGCCCGACAACGCGCTGTGGGTGCCGGAGCTGGGCAACGCGCCGCAGCACGTGCGCTACGTGTATTCGATCCTCGGACACGGCTCGATCGGCGTGAGCCCCTTCGGCATCGACTACTTCAACTATTCCAACTTCCCGCTCGGCGCCCGGTTCGCCGACAAGCGCATGGTCGAGCCGTTTGGCGCCATCTATGCCGCCTTCGCCCCGATGCAGCGGCAATGGGCGCGCTGGGCCTTCGAGGGCCGCACCCGCGGCGTGGCCGAGGGCGATGACCATGCCGACCAGACGATCGTGATGAAGGGCTGGAAGTTCACCGTCCAGTTCGGCCAGTGGCAGTTCGGGGAGAAGGAGTGGGCGGGCAACGCCAAGGAGAAACCGCCGTACGCGGACCAGGTCCAAGGCGGCGTGGCAATCGCCCAGATCGCGGACGACGAGTTCGTGATCGTCGGCCAGTACGCGCGCCTGCGCATCGACTCCGCCGTGCAGCAAGGCAACGGCCAGATGATCGCGCGCGCCGAGCAGGGCAGCTTCGATGCCGCGGGCAAGTGGGTCATGGAGCGCAACTGGAACGGCGACCAGGTCGACTGGGGCCTGAACCTGCCCGCGCGGCCGACGGTGCTCAAGGTCCGCATGGGGCGCTACTGATGCAACGCGCACTCGTCATCGCTGCGCTGTCGGCATGTGCATCGCCGCCAGCGATGGCCGATGCCGGCGATCTGCTGCTCTACGCCGGGCGGCCTCACCCGACGCTGCGGGTGCACGTGGCCGGCTTCGCTGACCATGACCAGCCGCTCGCCGGCGACAGCGTGAGCATCGGCCCCGTGAACCCCGACGTGGCCGACAGCCGCGTCACGCTGCGCAGGAGCGACAAGAGCACCCGGCACGACGCGCTGACCATGCGCTGGAAAGACGCCTGGTCCGCCAACCTGCGCTTCGTGGCCAGCAAACCCCTGGACCTGCGGCCCTACGTGCCCGACGGCACCATCGAGTTCGACCTGAACGCCGTCGACATGGCCAAGGCCGGCCTCAGCTTCGCCATGGGTTGCGGCCCCGATTGCGGCCGCACGATCAATTACGTCGTGCCCTCGCGCGCGCTGCAGGGCCGGGGCTGGCAGCACGTGGCGCTGCCGCTGCGCTGCTTCGAGCGCGACGGCAACGATTTCAGCGCCGTCACGCAGCCCTTTGTCGTCGACAGCAGCGGCAGCGGCGAGGTCGCGATCGCCAATGTGCGCATCGTGCGGCACGGCAGGCCGAACGTCGAATGCGTCGACTATCGCCTGGAGTCGGTGACGCCGCGCCCGCAGGAGGAGGTCTGGTCGCTCGACTGGTGGATGCCGCGGCACGAGGAGAAGCTCAAGCAGGTGCGCGAGCTCGTGGCGTCCGGCCGCCGTCCGCAGGTCGTTTTCGTCGGCGACTCGATCACGCAGGGCTGGGAGAACGAGGGCCGCCGCGCCTGGGAGCAGCATTTCGCGAAATACGACGCCGTGGCCCTGGGCTTCAGCGGCGACCGCACCGAGAACGTGCTGTGGCGGCTGCAGCACGGCGAGCTCGACGGCATGAAACCCAAGGCCGTCGTGCTGATGATCGGCACCAACAACACCGGCCATCGGCAGGAGGATCCGCGCGCCATCGCGGCAGGCATCAAGCGCCTGATCGAGGAAATCGGCACGCGCCAGCCGCAGGCCAAGGTGCTGCTGCTCGCGATCTTCCCGCGCGACGAGCTTCCCAGCAGCCGGCTGCGCCGGATCAACGACCGCGTCAACGGCCTGATCTCCGGATACGCCGACAACCAGCGCGTGTTCTTCCTCAACATCAACGAAATCTTCACCGCCCGCGACGGCACCCTGTCGCGCGACCTGATGCCCGACCTTCTGCACCTGAGCGAGAAGGGCTACGGGATGTGGGCGACCGCGATCGCACCGGTGCTGCAAAGGCTTCTGTCCCCATGAATTCCTTGAGTACCTTCACCTATTCCAGCCCTTTCCCGCCGCAGTTCGTCTTCGGGGTGGCCGCCGCGTCCGCGCAGATCGAAGGCGCAGCTTTCGAAGACGGCAAGGGCGAGTCGATCTGGGACCACTTCGCGCGCATCCCCGGCAAGGTGGCCGGCGGCGACACGCTCGACGTCGCCTGCGACCACTACCATCGCTTCGACGAGGACTTCGCGCTGATGCGATCGCTCGGCGTGCGGCACTACCGGCTGTCCATCTCGTGGCCGCGGCTGTACCCGCAAGGCGACGGCGCGCTCAACCAGGCCGGCGTCGACTTCTATCACCGCCTGCTCGACAGCATG
>DATFAY010000062.1:0-5417 GCA_035254085.1 Piscinibacter sp.
CTGCTCATGCTCGCGGCGGTGTACCTTTGGCAGCGCCGTTCCAACCGCCGCGCAGCGCTGCCGGCGGCGGCGCCCAGCGTGCGCGCGATCTCGGCGACCTTCGGCAACACGCTGCAGATCGGCGTGCCGATCGTGACCGCGCTGTTCGGCGAGGCAGGGCTCGCGATCCACATCACCATCATCAGCCTGCATGCGCTCACGCTGTTGACGGTGCTCACGGCGCTGGTCGAGCTCGACCTCGCGCGCGAGCGCCGCCAGCTCGGCCATGCCAACGCGCACCTGTTCGCCACGCTGGCCACGACTGCGCGCAACACGATCATCCATCCGGTGGTGCTGCCGGTGCTGGCGGGGCTGCTGTGGAACGCCTTGCTGCCGCCGCTGCCCGCGCTGGCCGACGAGACGCTGCAGACCATGTCGCAGGCCGTGGTGCCGCTGTGCCTGGTGCTGATCGGCATGTCGCTCGCGTACTACGGCGTGGGCGGCGCGGCGCGCGGGGCGATCATGCTCGCGCTGCTCAAGCTGCTGGCGCTGCCGGCGGTGGTGCTCGTCGTCGGCCACTGGGGCATGGGCCTGGAGGGGCTGCCGCTGGCGGTGATCGTGATGGCGGCGTCGCTGCCGGTGGGCTCCAATGCGCTCATCTTCTCGCAGCGCTACGAGACCCTCGAAGCCGAGGCCACCGCGGCGATCGTCTTCTCGACCTTCGGCTTCGTGCTGACGGCGCCGTTCTGGCTGGTGGTGCTGAGCGCGGTGGTGCCCTCGCGCTGAGGAGCGAAACCGCCGGCGCTCGCGCGCAGGTGACCTAGACCACTTGCAGTTTCCCCTGAGGAAACGGCGATGCCCGCGGGCTATGATCGCGCCCTTGCCGCCCACAAGGCGGCCATGGCTTCCACGCTCCCCGCCACTTTCAGGACCACCCGATGAAAACACGCGGCTTCACGTTCAAGGCCCTCGTCGCCGGCGCACTGATCGCCTGCGCCGGCTCCGCCCTCGCGGCCAAGACCCTGGTCTACTGCTCCGAAGGCAGCCCCGAAGGATTCAACCCGCAGTACTTCACCACGGGCACCACCTTCGACGCGGTGTCGGTGCCGATGTTCAACCGGCTGGTCGAGTTCGAGCTGGGCACCACCAACATCGTGCCGGGCCTGGCCGAGAGCTGGACCGCCTCGAAGGACGGCCTGACCTACACCTTCAAGCTGCGCCACGGCGTCAAGTTCCACAGCACCGACAAGTTCAAGCCCACGCGCGACTTCAACGCCTACGACGTGCTGTTCTCGTACAACCGCATGGCCGACCCCAAGCATCCGTTCCACCAGACGGCGCCGGGCCAGACCTACGCGTACTTCGAGGACATGGGCATGAAGGACATCGTCGACCACGTCGAGAAGGTCGACGCGATGACGGTGAAGTTCGTGCTCAAGAAGCCGGAGGCGCCCTTCCTGGCCAACATGGCGATGGACTTCGCCTCCATCCTTTCCGCCGAGTACGCCGAGAAGATGAAGGCCGCCGGCACGCTCGAGCTGTTCGACCGCGACCCGGTGGGCACCGGCCCGTTCCAGTTCGTCTCGTACCAGAAGGACGCGGTCATCCGCTACAAGGCCAACGACCACTTCTGGGGCGGCCGGCCGAAGATCGACAACCTCGTGTTCTCGATCACCACCGACGCCTCGGTGCGCTACGCCAAGCTCAAGACCGGCGAATGCCACGTGATGGCCTTCCCCAAGCCGGCCGACGTGGCCCTGATGAAGCAGGACCCGGCCATCAACCTCGTTCAGCAGAACGGGTTGAACGTCGGCTACATCGCCTTCAACGTCGAGAAGAAGCCCTTCGACAACAAGCTGGTGCGCCAGGCGCTGAACATGGCGGTCAACAAGAAGGCCATCCTCGACGCGGTGTTCCAGGGTGCCGGCCAGCCGGCCAAGAACCCGATCCCGCCGACGCTGTGGTCCTACAACGACAAGGTCAAGGACTATCCCTACGACCCCGCGCAGGCCAAGGCGCTCCTGGCCAAGGCGGGCTACCCGAGCGGCGCCGAGGTGGAGCTGTGGTATTTGCCGGTCACGCGGCCCTACAACCCCGACGGCAAGCGCATGGCCGAGCTGATCCAGGCCGACTGGGAAAAGATCGGCGTCAAGACCAAGCTGCTGACCTTCGAGTGGGGCGAGTACCGCAAGCGCAGCAAGACAGGCGAGCAGCACGCCATGATGTTCGGCTGGTCGGGCGACAACGGCGACCCCGACAACTTCTTCGTGCCGCTGCTGGGATGCTCGGCCGTCAAGGGCGGCGGCAACGTCTCGCGCTGGTGCAACAAGGACTTCGAGGACCTGGTGCTCAAGGCCAAGCTGGTCACCAAGCAGTCCGAGCGCGCCGCGCTGTACATGAAGGCACAGGAGATCGTCCACGAAGAAGCCCCCTGGGTGCCGATCGCGCACTCGGTGCGCTTCGATCCGGTTCGCAAGGAAGTGGTCGGCTACAAGATGGACGCCACCGCGCACCACTTCTTCAACAAGGTGGACCTGGTCAGCCCGAAGTAGCCTGCAGGGCATCCCGAACGCGACATGCTGGCGACAAACACCGTCATCCCGGCGACAGCCGGGATCCACGCGTGTCGGTACTGCGGTGATGGATCCCGGCTTTCGCCGGGATGACACGGCCCGATGTTCTCTTTTCTCCTCAAGCGCCTCGCCCTGGTGGTGCCGACCTTCCTCGGCATCACCTTGCTGGTGTTCGCGCTGATCCGCCTGCTGCCGGGTGATCCGGTGGAAGCGCTGTCCGGCGAGCACGGCATGGCGCCCGAGCGCTACACGCGGCTGCTGCACGAGTTCGGCCTGGACCGGCCGCTGCACGTGCAGTACGGCGAGTACCTGTGGAAGGCGCTGCATGGCGACCTCGGGCTCTCGACCATCACGCACGAGCCGGTGTTCGGCGAGTTCATCGCGCGCTTTCCCGCCACGGTGGAGCTGTCGCTGGTGGCCATCCTGCTCGCGCTGGCGATCGGCCTGCCGGCGGGCATCCTGGCGGCGATGAAGCGCAACACCGTGCTCGACTACTCGGTGATGGGCGCCTCGCTCACCGGCTATTCGATGCCGATCTTCTGGTGGGGCCTGCTGCTCATCCTCACCTTCTCGGTGACGCTGGGCTGGACGCCGGTGTCCGGGCGCATCGCGATCGAATACGACGTGCCGCCGGTGACGGGCTTCATGCTGATCGACTCGCTGCTGTCGTCTGACCCGGGCGCCTTCAAGAGCGCGCTGTCGCACCTGGTGCTGCCGTCGATCGTGCTGGGCACCATCCCGATGGCCGTGATCGCGCGCATGACCCGCTCGTCGATGCTCGAGGTGCTGCGCGAGGACTACGTGCGCACGGCGCGGGCCAAGGGCGCATCGACTTTCCGCGTGGTCGGCATCCACGCCTTGCGCAATGCGCTGATCCCCGTGGTCACGACCATCGGCCTGCAAGTGGGCGTGCTGCTGGCCGGCGCGATCCTCACCGAGACCACCTTCGCCTGGCCGGGCATCGGCAAGTGGCTGGTCGAGGCGATCCACCGCCGCGACTACCCTGCGGTGCAAGGCGGCATCCTGCTGTCGGCCTCGATCATCATCGTGGTCAACCTCTGCGTCGACCTGCTCTACGGCGTCATCAACCCCCGGATTCGACATCAATGACCCACCCCCGAAGCGCCTTCGGCGCTCCCCCTCAAGGGGGCGCCACCAGCGGACCGGCGAAGCCGGATCCGCGGCGGCCGCTTGATCGCGTCTATTGGCGATGACGGACACCACCATCGAACTGCTCGCGCCGCCCTCGCCCTGGGTCGAGCTGTGGCGCGACTTCCGCCGCAACCGCGGCGCGATGATCGGGCTGGTCGTCGTGGCCGCGATGGTGTTGTGCGCGCTGCTGGCCGACGTGATCGCGCCCTATTCGCCGAGCGAGCAGTTCCGCGACGCCTTCCTGCAGCCGCCGTCGTGGACGCCGGTGGGCGGCCACCGCTTCCTGCTCGGCACCGACCCGGTCGGACGCGACGTGCTCTCGCGGCTGATCCACGGAACGCGGCTGGACCTGCTGATCGGCGTCGTCTCGGTGGGCCTTTCCTTGAGTGGCGGCGTCCTGCTCGGCCTGCTGGCGGGCTTCTTCCGCGGCGGCGTCGAGTACACCATCATGCGGCTGATGGACATCATGCTGGCGCTGCCCAGCCTGCTGCTGGCGGTGGCCATCGTTGCCATCCTGGGCCCCGGCCTGATGAACGCGATGTACGCGATCGCGATCGTGATGCTGCCGCACTTCGTGCGCCTCACGCGCGCGGCGGTGATCGGCGAGCTCGCCAAGGACTACGTCGCCGCCTCACGCATCGCCGGCGCCGGCACCTTGCGCCTGATGTTCGATACCGTACTGCCCAACTGCGCCGCGCCGCTGATCGTGCAGGCGACGCTGGGCTTTTCCTCGTCCATCCTCGACGCGGCGGCGCTCGGCTTCCTCGGCCTGGGCGCCCAGCCGCCGACCCCGGAGTGGGGCTCCATGCTCGCCAGCGCGCTGGAGTTCATCCAGAGCGCCTGGTGGGTGATCACGCTGCCCGGCCTCGCGATCCTGGTGTCGGTGCTGGCCTTCAACCTGATGGGCGACGGCCTGCGCGACGCACTCGACCCCAAGCTGAAGCGATGACGGCACCGCTGCTCGAAGTCCGCGGACTCGATGTCGAATTCGGCAGCGAGGCCCATCCCTTCAAGGCGGTCGACGGCGTGAGCCTCGCGATCGATGCCGGCGAGGTGGTCGGCATCGTCGGCGAGTCGGGCTCGGGCAAGAGCGTCACCGCGCTGGCGCTCATGGGCCTGATCGACGAGCCCGGGCGCGTGCGCGCCGAGCGGCTGCAATTCGACGGGCGCGACCTGCTGACCCTGCCGGAACGGGCGAGGCGCGCCATGCTGGGCCGCGAGATCGCAATGATCTTCCAGGACCCGATGACCAGCCTCAACCCCTGCTTCACGGTCGAGTACCAGCTCACCGAGACGCTGCGCATCCACGAAGGCGGCTCGCGCAAGGCCTTGCGCGCTCGGGCGCTGGATCTCCTGCGCGCGGTCGAGATCCCGGACGCCGAGCGGCGCCTCGCGGCTTTTCCGCACCAGCTTTCCGGCGGGATGAGCCAGCGGGTGATGGTGGCGATGGCCATCGCCTGCAACCCGCGTCTCCTGATCGCCGACGAGCCGACCACCGCGCTCGACGTGACCATCCAGGCGCAGATGCTCGCGCTGCTGCTGCGGCTGCAGCGCGAGCGCGGCATGGCGCTGATGCTGATCACGCACGACCTCGGCGTGGTGGCCGAGGTGGCGCAGCGGGTGCTGGTGATGTACGCCGGGCAGGTGGTCGAGACGGCACGCGTGCCCGAGCTCTTCGACGCGCCGCACCACCCGTACACCGAGGCGCTGCTG
>DATFAY010000063.1:0-25732 GCA_035254085.1 Piscinibacter sp.
GGTAGTTCACGCACAGGCGCAGCGGCGCGTCCAGGTAGAGCATGCCGGCGCTGGCGCTCATCCACGCCAGGTTGCCGACGAAGAAGAGCAGCACCTCGGGGTCCATGCGCCGCACGCTGCCGGCCAGCACCGCGCCGGCCATCCACCAGCTGGCCAGCTTGGCGGACTCCACCGTGCCCGACAGCAAGGACGCATCGAGCGCCGAGGGGATCATCCACGTGAGCGCCACCAGGCTGGTCAGCGTCGCGCCGGTCCAGCCGCGCCAGTCGAGCAAGGCGCCCGCGCGCAGCACCTGACGCAACACCGGCTGGCGAGCCGCCAGCACGCTGGCCGACGCGCCGGCGGCGAGCAGCGCGGGAAACTCCAGCAGCATGTGCAGCGCCATCCGGCTTTCGACCAGGTGGCGCAGCGCAGGCCAGCCCAGCGCGAGAGGCAGCAGCGCGAACAGCCACGGCAGCGCGCGGGCAGGCCGGCGCGTCATCGCGATTCGCCCTTGGCGCCGGCCAGGCGCCTCGCATCGGCCAGCGCCTGCGGCCACTGGTCGGCCTCGTACAGCCCGCGCAGCCTGCCGCGTGCGTCGAGCAGGTGGATGTCGCCGTTGTGGACGAAGCCGCCGTCCCCGTCGGGCACGACCACCACGCCGAGCGAACGCAGCAGCACACGCGCATCGCGATCGGTGGCCGGCGCCGCAAAGCTCCAGTACGCGGGATCGGCGTGCAGCGATGCGGCGTAGCGGCGCAGCTGCGTGGGGTCGTCGTGCTCGACGTCGAAGGACAGCGACAGCAGTCGCACCGTGCCCGCGGCGCGGGTCGGCTGCGCGGCCAGCTCCTGCTGCATGCGCTGGAACTCGCTACCCAGCACGCGGCACACACCGGGGCAGCGGGTGTAGATGAAATCCACCAGGTAGACGGCGGGCGCGGCGTCGCCGCCGTCGTGCCACGGCGTGGACGCCTCGCCCTGCTGATCGCGCAGCGCCACCGGCGCGGCACGCAGGGCGCCTTGTTGCAGCAAGGCCTGGCGCCGCGCCTCGAAGGTCCAGAGCTCGAATCCGCCGGTGTAGCGCGCCAGGCCCCAGCCGAAGGCGCCCAGCAGCGCGGCACACAGCGCGGCGCTCAGCCGCCGTGCCAACGTGTCGCGCGCAGTGGCCATGTTCTGCTGCCCCTACTTCACGCCTTCGAGCTCGGCGCCGCCCTTGAACGGCTCGGTGCGCGACGCCGTCTGCTTGCGCATCGACGCGACGGTGTCGGCGCTCACGGCGGCCGCGCTGTTGCCCCAGTGGCTGCGGATGTGGGTGAGCACGGCCGCGAGTTCGGCATCCTGCAACTGCGCGCCGAAGGCCGGCATGGCGCCGTTGTAGGTGCTGCCCTTGACGCTGATCGGCCCGTTGATGCCGTGCAGTACGGCGGCGGCCAGCCGCGTGTCGGCGCCGGCCACCCATTCGGAGCCGGCCAGCGGCGGGAACACGCCGGGCAGACCGGTGCCGCCCGCCTGATGGCAGGCGGCGCAGCGCGAGGCGAACACCGCCGCGCCGTCCACGGTCGCGCCCGGCGCCGCGGGTGTCGCGCCCTGCAACTCGGCGGCGGAGCGGCCGTCGCCCCACGCGGGCGGGGTGGCGATCGACGAGCGAGCGAGGTAGACGACGCCGAAGGTCAGCAGAAGCGCGGTGAGCAGCATCACCACCCACGGCATCGGGTTGGCGGCTTCCTCTGGTTCGGGGTTTTCGCGCCGCTGCTGGGGCTGGATTCGAGGCGGGTTCATCGGGCGCTCCGAAGACTGGGCTGGTTCATGACTTGGCGGGGGCGGCGGAGGCGGCAGCCGCGGGCGCGGCCACGACCGGATAGCTGCGGTCCAGCGACAGGAGGTACTTCACGAGGTCGGCCGCCTCCGGTCGCGCCACCACCACCTGGCCGGCGGGCGCGGTGCCGGCGGGCAGCGAGACGACGAGGTCGTCCTTCTCGGCACGCGCCTTGGCCTCGAACAGGTAGGGGTACGAGGGCATGATGCTGCCCGGCGTGTAGGCACGAGGCTGGTACAGGTGACCCAGGTGCCATTGCGCGCTGGGTTGGCGCACGCCGATGTTCATCAGGTCCGGGCCCGTGCGCATGGTGCCCAGCAGGTGCGGCTGGTCGTAGGCGTAGTCGCCGGCCACGGTGGCGCGCCCCCACCCGCGCGAGTAGTCGGGCGCGAACTCCTTGGCGCGCGGCTGCTGCGAGTGGCAGTACACGCAGCCGTTGGCGATGTACACCTCGCGCCCGCGCAACTCGGCGCTGCCGTAGGGCTTGAGCCCGGGCGAGGGCTTGACGTCGTGCACCTGCAAGTAGGGCAGCACCACCAGCGCGCTGGTCGACAGCGCCAGCATCACCATCGCGCCGGAGACGAGCTTGATCTCGCTTTTCATCGTGCGGCCTCCGCGTTGAGAGCGCGTGGTGCGAGGCGCGCCGCCTGCTCCCGCCGCGGCCCCAGGTTCAATGCCATCGCCACGAAATGCGCGGCGAACACGAGGTGCCCGAGCACCATGAGCGCGCCGCCGACGCTGCGCCCCTTGAGGTAGGGCAGGGTCACCGCCACCGAGTCCATGAAGGGGCGCGCCGCGTCGAGCATCGCCTCGCCCTGAAGCCAGCCGCCGATGGTGAGGCTCCAGAAGTAGGTCGCGATGCCCAGCATGACCAGCCAGAAGTGCGCCGAGATCATCCAGGGGAAGGGCCACTCGCGCGCCGTGATGCGCGGCATCACGAAGTACATCGCGCCGAAGAACACGAAGCTCACGAAGCCGTACAGCCCGAGGTGCGCGTGGCCGACGGTGTAGTGCGTGAAGTGCGTGACGGCGTTGACGCTGCGCAGCGCCTCGAAGGAGCCCTGCACCGAGCTGGCGGTGTACATCAGGCCGCCGATGCCGATGAAGCGCAGCGTCGGCGAGAAGCGCAGCGCCGACAGGCGGCCCTGCAGCGTCTGGTACTGGTTCACCGTGAACGCGGCCACCGGGATGATCATCATCATGCTCTGCACGATGGACAGCGTGACCATCCATTGCGGCACCGGCCCGCCGATCAGGTGGTGGCCGCCGACCTGCCCGTAGAAGAAGGCGAGGCCCCAGAAGCCCAGCAGCGACAGGTTGTACGACTGGATCGGCCGGCCGATCACCTTGGGCAGGAAGTAGTAGACGGAGGCCAAGGCGAGCGGCGTGTAGAACAGGCCCAGCACGTTGTGGCCGAACCACCAGTTCATGGCAGCCTGCTGCACGCCGTGGTGCAGCCCCGGCATCTTGGCGACGATGAACAGCACCGGCAGCCAGAAGAGCGCGCAGGCCATGTACCACACCGACACGTACAGATGATCGACGCGGCGGTTGACCAGCGTGAACACCAGCGGCGTGGCGATGAGCGCGCCGCCGAGCGCGAACAGGATGTCGATCTGCCAGGGGATCTCCAGCCATTCGAGGCCGTCGCTGATGCCCGCGGCCACGCTGCCCAAGCCGGCGATCAGCGCGGCGTTCCAGAGCACCGCGCCGACGAAGGCGTAGCGCGCGCCGATCAACGGCGTCTTCAAAAGCCGCGGGATCACGAACATCGCGATGCCCAGGCCCGCCATCGGCGCCCAGCCGTAGGCCACCGCGTTCAGGTGGATGGTGCGGATGCGGCCGAACGTGAGCCAGGCCTGCTGCACCAGCCAGTCCGGCTCGTGCAGCTTGATCGACGCGGTGAGCCCTGCGGCCGAAGCCACCAGCAGCCAGACCACGGCGCAGCAGAAGAAGAAGAACACGAGCGGGCGCGTCGATGCGTCGGCGCGCGCGCGCTCGACCAGTTCGTCGGCGTCGGTGTGGCCGCCGCCGTGCTTGGCCGCATCGTCGATGGCGCCTTGCAGCTGTCCTTGCGCCGCGGGCGAGGCGGCCGGCTCCTCGACGCGGCCGATCTCGCCCGGCGCGAAGATCACTTCGGCGCCGCGGCTGCTGCGGTCGAACAGTCCCTTGCGCTGCGACCAGATGAAGGCCAGCAGCGCGACGAACGACAGCACGAACGCCGACAGCAGGATGGCGACAGTGTTCACGGGAATTCCTCGATCATTGGAGGTGGCAGGTCGCGGGTGCGTGACAAAAGGGAATGCCGCGCCGAGGCGGGCAAGCCCCCGCGGCGCGTCGTGCGAGCCTCGGCGCTCAGCGCTTCAGCTCGGGCCGCTTGTCCTTCTTGTCGGCCCACTCGTCGGCGTCGGGCAGGGCGGCCTTCTTCTTCGTGATCGGCTTCCAGCTGCGGGCGAGCTCGGCGTTGAGCGGCGTGAAATCGCGCTGGTCGGCCGGCACGTCTTCCTCGGCGTAGATCGCCTCGACCGGGCATTCGGGCACGCACACGGCGCAGTCGATGCACTCGTTCGGATCGATGACGAGGAAGTTCGGCCCTTCACGGAAGGCGTCGACCGGACACACGTCGACGCAGTCGGTGTACTTGCAGCGTATGCACGCCTCGGTGACGACGAAGGTCATGGCCGCGCTCCGGCCCGCTCAACCGCAGCAGGCGCCGCCCGAGCAGCAGGAGTCTTCGCCGCCCGCGGCATTCGCCCCGGCCAGCGTCTTGCTGATCTGCACCCGCCACACCTGCGGGCCGGACTCGAGGTAGGCCCACTCGAAGCTGCCCGGCGAGCGCGCCTGGAACTGGTAATAGAGCGGCTCGGGGTCGTGGTCGTTCACCAGCTGCAGGGCCTCGCCCGGCTTGAGCGCGTCGAAGGTGCCGAGGATGAGCGGATGGCGCTCGCGCGGCGGGATGGTGCGCACGTCGATGGTGGTGGCGACGGAGGAGGACATGGAAGGCCTTTCTTTCTTGGCGAGAGTCGAACGAAAAGGGGCGGCGGGCGGCGTCAGCCGTCCTTGCCGTCGGCGCGGGTCGTGACGAGCCACGGCGCATAGATGAAGAGGTAGATCGCGAAGGCGGCGCACCAGGCGACGGCGGCGCACACCAGCGCGTGCGGGAGAAGTTGTGGAGCCACCAGCGGCGGCAGCACGCGCACCAGCGCGGCGCCCAGCACCAGCGCGTAGGCCAGCACCTCGGGCCTCGAAGCCTTCAGCGGCCGGCCGGTGTGGCCGCGCGCGGTGCGCGTGATCATGCCGATGATGAGTCCGCCGGTGGCACCCACGGCCAAGGCGTGCACGCCGGCCGAGGTGACGATCAGGCCGGCCTGTGCCAGCGCGAGCAGAACGAAGCCGATCGGAATCCACGCATAGGCGGCCTGCAGGATCCACAGGATCGGACGCTTGCGGGTGACCCACGGTTGCCAGCGCCATTGGCGATGCAGGTGCAGCGCCGCCGCCACCGCGAAGGCGAGCGAGGAGAAGCGGCTCGGCGGCAGGAACACCCATGAGGCCAGCGCGATCGCGGTCACGGCCAGCGTCGCGGCCTCGAGGCGAGGGCGCGCGCGCAGGACGAGCCCCGGCGTGGCGTTGGTGGTGAAGGCCGGGATCACGCGGCCGGCGATCACGCACTCGATCATCACGATCAGCGCCAGCGCGGCGTACAACGCATCGACGGCCGGCAGCTCGATGGTGCCCATCACCGCGAGGTGGAACACCAGGTTGGCCAGCGACAGCAGGACGAGGATCATGGCCAGCGGCAGGTTGCGCCGGTTGCGTGCGCGCACGAGCACGTCGACGAAGACGGCGGCCACCACCGGCAGCAGCACCAGGTCGAGCACGGCGTACACCGCGTACGGCGCCACCAGCGCGGCCACGCGCGCGGCCACCCACAGCGCGGCCAGCGCGCCGAGGAAGCCGCCGCGCGGCGTGGGCAGGCCCGTCCAGGCCTTGCCCGCGGTCAGCAGGAAGCCGACGATCACCGCGAGCGCAAAGCCGAACAGCATCTCGTGGGCATGCCACAGCACCGGCGGCACCGCCAGCGCGAGCGTGACACGGCCGAGGAAGACGGCGACCCACAGCGGCACGGCCAGCGCCGCGAAGACCGCCGCGCCGAGATAGAACGGCCGAAAGCCCAGCCGCAGCAGAGGCAGGCCGCGGGCCGCTGCGGCGGGCGGCGGTGCACTCTGGACGATCGGCAGAACGTGTGACTTCATGGCATCGAAAAAAACGGTTCGTTGGTGTCCCGGCGCGCCGGGCTTGCTTTAAGATGCACGACAAATGCATGTTAAAGCATGACGCTCGTCAAATCAATACACTGCATGCATCTTTGGGGAATCCCATGCGCCTTGCTGAATACACGGACTACACCTTGCGCGTGCTGATGTACTGCGTGAGCCATCGGGACCGGCTCGTCACCATCGCGGAACTGGCCGAGCACTACGGCGTGTCCAAGAACCACCTGATGAAGATCGTGAACGATCTCGCACGGCAGGGCCTGATCGAGACGACCCGCGGGCGCGGCGGCGGTTTGCGCCTGCTCAAGGAGCCGGACGCGATCCGCGTGGGCGACGTGGTGCGCGGCGCCGAGACCGACTTCCGGCTCGTCGAATGCTTCGACGGACGCACCAACACCTGCACCCTCACGCCCAGCTGCCGCTTGAAGCAGGTGTTCGACAACGCGCTGCGCGCCTACTTCAAGGAACTCGACGCGGCCACGTTGTCGGACATCGCGTTCACGCCGCGCGCCGCGGCGATCGCCATGCCGAAGCCCTCGCGTGCGGGCGCGGCCGCCAAGCGATGAAGGAACACACCATGAGCTTGCCCGACTTCTTCGACTCCGTGCCTGCCATCACCGTCAACGACCCGCTGGCCGAATTCCTCGGTGCCGCGTCGGACGGCAGCATCGAGTATCACTATGCCGACGCGGTGAGACTCGCCGGCCATTCCTGCCCCACCGTGGCCGGCGCCTATCTCACGACCCGCGCCGCGCTGGCGCGTCTGTACCCGCAGGGGCTGCCGCGTCGCGGCGAGGTGCGGGTCGAATTGCGGCAGCAGGCGCACGAGGGCGTCGCCGGCGTCATCGCCGGCGTGGCGGGCTTGATCACCGGCGCGGCCGGCGAAGGCGGCTTCAAGGGACTGGGCGGGCGCTTCGCGCGCAACGACCTGCTGCGCTTCGGCGTGCCCATGACGGGCGACATCCGCTTCACCCGCATCGACAGCGGCGAGTCGGCCGAGTTCGTCCACCATGCCGACGCGGTGTCGCGGCCGCCCGCGCTGCGCGGGTTGATGCAAGAGGCGATGGCGCCCGATGCGCCGGCGCCTGCGCGTCGCGCCTTCGCCGAGAGCTGGCAGGGCTGGGTGCGCAGCATCCTGCTCGATCATGCGGACGACCCCGCACTGATCGAGCAGGTGGCCTGAGAGGTCCCGGCGTCAGCGGCTGACCGTCACGGTCGCGACGGCACGTACTTCGGGCCGCCCGCGGATCGTCGCCACCACGTGATAGGGGCCGCCCGGCTGCGCCGGCGCGGTGTAGACGACGCTGGTGCGCCGCGGCGTGGCCGGGTCGGGGGCCGGCGTGCCGAGGCTGCCGCCCGCGGCGCCCTCGGCAATCGACCAGTCCGCCGAGAAGAGGATCGCTTCGCCGCCACCCGTCTCGGCGGTCAGGGTGGTGCTCGCTCCCGGCGCGACGCTCACGTCGGCCGGCTCGATGACGATGCGCGGCGGCGGCACGCGAACACGCGTGGCGGGGACGGACGCGGGCGCGGGCGCGTCCACCGCGGCGCAGGCGGTCGACAGCAAGAGGGCCGCGCAGCACGCCCCCATCATTCCTTGCAGCGGCAATCGGAAAGACATGGCGCATTTCCCTGGTGGCTGGAATGCGCAGCATAGGTCGGCGGCGCGCCGGCCACAACCCGGGCCGGCGCCATTGAGCGATCGCAATGCGCCCGGCAGGGGCTCTCCTAGAGTCACTTCAATGGACCTGGATTCAAGGAGTCTCATCATGTCCGCCCGCCTGGGATTGCGCCGTCTCGCTTCGCTCGCCCTCGCCCTGGTGCTGGCCGGCTGCGGGGGCGGCGGCTCCGATGCGCCGCCGCCCCCGCCGCCGCCGTCGGCGAGCTTCGACGTGGCCGCCGCGGCGTTCGGCATCGCCACCGCGAGCGAAGTGTTCACGCTGTACGGCGACATCGCAGGCACGCCGGCCACGCTGGAGGCGGCCCACACCGCGCTGCCCGATGCGGCCTTCTCGAGCTTCGGCATCCTCAATCGCTTCCGGCGCACCGCCACGCTCACCGCCGCGGGCGCGGTCACCACGTCCTACGAGGACGACTACCTCGACCTCGCCTCGCACCTCTTCTACGGCCTCATCGACAGCGCGGGCAACCAGGCGATCGCGAGCACCCACGCGCCGTACCCGTTCACCGCCACCATCGGCATGGGCGGCCTGCTGTACGACTCGGTGCACTACGACAGCACCGGCGTGGCCGCAGGCCGCACCCACACGACCTGGTCGCTCGAGCAGGTGCCGGGCAGCGTCACCGCCGCCTACCTGTGCATCAACACCGACTTCCAGGACCTGAACGGCGTGTCCACCGGCGACCGCGAGTACGACTGCTACGCCATCGCCACCGACGGCCGCCGACTGGGCATGCGCATCACCTTCGTGTCGCCCTCGTTCGGCGCGGTGGTGTTCCAGTAGCCGGCCACGCGCGCTCGGTGCGCGCGGCGGCGCGCCGATATGATTTCGCCATGACCGAGCCGAGCGCACGCAAGACATCCGCGACACGAACACGCCGTACGCCACGGGTGCCGGATGACGAAGCATCCGTGCGCGTCCTGCGGCAGTTCCGCCAGGTGTTCAACGCCGTGAAGACGCATTTCCAGCAGGTCGAGAAGCGGGTTGGGCTGGGCGGCGCGCAGGTCTGGGCGCTGAGCGTCATCCGCGACACGCCGGCCATCGGCGCGGGCGGCCTGGCCGACGCGATGAACATCCACCAGTCGACCGCGAGCAACCTGATCCGCGCACTGTCCGAGCAGGGCTACATCGTGGCGTCCAAGGACGATGCCGACCGCCGCGCGGTCCAGCTGCGCCTGTCGCCGGCGGGCGCGCGCGTGCTCAAGCGCAGCCCCGGCCCGTTCGCCGGCGTGCTGCCGGACGCGCTGGCCTCGCTGGACGACAAGACCCTCAAGCGGCTCGAGGCCGACCTGGGCCGGCTGATCGAGCGGCTCGAGGTCGACGAGGCCGCGGGCGGCGTGCCGCTGGCCGACATCTGAGCTGCGCGGCTCGTTCGTCGCGGGCAATCCTGTACATTTGGACAAAACAAAATCGACGCGGAGCCGGGCACGCATGCCTCCCGCGTCGGGCATGGAGCATTCGCCGGTGAAGAAGACCTGGATGATGGTGGTGGCGCTGTGGGTGGTGGTCCTGGCCGGCGGCGCGGCGCTGTGGTGGTTCCAGACGCGGCCGAGTCCGCCGCCCCCCGCGCAGGCCGCGGCGGCACCGCCACCGGCTGCGCCGGCATCGGCGCCGTCGCAGCCCGCCATCCGATATCCGGTGGAGGCGGCGGCTCCGGCGGCATCCGCGCCGGCGCCGCTGGACGTCGAGTCGGCGCTCATCGAGCTGTTCGGACGCAAGGCGGTTCTGTCGACCTTCCTCCTCGACGATTTTCCGCGGCGCGTGGTCGCGACGGTCGACAACCTCGCGCGCGCCCATGCGCCGACGCGAGTCTGGCCGGTCAACCCGGCGCCCGAGCGCTTCGTGGTCGAGCATCGCGCCGACGGCGACGTGATCGGCCCCGACAACGGCCTGCGCTACACGCCCTTCGTGCTGCTGGTCGAGACGGTCGACATGCACCAGGCGGTGGCCAGCTACGCACGCCTGTATCCGCTGTTCCAGCAGGCCTACGAGGACCTCGGATATCCGAAGCGCTACTTCAACGATCGGCTGGTGGAGGTGATCGACCTGTTGCTCGCCACGCCCGAGCCCGACGGGCCGCTGCACGTGCACCTGCCGGCCATCAAGGGCCCGCTGCAGCCCGAACGCCCCTGGGTGCTGTATGAATTCGACGACCCGGCCCTGCAGTCGCTGGCGGCGGGGCAGCGCATGCTGCTGCGCATGGGGCCGGTCAACGAGCGCCGCATGAAGGCCAAGCTGGCCGAGCTGCGGCGCTTGCTCACCTCGCCCGGCGCGCCGCGCTGATCCGGCACGGCCGAAGGGCGACACCGTGAACCTGGACCTGCAGCCGCTGGGCGCCGGGCTCGCCTGGCCGGTGGCGGTCGCGCTGGCGTGGATCGTGGGCGAGATCGGCCACCGCTGGAGCGCGCTGCCGCGCATCAGCCTGTACGGTCTCACCGGCTTCCTGCTGGGACACAGCCAGCTGGGCCTGCTGCCGCCGGCCAGCCCCGGCCTGGCGATGCAGCTCGCCGACATCGCCTTCGGGCTGATCCTGTTCGAATTCGGCTATCGCGTGAACCTGCGCTGGCTGCGCACCAATCCGTGGATCGGCCTGACGGGGCTGCTCGAAGCCGCTACCACCTTCATCGCGGTGGACGCGCTGGCCGTGGCCTTCGGCATGTCGGTGCTGAGCTCGCTGCTGCTCGCCTCGCTGGCGATGTCGACGTCGCCGGCGGCGCTGATGCGGGTCGTCAACGAGCAGCGCAGCTCGGGGCAGGTGACCGAGCGCGCGTTGCACCTCACCGCCATCAACTGCGTGCTCGCGGTGTTCGCCTTCAAGGTGATCGTGGGCTTCTGGACCTTCCAGACCTCGGGCAGCGTCTGGCGCGCGGTCTCCGACAGCCTGGTGGCGCTGGCCGGCTCGGCCGGCGTGGGCGCGGTGTTCGGCGCCGGGCTGCCGGCGGTGCTGCGGCGCTTCGGCCGACTCACGCGAGACGCGACGGTGGCGTTCGCCATCGGCGTGATGCTGCTGGTCGCGCTCTCGCATGTGTTCAAGCTGTCGCCGGTGCTGGCCACGCTCACCTTCGGCTTCGTCGCGAGACACCGCCGCGTCGCGTTCAGCCAGACGCAGCGCAACTTCGGCGCTCTGGGCGACCTGCTCACCATCGTGCTGTTCGTGTTCGTGTCGGCCACCATCGAATGGCATCGCGTGGCGAGCGGCCTGGTCCTGGCGCTGGCCCTGATCGCCGTGCGCCTGGCGACCAAGGTGCTGGTGGTGGGCGCGCTCGCGCGCGTCGGCGGCATCTCGTGGCGCAAGGGCGTGCTCACGGGCGCCGCGCTGATGCCGATCTCGGTGTTCGTCATCCTGCTGCTGGAGCAGGCGCGGTTTCTGGGCGTGGACCTGGTCGACCAGCTCGCGCCGCTGGCGGCGGCCACGCTGCTGCTGGAGTTGCTCGGCCCGGTGGTGACGCAGCGCGCGCTGCTCGCAGCCGGCGAAGGCATGGAACAGGAAGCGTGATGGCGCTCGAGCCCTTCAAGTCGTCGCAGCCGCTCACGCTCGGCGTCGAGCTCGAGCTGCAGCTCGTGAGCCTCAGCAACTTCGACCTCGTCAACGCCAGCCCGGACATGCTGGAGCTGCTCGCGCGGCGGCGCTTTCCGGGCAACGTGGTGCCCGAGATCACGCAAAGCATGATCGAGGTGTCGACCGACGTGCACCGCGAGCACCTCGGCCTGCTGTCGCAGCTGCGCCAGATCCGCGACGCGCTGCTCGACGCCGGCGACCGCCTGAACGTGGGCGTGTGCGGCGGCGGCACGCACCCGTTCCAGCAGTGGAGCGAGCAGCGCATCTTCTCCAAGCCGCGCTTCAAGGAGGTCTCGCTGCTCTACGGCTACCTGGCCAAGCAGTTCACCATCTTCGGCCAGCACGTGCACGTCGGCTGCGCCAGCGGCGACGACGCGCTCTTCCTGCTGCATTCGCTCAACCGCTACGTGCCGCACTTCATCGCGCTGGCGGCGTCCTCGCCCTTCGTGCAGGGCAAGGACACGCTGTTCAACTCGGCGCGGCTGAACTCGGTGTTCGCCTTTCCCTTGAGCGGGCGCGCGCCGTTCACGCTGCGCTGGAGCGAGTTCGAGAGCGGCTTCTTCGCGCGCATGGCCCACACCGGCATCGTGAAGAGCATGAAGGACTTCTACTGGGACATCCGCCCCAAGCCCGAGTACGGCACGATCGAGCTGCGGGTGTGCGACACGCCGCTTACGGTCGAGCGCGCGGCCGCGCTCGCGGGCTACCTCCAGGCGCTGTCGCGCTTCCTGCTCGAGCGTTCGGAGCCGCCGCCACAGGAGGACGACTACCTCGTCTACAACTACAACCGCTTCCAGGCGTGCCGCTTCGGCCTGGACGGCACGGTGGTGCATCCCAAGACCTACGAGACCGTGGCGCTGCGCGAGGATGTCCTTGCCACCGTGCGGCGGCTGCAGGCGCACGCCCAGGCGCTGGGGGCGTCGGCGGCCCTGGCGCACATCGAGGCGGTCGCACGAGAGGGCAGCGACGCAAGCTACCTGCGGCGCCAGTTCGCCGAGCGCGGCAGCCCCGAGGGCATGGTGGACGCGGCGCTCGACCGCTTCAGGCAGGGCAGCGCGAACGCCTGAGGCCTGCCGGGACAATCTGCCGTCAGATTTGCACAAATGCATTTCGCGCCGGCGCGCTCAGCCCGGCAGCGCATAGGCGATGACGTCGTCGCCGGCCTTCGTGCCGAGCGAGCCGTGGCCGCCCGCCGTGACCACGACGAGCTGTCGACCGTGGCGGTCGGCAATGCTGATCGGCGTGGCCTGGCCGCCGGCCGGCAGCCGCGCCTTCCACAGCTCGCGGCCGTCGCGCACGTCGTAGGCGCGCAGGTAATAGTCGAGCGTGCCGGACAGGAAGGCCACGCCGCCCGCGGTGACGATGGTGCCGCCCAGGCTCGGCACGCCCAGCGGCAAGGGCAGCGGCAGCGGTGCGCTGTCGCGGATCGTGCCGTTGCGGTGCATCCACGCGATGCGGTCGGTCTGCAGGTCGACGCCGGCGACGTAGCCCCAGGGCGGCGCCTGGCACGGGATGCCCAGCGGTGACAGGAAAGGCTGCAGCTGGATGTCGTAGGGGATGCCCTGGACCTGCTTGATGCCGTTGGCTTCGCCGTGCTGTTGCCCGTCGCTGCGGTGCTCGTCTTTCGGGATGAGCCGCGACAGGAAGGCCATGTAGCTCGGATTGGCGATCATGATCTTGCGCGCCGGGTCGACCGACACGCCGCCCCAGTCCATGACCCCGAAGTTGCCCGGATAGACCAGCGAGCCGCGCAGCGACGGCGGGGTGAACATGCCGTCGTAGCGCAGCGAGCGGAACTGGATGCGGCACCACAACTGGTCGAAGGGCGTGCTGCCCCACATGTCGCCCTCGTGCAGCCGCGGCGGATCGAAGTTCAGGCGCGACACCGGCTGCGTCGGCGCCGTGTGGTCGCCCTGCACGGCGCCTTGCGGCACCGCGGTCTCGTCGGTCTCGACCAGCGCGCGTCCGTCGCGGCGGTCGAGCACGTACACGCTGCCCTGCTTGGTCGAGGCGACCAGCGCGGGCACGGTGCCGTCGGGCGTGTGCAGGTCGACGAGGCTGGGCTGCCCGCCCACGTCCATGTCCCACAGGTCGTGATGGGTGAACTGGTGCCACCAGCGCAGATGCCCCGTGGCCAGGTCCAGCGCCACGATGCCGGCGCTCAGCCGCTCGGACTCGGGCGTGCGCTGCGCGCCCCACTGGTCCGGCGTCTGGTTGCCCATCGGCAGGTACACGAGGCCCAGCGACTCGTCGACGCTCGGCACCGACCACATGTTGGGCGAGTTGCGCGTGTAGACGCGACCGGGCGCGGGTGGGCCGGTGTCGTCGGGGCGGCCGGCGTCCCAGGCCCACACCAGGTGGCCGTCGTGCACGTCGAAGGCTCGGACCACGCCCGAGGGCTCGTCGGTCGAGACGTTGTCCGAGACGTGCCCGCCCACGATCACCAGTTGGCGCGTCACCGCGGGCGGCGAGGTCGAGTAGTAGCCGCCGGGCTGGAAGGGGCCGATGCGGGTGCGCAGGTCCACGGTGCCGCCATGCCCGAAGTCGGCGCAGGGCCGGCCGGTGTCCGCGTCGAGCGCGATCAGGCGCGCGTCGGCGGTGGGCAGGAAGATGCGGCGGGGGCAGGTCGCCGCCGGGGTGGCGCTGCCGGCGGCAGCGTCGTCATGGAATGCCAGCCCGCGACAGGTCATGTGCTCGAAGTGCTTGAAGCCGACCGGGCTCGTGATCTTGGGGTCGAAGCGCCAGCGCTCCTGGCCCGTCGCTGCATCGAGCGCGATCGCGATGCTGTGCGGCGTGCACAGGTAGAGCGAGTCGCCCACCTTGATCGGCGTGTTCTCGTCGGTGGTCTCGGTCGGATCGCCCGGGCCCGGCTTGTCGCCGCTGTGGTAGTGCCAGGCCACCCGCAGCTGCGAGGCGTTGGCCGGCGTGATTTGCGCCAGCGGCGAATAGCGCGTGCCGCCCGGGCCTGCGCCGTAGCTCGGCCAGTCCGGCGCGGCGCGGCCGGGCTCGACGTTCGTGGTCGGGGCCGGCGCGGCGGCTGGAGCCAGTTCACCCTGCGAGGCCGGAACGGGTCGCGCCAGCGCGATCACCCCCACCACGAACACCGCGAACAGGGCCACCGGGAGGGCGCCGGGGCGCGCGCGCACCACCTCAGTCGGCGGCGCAGGCAGGGCGCGGCGCACCCACGGCACCAGCAGCCACAGGCCGAGCACCCACCACAGCCACACCCGCGGCACGAGCTGCCACCAGTCCAGGCGCACTTCCCACAGCGCCCAGGCAGTGGTCGCCGCCAGCCAGGCCGCGTAGGCAGGCAAGGCGGCGCGCCGACCCGAGAGCAGCAGCCATCCCACCGCCAGCAGCGCCGCGCCGGCCAGCACGTAGTACCAGGACCCGTGCAGGGCCGCCAGCCACGCGCCCCCGGCCAGCAGGACCAGCGCGAGCAGGGCGAGGACGAGGGCTGTGGCCAGCGCCGCGCCGCCGACCCGGTGAAATTTCTTCATGACGGCTCCTTGGGATGCACGTTCGATCGCCTGACCGGGCGCGGCAAACGGCACGCCCGCCTTGACGAGGATCAAGCGCGCCCGCGGTGTCGTCCCGCGAGCGACACGCAATGCGCCGCGGTGCGGCCAAGATCGCGCTCAGCATGGATTTCGCACCCTCCGCCGCCACCGCCGCGCTGCACACCCGCCTGCAGCGCTTCATGGACGATCTGGTCGTGCCCTCGCTCGGCGACTGGCACCGCTATGCGGATGCGGGCATGTATCCGCTGGACGTGCTCGAGCCGCTCAAGGCGCGCGCCCGCGAGCTCGGCCTGTGGAACCTCTTCCTGCCCACGCTGCGCGACGACCAGCCCGGCACGCGGCTGGCGCACCTGGACTACGCGCCGCTGGCCGAGACCATGGGCCGCGTGCCGTGGTCGGCCGAGGTCTTCAACTGCAGCGCGCCCGACAGCGGCAACATCGAGTTGCTCCAGCTCTTCGCGTCGCCCATGCAGCGCGAGCGCTGGCTCGATCCGCTGCTGCGCGGCGAGATCCGTTCGTGCTTCGCGATGAGCGAGCCGGACGTGGCGTCCTCCGACCCGACGCAGCTGCAGACCAGCATCGTGCGCGACGGCGACGACTGGGTGCTCAACGGCCGCAAGTGGTTCATCACGGGTGCGGCCCATCCGCTGTGCCGCGTAGCGCTGGTGGTCGGGCGCAGCAACGACGACAGCGCGCAAGGCGGCGATCCGCACCGCAGCCATTCGATCGTGCTGGTGCCGATGGACGCGCCCGGCCTGCTGGTGGAGCGCAACATTCCCGTCATGGACCACCAGGCCCTCGAGGGGCACTGCGAGCTCGTGCTGCGCAACGTGCGCGTGCCGGCGGACCACCTGCTGGGCGAGCCCGGCGCCGGCTTCGCGATGGCGCAGGCGCGGCTGGGGCCGGGGCGGGTGCATCACGCCATGCGCAGCATCGGGCAGTGCGAGCTGGCGCTCGAGCTGATGTGCGAGCGCGCGCTGGAGCGGCGCGCCTTCGGGATGCGCATCGGCGACTTCGCCAACGTGCACGACTGGATCGCCCACTCGCGCCTGGAGATCGATCAGGCGCGCCTGCTGGTGCTTCGGGCGGCCTGGAAGATGGACCGCGAGGGCAACGCCGCGGCGCGGGTCGATGCCTCGGCGATCAAGCTGGTGGCGGCGCAGCTGCAGACCCGCGTGCTCGACCGCGCGATGCAGGTCTTCGGCGCGATGGGCCTCACGCCCGACACGCCGCTGGCGCGGCTGTGGAGCTGGGGCCGGGCGCTGCGCTTTCTCGACGGGCCCGACGAGGTGCACCTGCGCACCGTGGCGCGCCAGGAGCTGGCGCGCGCCAAGGCCCGCGGGGGAGCGAACATGGCGCAGTTGCGGCGCTGGATGCCGCCGCGCTGAGCCGCGGGCCCAGGGCTATGCGCCGCCGGCCGGCAGCGCCGCGGGCACGCGACGGGGGCCCAGCCACAGCAGCGCGACCGCGATCAGCGCGATCGGCAGGATCGAGCCCAGGTTGAGCCAGGTCCAGCCCTGGGTGGTGACGAGCGCGCCCGAGCCGAAGGAGGTGAAGGCCATGGTGGTGTAGACGCAGAAGTCCATCGCCGCCTGCGCCGTGGTCTTCTCCTCGGGCCGATAGGCCTCGGTGAGCAGCGTGGTGCCGCCGATGTAGACGAAGTTCCAGCCGACGCCCAGGAGCAGCAGGGCGGTCAGGAACTGCATCAGACCGACCCCGGACAGCGCGATCGACACGCACGCGGCATACAGGACGACCCCGGTCCACATGACGGGCAGCACGCCGAAGCGTTTGATCAGCGAGCCGGTGAAGAAGCTGGGCACGAACATGCCCAGCACGTGCCACTCGAGCACCAGCGCCGCGCTCTTGAACGGGTGCGAGCACTGCGACATGGCGATCGGCGTCGCGGCCATCAGGAGGTTCATCACGCCATAGGCCAGCGCACTGGCCGCCACGGCGACGATGAACACCGGGTTGCGCGCGATCTCGCGCAGCCGGCGGCTCGGCCGGGCGGCGCTGGCCACCGGCAGCGGCGGGAAGGTGATGAAGGACATCACGCCCAGCGACAGCAGCGCCACGATGGACAGCGTCGCGTAGGCGCCCGCGAAGGCCACCGGCAGCAGGTCTTTCGTGAGGTTGGCGAGGTTGGGGCCGATCACCGCGCCCATGATCCCGCCGGCCAGCACCCACGAGATGGCGCGCGAGGCATAGGCCGGCTCGACCAGTTCGGTGGCGGCGAAGCGATACAGCCCCGCATTGGCGTTGTAGTAGCCGGCCAGGGTGGTGGCCGCCACCAGCAGCCAGAAGTGCCCGTTCATGGTCGCGTAGGCGCACAGCAGCGTGGTCGCCATGGCGACCAGCAGGCCGACCTGGAAGGCGCGGCGTCGCCCCCAGGCGCGCTGGTTGCGCGCCACCAGGGCGGTGAAGAGCGCGCCGCCGACCACATAGCCCATCACCGGCAGGGTGGACATCCAGCCCAGCGGGGCCAGGCGCAGGCCCACCAACCCGTTGATCGCGATGAAGGTGACGTTGTTGGTGAGGAAGAGGCCTTGGCAGATCGCCAGCAGCACGAGGCGTGGATTCATCGTCGGGTGGCGCAGGTGAGTGGTCAGGTGCGCGAGGCACGCGGCTTCTTGGCGGTCGGGCGCGGTGCGCCCGCCTGGGCAAAAGCCTTGCGGCCGCTGGCGGTGCGCTCGAGCTGCCGGGCGATGTTGCCGCACACCAGGTCGCACAGCGCATACACCGATTCGTCGGCGATGCGGTAGTAGACGCTGGTGCCGCGGCTTTCGCGCACGACCAGGCCCTGCTGCATCAGGAAGGCCAGGTGGCGCGAGATGTTGGCCGAGGTGTAGCCGCACAGCAGGGCCAGCTCGCCGACGTTGCGCTCCCCGTCGCGCAGCAGGTTGAGGATCTGCAGGCGCGTCGGCTCGGACAGCGCCTGGAAATACGCCGCCACCTGTTCGAGAGCTTCCGCCGACAAGCCTTCCATGCCTGCACACGCCGTTGAGAGGTCGCCATGATGCCTCATCGCCCGTTTCCTGATCGCTTGAGTGATATAGCAGTTGACTATTTAGCTATGTAGTCAAATAATACACCCGAGAGGCACTTGATGCGAGCGACGGCGGGGGACTCCCACCCTTGACGCGCATCAACAGGCGCTTCCCGCATCGGCACACCCTTGCACATGGGGCGCCGCGACGGGCTAGCCGGTGCCGCAGGTCAGTGGAGAGAACGGATGTCGAACACAAGCACCAGCCCGAGCCGCCACGGCTCGCACGCCGCCCACCGGGCCGAAGGGCGCGGCCGCGTGGCCGCCTTCGCCCTCGTCTGGGCAGCGGCGCTGGCCTGCGCGCTTGCCACGCCGTGGCCGGCGCGCGGCGCCGAGCCGGCGAGCGTCGTGGTGCGCAGCGGCGGCGTCGCCGACAGCGCGGCCTTCGACGGCGTGGTGCAGGCGGTGCGCCAGACGGTGGTCGCGGCGCAGGTCTCGGGCGCGGTGGTCGCGCTGGACGTGAAGGCCGGCGACCCGGTCAAGGCCGGGCAGGTGCTGCTGCGCCTGGACGCCCGCGCCGCCGAGCAGACCGCTGCCGTGAGCGACGCGCAGGTGCTGGCCGCGCGCGCCTCGCTGCAGGCCGCCACGCGCGAGTTCGAGCGCCAGCAGCAGCTCTTCAAGCAGCGCTACATCAGCCAGGCCGCGCTCGACCGCGCCGAGGAACAGTTCCGCACGACGCAGGCGACGGTGGCGGCGCAGATCGCCGGCGCGGGCGCGGCGCGCACGCAGACCGGCTTCTACGTCGTCAAGGCGCCCTACAGCGGCGTCGTCGCCGACGTGGCGGTGGTGCTGGGCGACATGGCCATGCCCGGCCGCCCGCTGGTGACGCTGTACGACCCGGCGGCGCTGCGCGTCAGCGCCAACGTGCCGCAAACGGCGGCCGCTCGGCTGACGCCGGAGACGCCGGTGCGCATCGAACTGCCCGGCCAGCCGATCGCGCAGCAGTGGCTCAAGCCGGTGCGCACGCAGATCCTGCCGACGGTCGATCCGGCCACGCACACCTTGGAATTGCGCCTGGACCTGCCGGCCGGCCTGGTGGGCGTGACGCCCGGCATGTTCGCGCGCGCCTGGCTGCCCGCGTCGACGGCCGGCGGTGACGGGCGGCTGTACGTGCCGCTGCGTGCGGTGGTGCGCCGCGCCGAGTTGACCGCGGTCTACGTGGTCGGCGCCGACGGGCGCGCCATGCTGCGCCAGGTGCGCCTGGGCCGAAGCGCGGACGGCGAGGTCGAGGTGCTGGCGGGACTGAACGCCGGCGAGCGCGTCGCCCTGGAGCCGCAGGCCGCGGCGCGACTGCCCTGAGGCCCCGTCGATGAAGAATCAACTGGGCATCTCGGGCCGCATTGCCGGCTTCTTCCAGACGGCGCAGATCACGCCGCTGCTGGCGCTGGTCGCGCTGCTGCTGGGTGCCTTCGCCATCATGGTGACGCCGCGCGAGGAAGAGCCGCAGATCAACGTCACGATGGCCAACGTGCTGATCCCCTTGCCGGGCGCGTCGGCGCGCGACGTGGAGGCGATGGTCGCGACGCCGGCCGAGCAGGTGCTGGCGCAGATCGCCGGCATCGAGCACGTGACCTCGGTGTCGCGCCCCGGCCTGGCGATCATCACCGTGCAATTCAAGGTCGGCGTGCCGCGCACCGAAGCGCTGGTGCGCCTGTACGACACCGTCAACGCCAACGCGGACTGGCTGCCGCGCGGCCTGGGCGCGGGCGAGCCGCTGATCAAGCCCAAGGGCATCGACGACGTGCCCATCGTCACCCTCACGCTGCACACCAAGGATCTGGCCAGCGGCGCCTTCGACCTGGAGCGCGTCGCGCACAGCGTCGAGGCCGAGATCAAGCGCGTGCCCGGCACGCGCGAAGTGACCACCATCGGCGGCCCGGGGCGCGGCGTGATGGTCGAGATCGATCCGGCGCGTCTGGCCGGCGCCGGCGTCACCGTGGCGGACCTGCGCCAGGCGCTGCAGTCGGCCAACCTCGGCATGCCGGTGGGCGAGCTGCTGCGCGGCAACCGCAGCGTGCAGCTCGAGGCGGGGCCATTCCTGCGCGACGCGCGCGAGGTGGGCGAACTGGTTGTTGGCGTGCGCGAGCGCCGGCCGGTCTTCCTGCAGGACGTGGCCACCGTGCGCGACGGCGCGCTGCCGGCCTCGCGCTACGTCTGGTACGGCAGCGCCGGCGCCAACGCCGCGGAGTTTCCAGCGGTCACGCTGGCGATCACCAAGAAGCCCGGCGAGAACGCGATCAGCGTGGCCGACGCCGTGATGCGCCGCGTGCAGGTGCTGCGCAACACCGTGATCCCGCAAGGCGTGGAGGTTTCCGAGACCCGCAACTACGGCGCCACCGCCAACGACAAGGCGCAGAAGCTGATCCAGAAGCTGCTGTTCGCCACCGCCTCCGTGGTGGCGCTGGTGTTCATCGCGCTCGGCCGGCGCGAGGCGGCGATCGTCGGCTCGGCGGTCATCCTCACGCTCACCGTCACGCTGTTCGCATCGTGGGCCTGGGGCTTCACGCTCAACCGGGTGTCGCTGTTCGCGCTGATCTTCTCGATCGGCATCCTGGTCGACGACGCGATCGTGGTGGTCGAGAACATCCATCGCCACCAGGCGCTGCAGCCGGGGCGCACGCTGGCCGAGCTGATCCCGGGCGCGGTGGACGAGGTGGGCGGCCCCACCATCCTCGCGACGCTCACGGTGATCGCCGCGCTGCTGCCGATGGCCTTCGTGTCCGGCCTGATGGGCCCGTACATGAGCCCGATCCCGATCAACGCGAGCATGGGCATGCTGCTGTCGCTGGCGATCGCCTTCGTGGTCACGCCCTGGCTGGCGCGGCTGTGGATGAAGCATGCACCGGCCGGCCGCGACCACGGCGCACCCAAGGGCCTGTCGGCGCGGCTGGCGCCGCTGTTCGACCGGGTCTTCCGACCCTTGCTCGACGAGCAGCGCGGCGCGCGCAACCGCATGCTGCTGGGCGCCGGCGTGGCAGGGCTGATTGCGTTGTCGCTCGCGCTGCCGGTGCTCGGGCTCGTGACCATGAAGATGCTGCCCTTCGACAACAAGTCGGAGTTCCAGGTCATCGTCGACATGCCCGCGGGCACGCCGGTGGAGCAGACGGCCGCGGTGCTGCACGAGCTGGGCGCCTACGTCGCGAAGCAGCCGGAAGTCACCGACTACCAAGCCTACGCCGGCGTGGCCGCGCCGATCAACTTCAACGGCCTGGTGCGCCAGTACTACCTGCGCGCGGGCGGCGAAGTGGGCGACCTGCAGGTGAACCTGGTCGACAAGCACCAGCGCCACGAGCAGAGCCACGCGATCGCCACCCGCCTGCGGCCCGAGCTGCAGAAGATCGGCGCACGTTTCGGCGCCAACGTGAAGGTGGTGGAGGTCCCGCCCGGTCCGCCGGTGCTCTCGCCGATCGTCGCCGAGATCTACGGCCCCGAAGCCGAGGGGCGCCGCCAGGTGGCCAAGGCGGTGCGCGCGGTGTTCGAGAAGTCGCCGGGTATCGTGGACGTGGACGACAGCAGCATCGCGTCGGCGCCGCGCCGCGTGCTGCTGGTCGATCGCCGCAAGGCCGCCATGCTGGGCGTGCCGCAGCAGGCGATCGTGAGCACGCTGCGCGCCGGGCTGGCGGGCGATGCCGCCACCTACCTGCACGACGAGAGCAAGTACCCCGCGGCGGCGACGCTGCAGCTGCCGCCCGAGCGGCAGGGCGAGCTCGATACGCTGCTGCAGCTGGGCGTGCGCGGCGCCGCGGGCCAGATCGTGCCGATCCGCGAGCTGGTGACGGTGAGCGACACCCAGCGCGAGCAGCCGGTCTACCACAAGGACCTGCTGCCGATGAACTTCGTGGTCGGCGACATGGCCGGCCGGCTCGACAGTCCGCTGTACGGCATGTTCGAGATGCGCGGGCGGCTGGCCGAGATCGTCACGCCCGGCGGCGGCAAGCTGGGCGAGTTCTTCATCCGCCAGCCCGAGGACGCCTTGCGCGACTACGCCATCAAGTGGGACGGCGAGTGGCAGATCACCTACGAGACCTTCCGCGACATGGGCGCCGCCTACGCCGTGGGCCTGATCCTCATCTACCTGCTGGTGGTGGCGCAGTTCGGCTCGTACCTCACGCCGCTCATCATCATGGCGCCGATCCCGCTCACCATCGTCGGCGTGATGCCGGGGCACGCGCTGCTGGGCGCGCAATTCACGGCCACCAGCATGATCGGCATGATCGCGCTGGCCGGCATCATCGTGCGCAACTCGATCCTGCTGGTGGACTTCATCCGGCTGCAGGTGGGGCAGGGCGTCGCCCTCAAGGACGCGGTGGTGCATTCGGCCGCCACCCGCGCGCAGCCCATCCTGCTCACCGGCCTGGCGGCGATGCTGGGCGCCTTCTTCATCCTCGACGACCCGATCTTCAACGGGCTCGCCATCTCGCTCATCTTCGGGATCCTCGTGTCCACCGTGCTCACGCTGGTGGTGATCCCGCTGCTCTATTTCGTCGCCTATCGCCGCACTCACGCGGCGCCCTCCACCGCATCCACTGAAGGAGCTCCCGCATGACTTCCTGGCAACTCACCCGCGTCGTCGCGGGCACGTTCATCCTCCTGTCGCTCGCCCTGGGCATCCCGGGCAGCCCGCTGTTCGTGAGCAGCTGGTGGCTCGCCTTCACCGCCTTCGTCGGCATCAACCTGCTGCAAAGCGGGCTCACGCGCTGGTGCCTGATGGAAACCATCCTGCGCAAGCTGGGCCTGCCCGCCGGGAACTGAGGACTTCACAGCCGGCGATCGACCGCGCACCTCGCACTGCAACCGAAACCACAGGAGACATCCATGGCCCACATCGTCATCCTCGGCGCAGGCATCGGCGGCATGCCCGCCGCCTACGAACTGCGTGCCGCGCTCGACCGCACGCACCGCATCACCGTGGTCAACGCGCTGGACTATTTCCAGTTCGTGCCGTCCAACCCCTGGCTGGCCGTGGGCTGGCGCGAGCGCGAGACCATCACCTTCCCGATCCGGCCCTACCTCGAGAAGCGGGGCATCGACTTCGTCGCGCAGCGCGTGCTGCGCATCGACGCCGAGGGCAATTCGCTGGAACTGCAAGACGGCAGCCGGCTCGCCTACGACTACCTGGTCATCACCACCGGCCCGAAGCTCTCGTTCGACGAAGTGCCCGGCGCCGGCCCCGAGCACCACACGCAGTCGATCTGCACCGTGGACCACGCGCAGCAGGCCCGCGCCGAGTACGAACGCTTCGTGCAGGAGCCCGGGCCGGCCGTGATCGGCGCCATGCCGGGCGCATCTTGCTTCGGCCCGGCCTACGAGTTCGCGTTCATCTTCAACAAGGACCTGCAGCGCCGGCGCCTGCGCCACAAGGTGCCGCTGACCTTCGTCACCAGCGAGCCCTACATCGGCCACCTGGGCCTGGGCGGCGTGGGCGACTCCAAGACCATGCTGGAGAGCGAGTTCCGCAACAACGACGTGAAGTGGATCACCAATGCGCGCGTGACCAAGGTCGAGGCGGGCAAGATGTTCGTGACCGAGCTGGACGACCAGGGCGCGGTGAAGAAGGAGCACGAACTGCCCTTCAAGTTCAGCATGATGCTGCCCGCCTTCAAGGGCGTGGACGCGGTGGCCGCGGTCGAGGGCCTGTGCAACCCGCGTGGCTTCGTGCTGGTGGACGAGCAGCAGCGCAGCAAGAAGTACCGCAACATCTTTTCGGCCGGGGTGTGCATCGCCATCCCGCCGGTCGAGGCGACGCCCGTGCCCACCGGCGCGCCCAAGACCGGCTACATGATCGAGACCATGGTGACGGCGATCGTGCACAACATCGCCGACGAACTGGCCGGACGCACGCCCAGTGCCAAGGGCAGCTGGAACGCGATCTGCCTGGCCGACATGGGCGACACCGGCGCGGCCTTCGTCGCGCTGCCGCAGATCCCGCCGCGCAACGTCAACTGGTTCAAGAAGGGCAAGTGGGTGCACCTGGCCAAGATCGCGTTCGAGAAATACTTCCTCAGCAAGATGAAGAGCGGTGCGACCGAACCCATCTATGAGAAGTACGTGCTGAAGGCGCTGGGCATCGAGCGCCTGGACAAGCGCTGACGACCCCTTTCACTGTTTCAACCACTCCAGGAGTTTTCCCATGACTGTCGAACGCTACATCCGCATCATTGCCGGCCTGTTCATCCTGCTCTCGCTCGCCCTCGGCGTGGAAGGTAGCCCGCTGTTCGTCAGCAAGTGGGCGCTGGCCTTCACCGCCTTCGTCGGTGCCAATCTGTTCCAGTTCGGCTTCACCAATGTCTGCCCGCTGGGCATGATCCTGAAGAAGCTGGGCGTTCCGGAATCGGTTGGCGGCGCCTGCGCGCGCTGAAGGAGCTCGCATGAGCGAACAGACGATCCAGGTCCGCCTGCGCCAACAGCACGATTACCGCTTCGACGTCGATTTCGGCGAGGCCGTGCCGACGCTCGCCTGCGACGAGCCGCCGCCGCTGGGCAGCGGCCAGGGGCCCTCGCCGGTGCAGCTGCTCGCTGCGGCGGTGGGCAATTGCCTGAGCGACTCGCTGCTGTGCGCGCTGCGCAAGTACAAGCAGGCGCCGGAGCCGATCCAGACCGAGGTGACTGCCGAAGTCGGCCGCAATGGCGACGGACGCCTGCGCGTGCTGGCCATGACGGCGCAGCTGACGCTGGGCGTGCCGGCGGCGTCACTGCAGCACCTGGACCGGGTGCTGGACCAGTTCGAAGCCTTTTGCACCGTGACGCAGAGTGTGGGACAGGGCATTCCCATCACGGTCCTGGTGCGGGATGCGAACGGGCTGCAACTCAAGTAGAAGTCCGTTAGGCTTTCCGGTTTTGTCCGGTTCTTCTCACACTGACCCATGTCGCACCATCCCACTCCGCTCAAGTTTCTCATCCCCGGCTGGTTCACCCTCGTGATGGGCCTGTCCGGCCTGGCGCTGGCCTGGCAACGCGCCACGCCGTTCATGGGCGATCTGGCCGGGGCGGGCGCCCTGGTGCTTGGCGGTGTGGCGGCGCTGGTGTTCGTGCTGCTGGCCGGCTTGTCGCTGCTGCGCTGGCAGCGCTATCCGCAGGCCTTGGCGGATGATCTGAAGCACCCGGTGCGGCATGCCTTCGTCGCCGCCGTGCCAGTGTCGTTGATCCTGCTCGCCACGGTGGCCGTGGGCGTGGCCGGCGCGAGTCCGCTGGCCAATGGCCTGTGGTGGCTCGGCAGCGTGATGCAACTGTGGGTCACCGTCTGGGTGCTGGGCCGCTGGCTCAGCCCGGGCAAGGGGCTGTCGTGGCCCGCGATCACGCCGGTGCTGATCATCCCCGTGGTGGGCAATGTGCTCGCTCCGCTGGCCGGTGTGGCGCTGGGCCATGCCGCCTGGTCGGCGGCGCAACTGGGTATCGGCGTGCTGCTGTGGCCGGTCCTGTTGGCGCTGCTGGCCGTGCGCATCGGCACCACCGGGCTGTGGCCCGAGCGGCTGCTGCCCACCACCTTCATCACCATCGCCCCGCCCGCGGTGATCGGCGTGGCGCTGCTGGAACTGGGCGCCCCGCTGCTGTTCGGCTGGGCGATGTGGGGCCTGGCGCTGTTCTTTGCGCTGTGGTCGGCGCAGCTGCTGCGGCGCAGTGTGTCGCAGCCGTTCGGCCTTCCGTTCTGGGGCCTGTCCTTCCCGCTGGCGGCCTGGGCCGGCCTGACGTTGCGCCTGGCGACCGAGGCCCAACCCGCGTTCCAGACACTGGCGACACTGCTGCTGGCAATGGCGACGCTGGTGATCGCGGCGCTGGTGCTGGCGACGGTGAAGGGCCTGCGCGATGGCAGCCTGCTGGCGCCCGAACCGGTTGCCACGCTGACCCCGGTGGC
>DATFAY010000064.1:0-10982 GCA_035254085.1 Piscinibacter sp.
CGGTCCTCGCCGGCGAGCACCCACAGCAGCGGGACGGTGAGACGCTCCAAGGTCGAGGCTGCGTCGTAATCCCAGATCAGCTCGAGATTGTCGAATCGCGCACGGCCGATGCGGTGCAGGTCGGCATCGCTCATGCGCAGCATGTCGCCGCTGTATTCGCCCTTGATGCGGGCGGCCCAGGGCGCCTTGCCGATCTCGCGCCGGACCCGTGCGAGCCCCTCGTATCCACGCGTGAAATGCGATCGGACGAGCACAGCCGTTGCACGCGACAAGTGCTCCACCTGCTTCAATGCCTTGGCATCGAGGCTCATCTGTCGCGCCTCGTCGAGCATTTGCTCGCGGTCCTCCTCGATCGGAGAGACCACGAGGCCGAAGCCCACGGCCACGAAGTCAGCGGGCGAGCGTGTGGCGGCCAGCGGTGCCACCCAGCCGCCCTGGCTTGCGCCGAAGAATCCGGCCCGGCTGAAGCGACCGGCCGTCATTTGGCGCGCCTGCTGCAGCGCAGCCGCGGCGTCGTCCGCGAGCAGTTCGAAGTTCTGCGTGTAGTCGCCGCCCGAAGCGCCCGTGCCGCGCTTGTCGTAGACGAATGCCGAGACACCCTGCGCCGCCAGCATGTAAGCGTAGACGCTTCCGATCGCGGCCGTCTTCTCCGAGCCGTGGACGAGCACCACCAGCGGTCGACTCGGATCGGGCGGGCCGGGCGGCTCGATCAGGCGCCCTGCCAGCTCGGTGGCCGCGCTGATGAACCTCGCGTCGGTCTCGCGGGTCTCGCTGCGTGGCCACGTCCGGACGCTCCCGGGCGACAGCGTGATCGTGACGACATCGGCATCGCAGGCGACGGGGGATCCGGCCATGCCCGTCGTGCCACGCCGGCCGTCGCGAAAGAGATAGCGCTGTGTCGATTCGGATGTCGACGCCGGCCTGCCCAGAACGACGAACGCATCCGGGCTGTCGCCATAAACCCCGGGCCGGCAAGGCGCCCCCATTGCCGTGCCGGCGAGGACGAACCACAGAACGAGTGCGAAGCCTCGACCGACCTTTGACTTGCCATCCGGTTCATCCAGCACGCACATGTCGCTTCCTCGCTGTCATTGCAGTCCTGCGCTTGTCTGCAGGCCCCCGATAAGCAGTCTGCCGCAGGTCGCGCAGCGAGTGCGCGGCAGTGTCTTGCAGGGCCAGGCTGCGAGGCTGAAGCGGTGTCGAGCGTGCGGCCGCTGCGTGCGGCCTGCTCGACCGCGGGAGTCAGGGCAGGCGCGCCCGAGCGAAGACCGGGCCGGCGACCCGCACGGAGCAGTCGCGTCGCGTGCCGCAGAGCGCGTCGCGCGCGAGCGCATCGACATGAGCCATGTCGACCGGCGCAATGATCAGAGGGATCATCGTCGGGTCGTCGTCGGGGGAGCCGAGGCTTGCATCGCCCCAGACCGGAATCACGCTCGGCGACGCCATCGACCGGGCCGCGGCGGCCAAACGGCATTCGAGTGCAGGTTCGGGCTCGATCTGAACCTTGCATTGCCACCTCTCGCTCGCCGCCGCCGGCAGGACGCACGCAGCGGCCGCAGGCAGCGCGATCAAGTATTGCCATCTCATGGGAGCCTCGCTCGTCGCCGGCGAATGGGGCGATCTCTCCATTAACGGCAGTTCGAGCGGAACCTTGAGGCGGCAGCTGGTCCTCGCGAGTCGGGCTATTTGCGCAGCCGGACATGACGAATGTCAACGCGGGGGTGCGACAAATGCCGCACCGGGGCACACACTGGCAGCCGCCTCCTCGAGAAATCCAAATGGCCCATGGTCCCTAGCCTCACTTTGCGTGCGAAGGGCATTCTTGCGATCCTGATCCTGATCGGGTATCTCGCATTGATCGCTGGATATCTCGCCAACAAGCGCAACGGCCTCGTCGCCATCGTGCAGGAGATGGAGGGCAAGCAGTCGACGCTCGAACTGGTGGAGCGCTCGGTCAATCTGCTCGCGCATTCGCTGGTGGAAGTGCAGACGGTGCTGAACGAACAAGCCGGCGTCGAGGCGCACGCGATCTCGGTGGACGACCAGGACCTGCACCTCGAGGCGCTCAATCTGGAAATGGAGCGCGTGCTGACGACCTTTCCTGCGGTCAGCGAGCACGTCGTGCGCTTCAGGCTGGCGGCAGGGGCCCTCAAGGCCATGCCGAGCGTCGTCCACCTATCCCAGGTGCGCGACAGCGAACAAGTCCTTCTGCTCACGCTGCAGGACGCTCTGAGGACATTGCAGCGGCAGGGTGCCGAGCTGTCGCAGGAATATCACCGCACACAGCAGTTCATCAGCGGCTTCGCTGTGGCGGCCAACGTCGTCGGCGCCGTGGCGAGCGTGGCGGTGATCCTCGTGTTCTTCACCCGGCTGGCTCGCGACATCAATCGATTGCGAGATCGCGCATCGGCCATCGTCAAGGGGTACGACGGCGAACCGCTGCGAAACGATCGTCGCGACGAAGTGGGCGGTCTCATAGACGACGTGAATCGCATGCAGGTCGACCTGCGCCGCCTGGAGAAGCAACATCACTTCACGCTTCAACAGCGCTTCTACCAGGAGAAGATGGCTGCCGTGGGCTCGCTGGCGTCCGCGATCGCGCACGAGGTGAGCAACCCGATGGCGGCAATTGCCGGCGTGACGCAATTCATCGCCGACGAGAGTGCAGACGACGACCGACCTCAGGGCAGGCAGATCAACGGATACGCGCGCGAGATCCTCGTCCAGACGGAGAGGATCATGCAGATCATGCGTCAGATGACGACGCTGGCAACGCGCCGCTCGTTGGAGCCCGAGTTGCTGGACCTCAATGAACTGGTGCGCTCGACCTGCGGGTTCATCCGCTACGACAAGCGCTTCCGTGCCATCGACTTCGAGGAGGCCCTCGACCCGAACCTCCCCGCAGTCACCGCGGTCAGCGACCACATCACGCAGATCCTCATGAACCTGCTGATCAATGCCGCGGATGCCTTCGATCGCAGCACGGACGACGCCCGCCGCTGCACGATTCGCATTGCCACTCGAGTCCAGGCCGACGAGGTGCTCCTGTCGATCGCGGACAACGGCTGCGGCATGACGCCGGAGGTGCTCAGCAGGGCCTTCGATGAATCGTTCACGACGAAGCCGGCGCGCGAGGGGCGCGGCATCGGGCTGTTCGTGTGCAAGAGCCTGATCGAAGAGGCTGGCGGACGCATCGAGCTCGCATCGGTCCCCGGCGAAGGAAGTACCGCGACGGTGCACATTCCGCTTCGCGCGCTCGACGACTCGCGCAGCTGAGCCATGCCTTCATCACAGATTCTGGTGATCGACGACGAGCCGGCGCTGCGGCAGATCCTGCGTTCCCTGCTGAGCAAGGCCGGCTACGCCGTCGACGAGGCTGCAGGGATCGCCGCCGGCCGCGCGCGGCTTGCCCGCGGGGACATCGACGTGGCGCTGTGCGACATCAACATGCCCGGCGGCAGCGGGATCGATCTCCTGCGTGAGACACGTGCAGCGGGCATCGACACGGTGTTCGTGATGGTCACGGGAAGCTCGTCGGTGACAACGGCGGTGGAGGCCCTGCGCGCCGGGGCCTACGACTACTTGATGAAGCCCGTGCGCAACGAGGAACTGCTGCGCAGGCTCGCCCAGATCGAGGACATGCGCGGCTTGCGCGAAGAGAACCGCGAGCTGCGCAAGGCCGTCAAGAGCCGCAGTTCGTCGGTGTTCCGGTTCCAGTCGCCCGCCATGTTGAACGTGGATCGACTGGTGGCCAAGGTGGCGCCGACCGGCAGCACCGTCCTGATCGTGGGCGAGAGCGGGACCGGCAAGGGAGTGCTTGCGCAGTCCATTCACCAGGCCAGCCTGCGCAGCGAAGCGCCCTTCGTGTCCGTCAATTGCAGCGCCATTCCCGAACAGCTGATGGAAAGCGAATTCTTCGGGCACACGAAAGGCGCATTCACCGGGGCCGACAGGGCGCGCAAGGGGCTGTTCCTCGAGGCGGACAAGGGAACGCTGTTTCTCGACGAGATCGGCGAGCTCCCGATGGCGATGCAGACGAAGCTTCTGCATGCGATCGAGGACAAGCAGGTGCGCGCAGTCGGAAGCGAGCAGTCGCGGCACGTGGACGTGCGCATCATCGTCGCGACCAACCGGGACCTGCCCGACATGACTGCCCGCGGATTGTTCCGCGAGGATCTGTATTTCCGCCTCAGCATGTTCCAGATCTCGCTGCCGCCGCTGCGGGAACGCAAGGAGGACATCCCGGCGCTGATCCGCTTCCTGATGAACAGTCCGCGCGAGCGGCCGGCGAGCCGCGACGTCGAGATCGATCCGGAGGCGGAGGCCTGCCTGCGCGACTACAACTGGCCCGGAAACGTGCGCGAGCTCGACAACGTGATCAACAGAGCGCTGATCCTGGCCGAGAACAACTGCATCACCGTTGCCGACCTGCCCACGCACCTCGTGCGCGCCGCCGGCGGGCGGATCCTGGCCGAGCAGGAGAACTGCGCCGATGGAACCCTGCGCGCGCAGTTGCAGAAGCTGGAGCGCGACATCATCACGCGGGCCATTGGCGCCGCCGACGGTGACCGCAAGGTCGCGGCACAGCGCCTGGGCATCAGCTTGTCCAGCCTCTACCGCAAGCTCGAAGAGCAGGCGGAGAGCTGACGGCGTCGCGCTGCTGACGGCACGTCGGCTTTGCGAAGCCCGTTGACAGCGATCAAGCGGGGGCGGTCGAGACGCAGGTAATTTGGTCCCGCTCGCCGGGCCCAGCGGTGAGTCCCCAATCTCAGGAAGACCATGATGTTCGACAAATGCCGAAATGCGAGTGTGTCGGGAGCCCGCGCGCTGAGCGCCACAGTCTTGGCGGCACTTCTCGTGGTCCTTGCGGGGTGCGCCGGCGCGCCGCCCGCGCCCAAGGAAGTGAAGATGGTCTGGCCGCCGCCGCCCCTGACGGCGCGCATTCGATTCGAGCGATCGATCACCAGTGAGAAGGATCTCAACGGCGACACGACATTCACCGAAGGTCTTGCGGCATTCCTCACCGGGGAGAAGATGCCCTCCGGCCGCATCGCCGAGCCGGCCGGATTGGCCGTGTCGGAGGACGGCGACCGCCTGTACGTGGCGGACATGATGCAGCAGGCGGTGTTCGCGTTCGACTTCAAGAACAAGAAGTTCACGAAGTTCGCTGACGTCGGCGTTCCGTCGGGCATCGCGCTCGACGCACAGGAGAACGTCTATGTGGTGGACACCGGTCGCAAGACGATCGGTGTCTTCGGACGCGACGGCAAGCAGATCAACGAGTTCTCCGATCCCGACCTCTCGCGGCCGAACGGGCTCGCGATCGACAAGGACAGGGCCAGGATGTACGTCGTCGATGCCGGCGGCCGGGGCGCCAAGGAGCACAACGTCAAGATCTACGACCTGGCCGGCAAGCGCATCGGTGCCATCGGTGGCGCGCCGGGCGGGGATTTCGGCCAGTTCAACTACCCGACGTACGTCACCATCGACGCCGCGGGCAACGTCTATGTCAGCGACACGCTGAACTCGCGCGTGCAGAAGTTCGATCCTGCGGGCAAGTTCGTCACCTCGTTCGGCCAGCTCGGCACCAACTGGGGCGAGTTCGACAAGCCCAAGGGCGTGGCCATCGACTCGTTCGGCAATGTGTACGTCGTCGATGGCGGCTGGAGCAACGTGCAGATCTTCAATCCGAAGGGACAGATGCTGTTGTTCTTCGGCGGCCGCGGGCCGGTGCCCGGGATGATGAAGAACCCGCTCGCGATCGCGATCGACAAGCGCAATCGGATCTATGTGGGCGACTATCTCAATCACCGGATCGAGGTCTACGACCTCGTCAACACCACGGCGTCGGACAGCTACCTCAGCCCGCCGCCGAATCCATCCGGAGCGAAGAAATAGATACCACGCCGCGGCCTGCGCTCGCCGCGGAGGGCGACGCAACACGAGCGACGCGCGCCAGGCGGCGTGCCGGCGTCGCCGCCGCGCTCGCCGCCATGGTGTTCGCGGCCGCATGCACGACGGCCAACCCGGTGATGACCTTCCTCTTCGACGGCGTCCCCCATCCCGGCGAGGAGCAGGTCGCGCAGGCGGTGGTCAAGCGGCCCCGGCGTCTGCCCTACAAGCCACCTCCGCCGCCGGTGAAGTTCATCGAGGTTCCGGACCTTCCCCCTCCGATCGACTGGAAGGCGCGATACCTGGAGCTGCCGCGAAACGACGATGACGAGGTGGAGTGGACCAAGGCGCTGGACGCCAAGACGATCAGCCTGAAGTCGGCCATCGGCAACGAAGTGAAGGACGACGACACCGACGACTCCGAGGTCGAACTCGCGACCTCCGGACGCCCCAAGTACAAGGTCGTCTTCTCGCATCTGGCGCACACGAAGTGGCTGGTGTGCGATGAATGCCACCCCAAGATCTTCGGGTGGAAGGCGGGGCGTACGAAGATCACGATGAAAGCCTTCGACGAAGGAAAGCAGTGCGGCGCGTGCCATGGCAAGGTGGCCGCACCGGATCTCGGCTCCTGCGCGACGTGTCACTTGCCGATGGGCAAGAAGAAGTGATGGCACGGGCATGCAAACGATGGCTGATGCAGGCCGCAGTGTTCCTCGCGGCGGCCGCGCTGTCGTGGGCGGCGGGCGGCGCAGCCGAATACGGAGACGTGCAGTTCGAGCGCACCACTCCGGCCAACGACGGCATTCCGCCCGCGGTCTTTCCGCATTGGATCCATCGCATCCAGTACAAATGCTCGGCCTGTCACGACGCGCCGTTCAAGATGAAGGCAGGCGCGAATCAGATCACCATGGACGCGATCCAGGCCGGGCAATCGTGCGGCCTGTGTCATAACGGCAAGGCGGCTTTCGAATCCAACTTCGATACCTGCCTGCGCTGCCACTACAAATGAGCACTTCCGGGTCGCGATGCGCGGCGACCGCTGTGCCGCTGTTGGCCCTGGTCGCCTCGCAGTTCACCTATGCGGCGGACGCGACGAGCGCGCCGCGTCCGCCTGCAGCTGCCGCCAGTGCCTCCGCCCCTGCGCCTTGGAAGGCTTCGGACCTGCTCGCGCCGCTGCGCGAATTCGGCGTCGAGTCTTGGTGGGACATCGTCCAGTTCGCGCCGTGGACCGGGACGCTCGGGTTCGGCTTCGACGATCAGGCGCAGCGCTTCAGGGTTCCGGACAGCGCGGACCAGCATTACGGCAGCCGGCTGGCGGAGGAGAGATTCACGATCGCCAACAACTCGATCGCCCTCGTCGATCCCAGGCTGTTCAAAGCAAGCGTCAGGATGGGCCTGACGCGCCAGCGGCAGTGGCTGCGAGTGCTGGGCTCGGACATGTCGCAGCAAGCCACGCTCGACAACTACTCGTTCGACGGCACGCTGCTGCCCGAGCGCCCCTACAACCTGAATCTCGTCGCGGTCAGGGCACAGAACACCTACGCCCTGCCCTCCGGGGCGACGACCCGCTCCGACATTGCGAACCGCGGCATCACGTTGCGGCTGCTGGAGACGAGCTTCCTTCGGGACCGGCAGATCCTGCCCTACTTCAGCGCCAGCCTGGCCTTGCGCCAGGAAGACGTCAAGCAGGCAACGACGACCGGCGGGCAGACCTACAGCCAGGACGACAAGCGCGACCAGCTCTCGCTGGACTTGCACAACGGCGGCGAGACCTCCGACCTCAGCTTCCAGTACCAGTTCACCCGCCTCGAGAACCACGCCTATCAGGCCGGCTCGTACCGGAGCCAGTCTGCCAACGCCGTGTACAGCGTGGACTTCGGTCCGACGCTGAACCGGCGCTCCGACTCGAGGCTCAACTACTACACGCGCCGCGGCGAAGACCGGCAGTCCGATATCTCGACGATCGAATTCAACGAGTTCCTGACGATCGACCACAACGTCAACCTGTCGAGCAACTACAACTACCAGTTCACGCGCCAGGAGACGCCGCTCGGAAACGTGACCACTCAGAACCTGAGCGCCCAGGTGACCCGGCAGGTGTTTCTCAACTTGTCGGTGGCGGGCGGCGCGTCGGCGCTCTACTCCGTGCTGCCCGGCGGAACGATGTCCTCGACCGGCGCAACCGGCAACTTCAGCTACAGCCACACGCTCCCTTGGGGCGGGCAGCTCTCGGCAGCCGGCGGAGGGGGCTACACCCTCAACTCGAGCCGGGTGCCCGGCGGCTTGGTGCAGGTCGCCGATGCGCCGTATGCGGTGCCATCCGTCGTCGGAGCGGGCAGCAGCATCCTGCTCACGGACCGCAACATCGTGGTCCCGTCCATCTCGGTGGTGGTCGTCAAGAGCGGGACACGCGCCCCGGCGGTGCTGAACGTCGACTACACGGTGACGGTGGACGGCGACCGGGTGAGCATCGTGCCGCTCGCCGGCAGCGCCGTCTTGCTTCCCGGGGACCCGCTGAACGTGAGCTACGAGTACCAGGTGCCTTCGGATTCCAAGTTCCGGACCGTCTCCAACTCGGCCTCCGTCGGCGCCGACTGGGGTTGGATCGGCGTCAACTTCAACCACGACGCGTCGGACCAGCAGCCGCTTTCCGGAGGCGACGACACGCTGCTGTTCGAGCAGCGCCGCGACACGGGCGGCATCCACCTGAGCGGCGAATGGCATGCGACGGAGACGCGCGCCGGCCTGACGATCGTCCGCTTCGAGAGCACGCGGCTGGCATACCGCGAGCGTCGCTTCGACCAGCGCGCCACCTACCGGCCCTCCTATGCCATGCAACTCAGCCTGGCCGCCAATCAGTACCGGACCGAGTACGAACTGCCCGTGCACACCACCTCGGGCAATGACGTGCGCATCGACTTGCAGTGGCGGTCGGCTTCGTGGTTGACGACCGCGTACGCCTCCAGGCGCTCGTACCGCGACACGCAGCAGCCGGTCGAGACCGTATCCGAGACCGGCCTTCGCGTCCGCCGCTCGTGGACCAAGCTCGACGCCAACGCGTGGGCAGCCGTGCAGCGCAGGATTCGTGGCGGCATCGAATCCCTCAATGCCAGCATCCACATCGATTTGACCCGGCGGTTCTGATGAATGCAACGACAACGGCGGCCGGCGCAAACCGCGACTCCTTGCGCAAAACTGCCGCCCGTGCGGCGACAGCGATGTGGCGCCCAACGTGGCTGTACGCGCTGGCGATGTGCGTGCTGCCGATGCTGGTCGGCGCAGGGTGCGCCCAGGCGCCGGTCAACGCGCGCGCCGTGTCGACGAACGAGGCCAAGCTGGTGTGGCCGCACCCCCCGGCGACGCCACGTGTCCGCTTCGTCCGCAACGTCGCGACACCAGCCGACTGGGGCGTTTCCGCCGGACCGTTCCAGCACCTCGTCGACAAGCTGACGGGTCGCACGCCCTTCCGCTTCGTCCGCCCCACCGGTGTCGCCGCTCGCGGGACGATCCTGTACATCGCCGATCCGGGGGCGCAGGTGCTGTTTGTCCTGGATTCGGCGAGCGCGCATGAACTCGAGATCCGAAGCGTCGGCGTCGAGAAACTGACCTCACCCGTGGCGGTGGCGCTCGGCCCCGGGAACGCGGTCTTCCTGGTCGACAGCGCGTTGCGCAAGGTGTTCGTCCTTGATGCGCAGGGACGCCTGTTGCGCACGATCGGAGGCGAGGGGCGCCTTGCGCGTCCTGCCGGCGTCGCCTACGACGCGGCTGCCGATCGCCTGTACGTCTCCGATTCCGCGACCCATCGCATCATCATCTTTGCCGCCGACGGACGCATGCTTGGAAGTTTCGGAAGCAACGGCAGCGACCCCGGAGAGTTCAACTTCCCGACTCACCTCGCGCTGACACGCGACGGCCGCCTGCTCGTCACCGACACGCTCAATTTCCGGGTCCAGGTGCTCGCGCCCGACGGAAGTCCCTTGGCGCAGTTCGGTCGGGTCGGCGACGGCTCGGGCGACTTCGCATCGCCGAAAGGGGTCGCCGTGGACAGCACAGGGAACATCTATGTCGTCGACGCACTGTTCGACGCCGTCCAGGTCTTCCGTCGCGATGCGTCGCTGCTGCTGGGCTTCGGGGAGCGAGGCACTCGACCAGGCCAGCTCTGGTTGCCCACTGGCCTCTTCATCGACGCGAACGACATGCTTTACGTCGCGGACTCCTACAACCAGCGCATCTCGATCTTCGAGCGCCTGCGCCCGTCCGGTCCGCAAATCGAAGAACCATGATCGGGCCCCTGCGATGCGCTTGCACCCTGCCATCCCGCTGATTCCGAAGCCGAGTACGGGCCATCGCGCGCGAGGCGGCGTGCACCGTGCGTTCGCACTGGTGGCGCCGGCGCTGATGCTCGTGCTGGCGCTGCTGGGTCCGCTGCCGGCTGCCCACGCGCAGTCTGATATCGCGAAGACGGTGCACAACCTCACGCCCGAGGGAACCGGCACGATGAAGGAAACGCGTCGAACCGGCCTTTGCGTGTTCTGCCACACCCCGCACAACGGCAACCCCGAGCGCTCGATGTGGAACAAGGACCTGCCCGGCATCACCTATCAGCTCTACACGAGCAGCACGCTTCGCGCGGACCTCAAGCAGCCCACGGGCAGTTCACGCCTTTGCCTGTCGTGCCACGACGGCTTCGTGGCGATGGGCAACCTGCGCGTTCCTCCGCCGGGCGACCCGCTGACGCTGGGCGCCATGACCGGGCCCAGCGTGCTGGGCACCGACTTGAGCGACGACCATCCCATCTCGTTCGTGTTCGACAGCGCACTGGCCGCCAAGCACGCGGGCATCGTCGATCCGGGCGGTCTGCCGAAGTCGCTGCCGCTGGACCGCAAGAACGAACTGCAATGCACGACCTGCCACAACCCGCACGAGAGCAACCGAGCCAAGTTCCTGCGGATGGACAACACTTCCAGCGGGATGTGCCTTGCCTGCCATCGGCCGCCGGGATGGACCCTGTCCGTCCACGCGATCTCGCCGGCGACCTGGAAAGGATCCGGGGTCAACCCGTGGCCCGCCGACGGCGCGCCCACCGTCGC
>DATFAY010000065.1:0-6591 GCA_035254085.1 Piscinibacter sp.
CACCTTGAGGAACTGCCCCGAGTCGATCGCCACGTTGACCTGCCCGGTGAGGCTCGGATAGTCGAGCGCCAGCGGCGAGCCCAGCCAGGCGATCTGCCCGGCGAGGCTGCCCTTGCCGCCGCGCACCGCCTTGGGCGTGCCCAGGCGGTCGAGCAAGGCGCCGCTGTCGGCGAGGTCGAGCTTGAAGTTCAGCACCGAACGCCGCCGCCCGCCGGGGCCGGTGGCGGCCCATTGACCGTTGGCGACGAACTTCGCTTCCGGCACCGTCACCGCCAGCCGCGTGAGGCGCCACTCGCGCAGGGCCTCGCGGCCTTCGCCCATGGTCCGGTTCAGCGCCTCGACCTCGACGCGGCCCAGGCGCTTGCCGCGCAGTTCGAGGTCGTCGACGACGATGTCGAGCGCGGGCACGCTGGAGGCCTGCTGGTCGAGCAGGTTCTCGACGCTGGCGGTGTCGCTCTTGGGAATCGACAGCCGCGAAAGTCGTGCATAGACCCGCCCCGCGCCGGTGCTGCGGCGCGCCGGCCGGTATTCCACGTAGCCGTTGAGCTGCTCCGCGTCGAGGTTGGCGCGCCACAGGCCATCGTCCTGGGAGATGCCGGCGACCACGTTGTTGAGCCTGCGCGAGCCGGTGACGAGCTCGCGCGCGCGCAGGGCGATGGAGCGCGGCTCGTAGCCGCCGAAGCCGGAGGCGCTGGCGTTCGCGGCCGCGCCGGCACCGGCGCCGTTCGCCTGGACGGGGCCGTTGCCGTTGCCTTCGCCAAGCCGGTCGGCCACGGCCTGCCACGCGTCGAGGTCGAAGCTCGCGAGATTGACGCTCGCCGCGACCCCGCTGGGCGACAGTGGCATCGCGTCCAGCACGCCGATGCCGCCGCGCAGCACGCGCGGGGTGTCGCCGGACAGGTCGCGCACGAATTGCGCCTGCACCACGTTGCCGAGCTCGAACCGCAGCGTGTCGCGCGCGGCCGTGCCTGCGGCCGGCGAGTCGGGCAACAGGGTGTTGCCGTAGCGCAGGGCGAGCGGCGTGTCGGCCGACTTGCGCAGCGGCGGCGGCAGTTCGCTCGCCAGCCCGACCAGATCGCTGGTCACGTTGAGCTCGGCGTGGCCGCGCACGACGCCGAGGCTGACGCGGTACCTGGCCTGGCCGCTGAAGGAGCCGGCCAGGCGCGACAGCATGCCCATCTCGCCGGCGCGGCGCAGGCCTTCGGCGGTGGCCAAGCCCTGGCCGGTGAAGCCGATCGAGCCGTCGGCCTGGCTGCCGCCGCTGAACACCGCATCGCCGCCCAGCACGCGCGCGGCGCCGCCGACCACGCTGAAGCCCTTGTGCGTGAAATCGACTCGGGCCTTGGCGGCGCCCAGCAGCGGCGTGTCCGCAGCGATGCGCACGTCGTTGCCGGCCAGGGTCACGCTGCCCTTGACCGTGGACTTGTCGGCATCGGCGAGCGGAATCGCGAGCGCCAGCTTGAGATCGGCCACGCCGCTGCCGCTGGCCTGCGCGAGCGCCTTGTGGATCCAGGTTCCCACCGGCGAGGTGTTCACGTAGCGCAGCATGTCCTGCAGGGGGCCGCGCGCGCCGCCCTCGATGGCGAGCACCTGGTGTTCGGCGAGGTTGCGGATGCCGCCCTGGATGTTGGCCAGCTCGACCCCGTAGACGCGGGCGCGCGCATCGCGGATCTCCATCGAGGCGCGGTCGAAGATCAGCTCGCCCTGCACCTTGCTGAACGCAGGCCAGGGCGACTCGAAGGCAGGACGCGCGCCGCTGGCAGGGCGGCTCGGTACATAGGCCAGCTCGACGTCCTGCACGTGGCCGGCGATGCGGAATTCGCCTTCCTTGGGATTGCGCATGCGATGGAACGGGAAGTCCCAGAGGTCGCCCTTGACGCGGAACTTGAGGTCGCTGACGCTGCCGGCGCGCACCGCGCGAGCCACGTAGCTGCGGGTGTCCTCGGGCAGGCCCAGCGGCAGGTAGCGCGCCACGCGCGCGGCCAGGCCGTGCGCGACGCGGCCGTCCAGCTCGATCAGGCCGGGGTAGCGTCCGCCGCGCGCCATGCCTTCGCCGGCGCCCGTCGACCACTGGCCGCTCAGTTCGCCTTGCGCGTCGGCGTTGGCGAACTTGAGGTCGTGCACGTCGAGCGTCACCTGGGACGGCGCGCCCGCCTTGCGCGTCGGCGCGATGCGCCACTGCAGCGTCGCGCCCAGCTGATCCATCGCCAGCAGCGGGTCCTCGAACACGCCCGGCAGCTCGAGTGCGCCGTTGACCATGTTCAGGCGCGCCTCGCCGCCCTTCTCGGTGGCCTCCAGCGCGATGCTGGCGTTGCGCAGCCCCGGGCGGCCCACGGCATTGACCTCGGCCGCCGGCTTGGCGGCGAGCGACAGGCTGGTGAGCAGGCCCTTGACCTGGTAGGTGGCGGGCGCATCCACCGGGCCGCTCCAGCGCAGGGCCAAGTCGCTCACGATGCCCTGCGGGTTGAGCTCGGCGAGCAGCTTGCGCACCGCCTCGCCCAAGGGCACGCGCGAGGCGATCTGCGCCATCAGCGCGAGGTCGAGCCGCTGCGCGCTGAGGTCGCCGCCGCGCGCGGCCTCGCCCTCGCGCTGGCGCCAGTGAAGCGCCAGGTCGCTGCGCGGCCAGCGGATGCCGTCGCCGGTGAGAAAGCCGAACTGCCGCGCCGACATCGACCAGCCGTCGTCGGTCTGCTGCGCGCTCAGGCGCCCTTCGATCTGCGCCAGCGCCAGCGGTTCGACGTCGTGCGCCAGGCGCAGCTTCACCTCGCGCAGCGCCATGTCGACCGCCGCGCCGCGCGGGCGGCCCTCCTTCACGTCGAGCCACGCACGCAAGGCGCCGTCGCCCTCGTTCAGCTCGAAGGGCAGCGTCACGTGGCGGCGCAGCTCGCTCACGTCGGCGCGCGGCAGGTCCGCGTAGACCACGCCGCTCCAGCGCTTCCAGTCGCCGCTGTCGGCCAGCAGCGGCTGCGTGAAGCGCCCGCGCAAGGTGAAGCGCTCGCCCCATTCGGCAGGCGGCGTCGCGTCGAGCCGGATGTCGTGGCGGTGCAGGCCGTTGTGCACGATGAGCTGCACGTCGGCCAGCGACAGCGGCGGCGCCGCGCGCTGCTCGTCGGTCCAGCGCAGCGCGCCGCCGCGGATCACGAACTCGGGCTGGCGAAAGAACCAGTTGGCCGCCGCGTTGTCGCCGGCGCCCGTGCCGCCGAATTCGAGCCCTGCGACGAACATCCGGCCCGTCGCGTCGCGGCGGATCTCGAGCTGCGCGCCGTCGATCAGCAATTGCTCGAAGCGCAGCTCCAGTGCGAACAGCGAGCGTGCCGACAGCGCCGCCACCACGCGCGGCAACTGCAGCGCCGGCCGCGACTGCTTGTCCTGCAGCACCACGTCCTTCAACTCGAGCGTCGGCATCCATCCGCCGGAGCGCACGCTGATGTTGCCAATTCGCACCGGAACGCCGAGCGCGCTGCTGGCCTGCTGCTCGATCTGCGGCCGCCATTGCTGGATGTGCGGCAGAATCCCCCAGTGCAGTGTCAGCCAGGCGACTAGCAATAAGCTCCACGCCGCGATGACCAGCCCGACGAGGCCGCTCGCGATCCAGCGCAACCGCGCTGCGATCACGGCGCGGCGGGAGCGCGGCGCGGCAGCGGCAGTGACAGGCGCAACGATGGACATGAACGAGTTGGGGAGCCGGCGATCGGCAAGACAGTGTGCGGTGCGCGTCCGCATGCGGCGGTATTGTTCTTCCGGTCCATCGCTTACGTGCCCGGTGCGGCGGCAATCTAGCACAGACCCTCGGGCGGACCATGGGTTCCCTGCCTGAGCTGCCGCTCGCCGGCGGCGTGCCGACCCGGCCCGACGCGTCTGCGGCCAGCGCGGAGTACAGCCGCTTCGTGCAGCGGGTGCGCCGCCGGCATGCCGACGAACTTTCCCTGCTGCCGCCCGGCCTGCCGCGGCGCGAGCAGATCGCGGCGCTGATCGCGCGACTGCAAGCCGACGGCCGCAGCCTCGCCAGCGCCCTGCGCGTGGCCCGCCAGCTGGTGCTGGAACGCCTGGCCGTGCTCGACATCGAGCAGGGCGCGGCGATGCAGGACGTGACCCTGGCGATGAGCGAACTCGCCGAGACCGCTCTCGACCTCGCGCTCGCGCACGCCCGCAGCGAACTCGATGTCCGCTACGGCGAGCCGCTCAACGAGGCCGGCCAGCGCATCGACTTCTGGGTCGTCGGCATGGGCAAGCTCGGGGCGCGCGAGCTCAACGTGTCTTCGGACATCGACCTCATCTACGTCTACGAGGAAAGCGGCCAGACCGCCGGCGCGCAGCAGATCAGCGCGCACGAATACTTCTCGCAGCTGGCGCGCTCGCTCTATGCCCTGATCGGCGACACCACCGAAGACGGCTTCGTGTTCCGCGTCGATCTCGCGCTTCGGCCCAACGGCAACTCCGGCCCGCCGGTGGTGAGCCTGGCGATGCTGGAGGAATACCTGCAGGTGCAGGGCCGCGAATGGGAGCGCTTCGCCTGGCTCAAGAGCCGCGTGGTCGCGCCGCTGTCGAGCGTGCGCAGCGGCCGCGCCCTGGCCCTGCGCTCGGTGGTGACGGCCTTCGTCTATCGCCGCTACCTGGACTACGGCGTCTTCGAGGGACTGCGCCAACTGCATCGCAAGGTGCGCGACGAGGCGCAGCGGCGCGCCGCCGGACGGCCAGAGCGCGCCAACGACGTCAAGCTCTCGCGCGGCGGCATCCGCGAAATCGAGTTCATCGTGCAGCTGCTGCTGGTGGTGCGCGGCGGCCAGTTTCCCGAGATCCGCACCCGCTCCACCTTGAAGGCGCTGGACAAGCTGGCCGCCGGCGGCCTGATGCGCCCCGACAGCGCGCGCCGCCTGGCCGAGGCGTACACCTTCCTGCGCCGCGTCGAGCACCGCATCCAGTTCCTCGACGACCAGCAGACCCACCTGCTGCCCACCGCCGACGGCGACCTCGCCTGGATCGCGCGCAGCATGGGCTTCGTCTGCAATGCCGACGCCTGCGAGCTGCTCGACACCCTGTGCGAGACGCGCGAGGTGGTGGCCACCGAATTCGACGCGCTGCTGCACGACGGCCAGGCACCCTCGGGCAACGGCAAGGGCGGCTGTCGCAGCTGCGGCCCGTCGCCGCAGCCGGTGGACAGCGAAAGCTTCATCGAGCGGCTGCCGGCCCCACTGGGCGAACGGGTGCGGCGCTGGTCGCAACGGCCGCGCGTGCAGGCGCTGCGCGACGAAAGCAAGCTGCGCCTGGCCAAGCTGATCGCGCGCGCTGCCCACGCGGTGGACGAAGGGCGCTGTCCGATGGATGCGGCGCTGCGCTTCGTCGACTGGCTGGAGCCGCTGCTGCGCCGCGAGAGCTACCTCGCGCTGCTGGTCGAGCGCCCCGAGGTCGAGAACCGCCTGCTGCGCCTCTTGGGGCTGGCGCGCTGGCCGATGCGCTACCTGATGCTGCATCCGGGCGTGATCGACGAGCTGGCCGACGAGCGGCTGCTGCATGGGCGCTTCGAGCGCGACGAGTACATCAGCGACCTCGAGGCGCGCCACCAGGCCTGGGCGCGATCGGGCGAAGCCGACGAGGAGTCGGTGCTCGACACGCTGCGCCGCGCGCATCACGCGGAGGTGTTCCGCACGCTGGTGCGCGACGTCGAGGGCCACATCACGGTGGAGCAGGTGGCCGACGACCTCTCCGCGCTGGCCGACGCGACGCTCGAGTGCGCGCTGCGCTGGTCGTGGCTGCACCTCAAGCAGCGCCACCGCGAGGAGCCGCGCTTCGCCGTCATCGCCTACGGCAAGCTCGGCGGCAAGGAGCTCGGCTACGGCAGCGACCTGGACGTGGTGTTCCTCTACGACGACGAGGACGAGCGCTCGCCCGAGGCCTACGGCGCCTTCGTGCGCAAGCTGATCAACTGGCTCACGCTGCGCACCGCGGCGGGCGAGCTGTTCGACATCGACACCGCCTTGCGGCCGAACGGCAACTCCGGGCTGCTGGTCGCGTCGGTCGAAAGCTACGAGCGTTACCAGACCGGCCGCGGCAGCAACACTGCATGGACCTGGGAGCACCAGGCGCTCACGCGGGCGCGCTTTTGCGCCGGCTTCACGGGCATCGCGCCGCGCTTCGAGGCGGTGCGCCGCGCGGTGCTGGCGGCGCCGCGCGACGTGGCGGCGCTGCGCCGCGAGGTGCAGGCGATGCGCGAGAAAGTGCGCGCCGCGCATCCCGTCAAGGGCGAGCTGTTCGACGTGAAGCACAGCGCCGGCGGCATGATGGACGTGGAGTTCGCGGTGCAGTTCATCGTGCTCGCGCACAGCGGCACGCATGCGCAGCTGCTCGACAACGTCGGCAACATCGCGCTGCTGCAGCGCGCCGAGGCGGCCGGCCTGCTCGGGCCCGGCATCGGCGCGGCGGCCGCCGACGCCTACCGCGAGCTGCGCCGCGCGCAGCACCGCGCGCGCCTGGACGAACAGCCCACGCAGGTGCCGCCGCAGGCCTTGGCGCCGCAGCGCGACGCGGTGCTCGCACTGTGGCGGGCGGTGTTTGGCTGAAGGCGCGCGGGCCCGCATGTCGCGCGCCTGCTGG
>DATFAY010000066.1:0-2330 GCA_035254085.1 Piscinibacter sp.
CCCGCGAGTGGCTGGACGCCTTGTCGGCCGTCATCGAGTCCGAGGGCGGCGAGCGCGCCCACTTCCTGCTCGAGGAGCTGATCAACCACGCGCGCCAGGCCGGCATCGACATGCCGTTTTCCGCGCGCACGGCCTACGTCAACACCATCCCGCCCGACCAGGAAGAGCGCACCGCCGGCAACATCGAGATCGAGGAGCGCCTGCGCGCCTACATGCGCTGGAACGCGATGGCGATGGTGGTCAAGGCCAACCGCCTGCACCCCGACGACGGCGGCGACCTGGGCGGTCACATCTCCTCGTTCGCATCGCTGGCCACGATGTTCGGGGCCGGCTTCAACCATTTCTGGCACGCCGAGAGCGAAGGCCACGGCGGCGACCTGCTCTACATCCAGGGCCATTCCTCGCCCGGCATCTATGCGCGGGCCTTCATGGAAGGGCGCATCAGCGAGGAGCAACTGCTCAACTTCCGCCAGGAGGTCGCGGGCAAGGGGCTGTCGAGCTATCCGCACCCGAAGCTCATGCCCGAGTTCTGGCAGTTCCCCACGGTCTCGATGGGCCTCGGGCCGCTGATGGCGATCTACCAGGCGCGCTTCCTCAAGTACCTGCACGCGCGCGGCATCGCCGACACCGCCAACCGCAAGGTCTGGGTCTTCTGCGGCGACGGCGAGATGGACGAGCCCGAGTCGCTGGGCGCCATCGGCATGGCCGCGCGCGAGAAGCTCGACAACCTCATCTTCGTCATCAACTGCAACCTGCAGCGGCTGGACGGCCCGGTGCGCGGCAACGGCAAGATCATCCAGGAGCTCGAGAGCGAGTTCCGCGGCGCCGGCTGGAACGTCATCAAGCTGATCTGGGGCAGCTACTGGGACCCGCTGCTGGCGCGCGACAAGGACGGCGTGCTGCGCAAGATCATGATGGACGTGGTCGACGGCGACTACCAGGCGATGAAGGCCAACGACGGCGCCTTCGTGCGCAAGCACTTCTTCGGCCGCGACCCCAAGGCGCTGGAGATGGTCGCGAAGATGAGCGACGAGGACATCTGGCGCCTGCAGCGCGGCGGCCACGATCCGCAGAAGGTCTATGCCGCCTACCACCGTGCCGCCAACCACAAGGGCCAGCCCTCGGTGCTTCTGATCAAGACGGTCAAGGGCTTCGGCATGGGCAAGAGCGGCGAGGGCAAGAACACCGCGCACCAGACCAAGAAGCTGACCGACGACGACATCAAGAGCTTTCGCGATCGCTTCAACATCCCCGTGAGCGACGCGCAGATCGACGCCGGCATTCCGTTCTACCGGCCGAGCGACGACACGCCCGAGATGAAGTACCTGCACGAGCGGCGCAAGGCGCTGGGCGGCTACCTGCCCAAGCGGCGCACCCGCGCGGACGAGGAACTCAAGGTGCCCCCGCTCGAGACCTTCAAGGCGGTGCTCGAGCCCACGGCCGAGGGCCGCGAGATCTCCACCACCCAGGCCTACGTGCGCTTCCTGACGCAGCTGCTGCGCGACAAGGAGCTCGGCCCGCGCGCGGTGCCGATCCTGGTCGACGAGGCACGCACCTTCGGCATGGAAGGCCTGTTCCGCCAGATCGGCATCTACAACCCCGAAGGCCAGAAGTACACGCCGGTCGACAAGGACCAGGTCATGTACTACAAGGAGGACAAGGCCGGCCAGATCCTGCAGGAAGGCATCAACGAGGCGGGCGGCATGTGCTCGTGGATCGCCGCGGCGACGTCGTACTCGACGAACAACCGCATCATGGTGCCGTTCTACGTGTACTACTCGATGTTCGGCTTCCAGCGCGTGGGCGATCTCGCGTGGGCGGCGGGCGACATGCAGGCGCGCGGCTTCCTGCTGGGCGGCACCTCGGGGCGCACCACGCTCAACGGCGAGGGCCTGCAGCACGAGGACGGCCACAGCCACATCCTGGCCGGCACCATTCCCAACTGCGTCAGTTACGACCCGACCTTCGCCCACGAGGTGGCGGTGATCATGCAGCATGGTCTGAAGCGCATGGTGGAGAAGCAGGAGAACGTCTTCTACTACCTGACGCTGCTCAACGAGAACTACCCGATGCCGGGCCTGAAGCCCGGCACCGAAGCGCAGATCATCAAGGGCATGTACCTGCTGGAAGAAGGCGCCAAGAAGACACCGCGCGTCAACCTGCTGGGCTCGGGCACCATCCTGCGCGAGTCGATGGCCGCCAAGAAGCTGCTGGAAGAAGAGTGGGGCGTGGCCGCCAACGTCTGGAGCTGCCCGAGCTTCAACGAACTGGCACGCGACGGCCAGGACTGCGAGCGCTGGAACCTGCTGCACCCGACCGAGACCCCGCGC
>DATFAY010000067.1:0-2447 GCA_035254085.1 Piscinibacter sp.
CTGATGACCACGCGCCGCGGCGGCTTCAGCGCAGCGCCCTTCGACAGCATGAACCTGCGCGACGGCCTGGGCGACGACCCGAAGGCGGTGCAGTGCAACCAGCGCCTGCTGGCCGAGGCGATCGGCGCGACGCCGGTCTACTTGAACCAGGTGCATGGCGCGACGGTGGCTCGGCTGGTGGCCGCCGATGCGGCGCCGGATGCGGCCCTCCAGGAGGCCGACGCCAGCGTGACCACCGAGCGTGGCATCGCTTGCGCCGTCCAGGTGGCCGACTGCCTGCCCGTGTTGCTGGCGGCGCCGGGCGGCGTGGGGGCGGCGCATGCCGGGTGGCGCGGGCTCGCCGGCGGGGTCATCGAGGCGACGGTGCGTGCACTGTGCGAGGCGGCGGCCTGCGAGCCGGCACGGCTGCACGCGTGGCTGGGCGCGTGCATCGGGCCGGGTCATTTCGAGGTCGGCCCCGACGTGCTGCAGGCCTTCGGCGCAGCGCCCGAGACCCCGGGCGACCGCTTTCGCGCCAAGGCGGCGGGCAAGTGGCTGGCGGACCTGCCGAGCCTGGCGCGCGATCGCCTGCTCGCCTGTGGCGTGGCGCAGGTCAGCGGCGGGCACTGGTGCACGGTCGCCGATGCGTCACGGTTCTTCTCGTTTCGGCGAGACAAGCTCACCGGCCGCATGGCCGCGCTGGTCTGGCGACGCGGCTGACGCGAGCGAGGCCGGGGCGGCGGCCTGTCGTTCCGCGGCTCGCCGGGCGCGCCGGCGCCGGGGCGTCGCCATCGCGTAGAGCACGATGGCCAGCGGCATCGCGCCGTACAGGACGAAGGTGAATACCGCGCCGACCACGGTGCCATTCGGACTGCTGGCCTCGGCTGCGGCCATCATGAGTGCGACGTAGATCCAGGCGATGGCGACCAAGTACATGCCGTATAATGAAAAGCTGATCTACAATATGAAAAATCACGTCATGGCCCGGTAAGCGATCCGGCGTACAACGTGAATCAGTTCACAGCGCAAGGTCAAGAAGCGAGGAGACGAGTGAGCAGCCAGCCCTCTTTTGCCCAGGACTCCGCGGCGTCTTCCGCCGCCGATGACGTTGCCAAGGCCTTCGGGTCGACCGTGGGCGGCGTCGTGAAATCGCTGCAGGGCCTGAGTGTGCCCTTGCCGGCGCTCGCGCAGCTGCAATCGCAGTACCTCGAGCAGGCCACCGAATTGTGGAACCAGTCGCTGCAACGGCTGCAAAGCCCGGCCAACGATGCCTCGCCCGGTGGCGCCAAGACGGTGGGCGACCGGCGCTTCGCGGGGCAGGAGTGGGTCGAGAACCCGGCAGCCGCCTACATGGCGCAGATGTACCTGCTGAACGCGCGCACCCTGCTGCAGCTGGCCGAGCAGGTCGAAGGCGACGCCAAGACGCGGGCGCGCATCCGCTTCGCGGTGCAGCAGTGGATCGAGGCCTCGTCGCCCGCCAACTACCTCGCGCTCAATCCCGAGGCGCAGCGCAAGGCGCTGGAGACCAAGGGCGAGAGCATCGCCCAGGGTCTTCGGCACCTGCTGCAGGACATCCAGCAAGGGCACGTCTCGCAGACCGACGAGACGGTGTTCGAGGTGGGGCGCAACGTTGCCACCACGGAGGGCGCGGTGGTGTTCGAGAACGAGCTGTTCCAGCTGATCGAGTACAAGCCGCTGACGCCCAAGGTGTACGCGACGCCGATGCTGTTCGTGCCGCCCTGCATCAACAAGTACTACATCCTCGACCTGCAGCCCGAAAACTCGTTCGTGCGCTACGCGGTTGAGCAGGGGCACACGGTGTTCATGGTTTCGTGGCGCAATGTCGGGCCCGCGCAAGGGCAGTACGGCTGGGACGACTACCTTGCGATGGGCGTGCTGACGGCGCTGCGCGCGGCGCGCGACATCGCCCAGTCCGACCGTGTCAATGCGCTCGGCTTTTGCGTCGGCGGCACGTTGCTCGGCGCGGCTCTGGCGGTGCTCGCCGGGAAGGGCGAGGACCTCGTGGAGAGCGTCACCTACCTCGCCGCCATGCACGACTTTGCCGACACCGGGCAGATTGGCCTTTTCGTCGATGAGGCGAGCGTGGCGAGCCGCGAGCAGACGCTCGGCCGCGGCGGCATCCTGCCAGGCGCGGAGCTTGCCACCGTGTTCTCGGCGCTGCGCGCCAACGACCTGATCTGGCCCTACGTGGTGAACAACTATCTGAAGGGCAGCACGCCGGCGGCCTTCGACCTGCTCTACTGGAACGCCGACAGCACCAACCTGCCGGGCCCGATGTACTGCTGGTACCTGCGCAACACGTACCTGGAGAACAAGCTGCGCGTGCCCGGGGCGCTCGTGAATCTCGGCGTGCCCGTGGACCTGGGACGCGTGGACCGCCCGAGCTTCATTGTCGCGACGCGCGAGGACCACATCGTGCCGTGGCGCACGGCGTACCGCTCGGTTGC
>DATFAY010000068.1:0-2526 GCA_035254085.1 Piscinibacter sp.
TGATGGCGATGGACGTGTCGCTCAAGGGGCTGACCGAGGTGGTGCAGAAGATTCACATCGGCGAGAGCGGCTTCCTGATGCTCGTTCAGGGCAACGGCACGGTGCTGGTCGACCCGCTCAAGCCTGAGCACAACTTCAAGATGCTGGCCGAGATCGACGGTGGCGCCTATGCGGCGTTGGCGCGGCTCGACGCCGGCCAGATCGCGGTGACGTTGGGTGGCGAGGCGTACCAGGCCAACGTGATCAAGTCGCCGTTGCTGGGCTGGAAGTTCATCGGCTTGGTCAAGCGTGCCGAGATCTACGCCCACGCCGAGCGCATGACCTGGACCATCGCGGCGATCAGCGCTGGCCTGGTGCTGGTGTTGCTGCTGTTGGGCGTCTGGTTGGCCGGCCTCATCGCTCGGCCGGTGCAGCAGGTGGCCGAGGGACTGCACGCCATCGCCGCCGGCGACGGCGAGCTGACGCGCCGGCTCACGGTGACGTCGCGCGACGAGACCGCCACGCTGGCGCAACGCTTCAACGGCATTCTCGACACCATTCTGCACCTGGTGCGGCAGACCAGCCTCAAGGCCGGCGAGGTGGGCGAGTCGGCTGGGCGCGTCGACCACGTCGCGCGCACCATGAGCCAGACGGCGCAGGCCCAGCTCGTGGTGCTGGAGAGCGCTGCGAGCTCGGTCAGCCGCATGGCGGACAGCGCCGAAGCGGTGGCGCGCAATTGCGAACAGGCCGCCGCGGCGGCGCAGGATGGTCAGCAGTCGGTGCGGCAGGGCGAACAGGTTGTGGACGAGACCGTGGCCAGCGTCGAGGCCCTGAGCGCCACGCTGCGCCAGGCTGCGGCGTCGCTGCAGGAGCTGGAGGCTGCCGGGCAGGACATCACCGCCATCCTTGAGGTGATCCGGGGCATCGCCGACCAGACCAACCTGCTGGCGCTCAACGCCGCGATCGAGGCGGCGCGGGCCGGCGAGCAGGGGCGCGGTTTTGCCGTGGTGGCGGACGAGGTGCGTTCGCTGGCTCAAAGTACGCAGCAGTCGACGCGCCAGATCCAGTCCTTGCTCGACAAGCTAGGCCAGGGCACGCGGCTGGTGGCCCGCGAAATGGCGAGCAGCCTGGCGCAGTCCGACGACACGGTACTCAAGAGCGGCGCGGCGCGCGAGGCATTTGGCCGTATCTCGCAGTCGGTGCGGGTGATCCACGAGATGAACGGGCAGATCGCGCGCGCCAGCACCGATCAGCATCAGGCCACGGCGCGGCTCTCCAGCGACATTGAGCATGTTTGCGGCGCGGCGCACCAGGTATCGCACCACGCCGACGAGGCGGCGTGCCACAGCGTGCAGCTGGTGGAATTGGCGGGCGGGCTCGGCCAGTTGGTGAGCCGCTTCAAGACCTGAGAACCTGTTTACGATCTGCTGCGCTTCGGCGATACGGCGTTAAAAACGACTTCGGAATGCTCATTTACTACTTGTAAACTCCGCTTCCTCAGCCGTTTTTGCCTTGTCACGCTCTAGCTCGCGAGATCGTAAACAGGTTCTGAGCCCCGCCCCGGTACTCGATGATGGTGTCAGGAAGGCACATGTTTAGCGAACGACTCGATATTTCACCCGATCTGTTGGCGCTGCACGCCGCCGATCGGGCCCACTTCCCCTACCTGCTGATGTCCTCGGGCGAGCAGGGTTGGGACATGCTGTTCGCCCTGCCGGGCGAGACCCGGCTGTTCTACGACGGCGAGGGCGGCGCGTTTCTCGACGCGGTACGCGCCATCACGCCGCAGGCGGTGGCCAATCCGCAGCGGCTGCCCTTTGTCGGTGGCTGGTTCGTGTTTCTCGGCTACGACCTGCTGTCGGAGTTCGAGCCCAGCGTGCCTGCTGGCGTGCCGGACAGCTTCCCGCTGGCGGCGCTGGCGCGGGTGCCGGCGGCGGTCTTGGTCGACCGCGCCGCGCAGCAAGGCTGGCTGGTGGCGGAAAGCGTCGAGGAGCTGGCCACGCTGCGCGCCAAGGTGGGCGCGGCGGTGCCGTTCGTGCCGCGCCCGGTGGTCCTAGAGAGCCTGAGCGAGGACGACCCAAGCTGGTACACCGACGCCTTGGTGCGGCTCAAGCGCTACATCGTCGAAGGCGACGTGTTCCAGGTCAACATCTCGCGCGGCTGGCGCGCCACCTTGGCCGAATCGGTGCGCGCCGTCGACCTGTTCGCCGCGCTGCGCCGCGCCAACCCGGCGCCGTTCTCGGCGCTGGCCGATTTCGGCGCGGCGCAGATCGTCAGCTCCTCGCCGGAGCGGCTGGTGCGGGTCAAGGACGGCTGGGCCGAGACGCGGCCGATCGCCGGCACCCATCCGCGCTCGCCGGATCCGCTGGAAGACGCGTCGCTGAAGCAGCGCCTGATCTCCAGCGTCAAGGAACGCGCCGAGCACGTGATGCTGATCGACCTCGAGCGCAACGACCTGGGCCGCATCAGCCAGCCCGGCACAGTGGAAGTTAACGAGCTGATGGCGGTGGAAAGCTACGCCTACGTGCACCACATCGAATCCAACGT
>DATFAY010000069.1:0-13032 GCA_035254085.1 Piscinibacter sp.
CTCGGCGACGACTTGCGCGCCGGCACGCCGATCGTGGTGCTCGAGCCCGCCTGCCTGTCCGTGTTCAAGGAAGAGCTGCCGATGATGCTGCCGCGCGACGAGCAGGCCAAACGCCTGCGCGAGCAGAGCCTGCTGCTGCCGGACTTCATCGCGCAGCAGGCCGCGCGCGCCCGCTTCGCGCCACTGTCGCGTCGCGCGCTGGTGCAGCCGCATTGCCACCACCGCTCGGTGCTGGGCTTCGACGCCGAGAAGACGCTGCTGGCCGACCGGCTCGGGCTGGATCTGCAGGTGCCCGACAGCGGCTGCTGCGGCATGGCCGGCTCATTCGGCTTCGAGGCACGCAAGTACGACGTCGCCATGTCGTGCGGCGAGCGGGTGCTGTTGCCGGCGGTGCGCGATGCGCCCGCCGGCACGCTGATCGTCGCCGACGGCTTCAGCTGCCGCGAGCAGATCGTGCAGGCCACCGGCCGCGAGGTGCTGCATGTGGCGCAGGTGCTGCAGCAGGCGATTCCAGAGTGATGTCCACCCTAGCCACGCGAGGTGCCGAGATGAAAGCCAAGGTCATCAACGAGGTTCCCGAGCGCACCTACGCGCTCGTCTTCGATCGTGGCGACGAGGTCGTCGCCACGCTGGAGCGCTTTGCGGCCGATCACGGCCTGAGCGCCAGCCGCTTCACCGCGATCGGCGCGTTCGAGAGCGCGACGCTGGGCTACTTCGACTGGGAGCGCAAGGCCTACGAGCGCATCCCCGTCGACGAGCAGGTGGAAGTGCTCGCGCTGGTGGGCGACGTCGCGCTCGACGGCACGCGCCCCAAGCTGCATGCGCACGCGGTGCTCGGCCGGCGCGACGGCAGCACGGTGGGCGGCCACCTCCTGCAGGCGCGCGTGCGACCGACGCTGGAGGTGGTGCTGATCGATTCGCCGAGCTACCTGCGGCGCAGCCACGACCCCGCGAGCGGGCTGGCGCTGATCCGCATCGCCGATTAGCGGATACGGCGCCGCGCCAGCGCGAGCGTTCCCAGCGTTGCCAAGGCGGCCGCGATGAGCAGCGCCGCCCGGTGCGTCGTGAGCCAGGCTTGCGCGCTCGTGCGATGCGCCTCGTCGTCGAAGCGGCCATGCGCGCCATGGTCGCCGGCCACGGGCCGCCACAGGTTGTCGGGTCGGTTGGCAGGCAGCGGCTCGTCGGTCTGCTGCCCGCGCACGGCGCGATGTCCGAGCAGGCGGTCGAGCAGTCCGGGCAAGAACTTGGTGCCCAGGATCGCCTGCACCGCGGGCCAGCCGACCCAGACTTCGCGCCGGCGGTGGGTGGCCGCCCAGAACACCGCGCGCGCCGCGACTTCGGGCTGGAAGATGCGGCCCATCGGCTTCGGCTGCCGCGGCAGCGTGGTGCGACCCCAGTCGAACTGCGGCGTGTTGAATGCAGAGAGCTGGACCATCGTCAGGTGCACCCGGCTGCTTGCATGGGCCAGTTCGCAGCGCAGCGAGTCGGTGAAGCCGCGCAGGGCGGCCTTGGCCCCGCAATACGGCGCCTGCAGCGGGATCGAGCGATAGGCCAGTGCCGAGCCGACCTGCACGATGGTGCCGCTGTTGCGCGCTGCCATGCGGCGCAGGGCGGCCAGCGTGCCCCATACCGCGCCGAGGTAGGTCACCTCGGTGGCTCGGCGAAAGTCGGCCGGCGCGATCGCCAGGGCCTCGGAGAAGATGGTCGCCATGGCGTCGTTGACCCACACGTCGATGTGCCCCCATTGCTGCTCGATGCGGGCGGCAGCGGCCTCGACCTGCGCCGGGTCCGCGACGTCGGTCGCGATTGCCAGCGCCTGGCCGCCGAGCTGCTCGACGTCGGCGCGCGCGCCGTCCAGGCCGTCGGCGCCGCGTGCCAGCAGCGCGACGCACCAACCGTGCCGCGCGAACTCGCGCGCGATGGCGCGGCCGATGCCGGCCGATGCGCCGGTCACGACGGCCACGCGCGGCTGCGACGCGAAGGCCCGGCTCATGTCGGCTCCTTCGCGCCGGACAGGGCCGGAACCTGCCGGGGCGCTTGATAGGTGGCCGGCTCGTCGCTTCGGGTCGTCACGTCCAGCGTGCTGAGCGCCGCGAGCAGAAGCCAGGTCGCGAGCGCCGTGGCCGCGACCAGGCGCACCAGCACCGAGGCACGCGCCAGGCCCATGAAGAGCCCGACCACGATCGCCGACTTGATCACGGCGATGGCCAGGCCGGCGACCAGGTTGCCCGCGCCGAGCGACAGGTAGGCACTGCCCAGGCTGGCAAACATCAAGGCCAGCAGTGCCGCCCAGGCGGCCATGAGGCGCAGGGCATGGGACCGGAACTCGTGCTCGTTCATGCGTGTCGCTCCACCAGGTACAGCAGGGGATAGAGAAAGATCCACACCACGTCGACGAAGTGCCAGTACAGCGCCATCGCGTCGATGCGCCGCGGTGCGGCCCACGGCCGCTCGCGCGCGCTGCCCCAGGCCAGCGCGCCGATGCCGCCGATGCCGATCAGCAGATGCACCGCATGCACCGCCGTGGTCAGCAGGTACAGCATGAAGAAGAGCTCGGCACCCGGCGTGCCTGCCAGCGCGAAGCCGCCGACCGGGAAGAGCTGCTCGCGCCAGTCGTGCGTGTACTCGAGGCCCTTGACCGCGAGGAAAGCGATGCCCAATGCCGCGGTGGCGGCCAGCAGCGGCGCGGTCCAGCGGCGCCGGGGCGCATGCTCGCTGCACGCGACCGCCAGGGCGACGAGCGCGCTGCTGGTGAGCAGCAGTGCTGTGTTCACCGTGCCCAGGAGCACGTCGGTGTGGCGGCCGGCCAGCGCGAAGCCGCGCGGCCAGTGCACCCGGGCGACAAGGTAGGCGGCGAGCAACCCGCCGAAGAACAGGAGCTCGGTGCCGATGAAGACCCACATCCCGAGCCGGGTCGCTTCGGTCGACGGCTGCTCGCGGCGGTCGCGTGGCAAGGCGACGGCGCTCATGAGACGCTCCTCGCCGGCCGGGTCGGCTCGTAGTCGTAGACGGTCGCGGGCGCCTCGGGAGCGTGTTCGAAGTTGTGCGTGGGCGGCGGCGACGGCGTCTGCCATTCGAGCCCGGTGGCGTCGAACGGATTGCGCGGCGCGGCGCGCCCACCGCGCAGCGAGAGCGCGAAGTACACGAGCGGCAGCAGGTAGCCGACGGCGAGCACGACCGCGCCCGCCGACGACAGCAGGTGCAGCACCTGGAACTCCGGCGGATAGACGTGATAGCGGCGCGGCATGCCGCGGACCCCGAGGATGTACTGCGGGAAGAAGGTGAAGTTGAAGCCGAGGAACACCAGCACAGCCGCGATGCGGGCCCAGATGTCGGAGTACATGCGCCCGGTCGCCTTGGGCCACCAGAAATGCAGGCCGCCGAAATACGCCATCACCGAGCCTCCGACCATGATGTAGTGGAAGTGCGAGACGACGAAGTAGGTGTCCGTGAGGTGCACGTCCAGCGTGAGCGAGGCGAGAAAGAGCCCGGTGAGCCCGCCGATGGTGAACAGGCCGACGAAGCCCAGCGCGTACAGCATCGGCGCATCGAAGCGGATCGAGCCCTTGTAGAGCGTGGCGGTCCAGTTGAAGACCTTGATGGCCGACGGGATCGCCACCAGGAAGCTCAGGAGCGAGAACACCATGCTCGCCGCCAGCGACTGACCGCTCACGAACATGTGGTGGCCCCACACCAGGAAGCCGATGCTCGCGATGGCGAGGATCGCGTAGGCCATGAAGCGGTAGCCGAAGATTCGCTTGCGCGCGAAGCACGGCACGATCTCGCTCACGACGCCCATGGCCGGCAGCACCATGATGTAGACCGCCGGGTGCGAGTAGAACCAGAACAGGTGCTGGAACAGCAGCGGGTCGCCGCCGTGCGCGGGGTCGAACACGCCGATCTGGAACAGCCTCTCGGCCACCACCAAGACCGTGGTGATCGCGAGCACCGGCGTGGCCAGAACCAGGATGATGCTGGTCGCGTAATGCGCCCACACGAAGAGCGGCAGCTTGAACCAGCCCATGCCGGGCGTACGCAGCGTGTGGACCGTGACGATGAAGTTGAGGCCGGTGAGGATGGACGAGAAGCCGGTGACGAACACGCCCACCAGCGTCACCGCGACCCAGCTGTTGGAGAACATGGTCGAGTACGGCGTGTAGAAGGTCCAGCCGGTGTCCACGCCGCCGAGGAAGAGGGCGGTGAGCACGATCGCGCCGCCGGCCACGTACAGGTACCAGCTCAGCAGGTTCAGCCGTGGGAAGGCCAGGTCCCGCGCGCCGATCATCAGCGGGATGAGGAAGTTGCCCATCACCGAGGGGATCGAAGGTATGAGGAAGAGCCACACCATGATCACGCCGTGCGCCGTGAACAGCTTGTTGTAGGTCTCGTGCGAGACCAGGTCCCCTGCCGGCGTGGCGAGCTCCAGGCGGATCAGCGTGGCCGCGGCGCCCCCGACGAAGAAGAAGCCGGTGATCGCCACCGCGTACAGGATGGCGATGCGCTTGTGGTCGGTGCTGGTGAGCCACGAGCGCAGGCTGAGGCCGTCGTCGAGGTAGCTCATGGCCCGGTCGCTCCGCACAAGGCTGTCATCCCGGCGAAAGCCGGGATCCACCGTCCCAGTACGCCGAGGTATGGATCCCGGCTTTCGGCGGGATGACGGCATGGGCGGGGTGGTGCCATCGCAGTCACGGCGTCTCCTGCAGCGATCTCACGTACGCCACCAGCGCCTGAATGTCCTCCTCGCTCACCTGGCCGGCGAAGGACGGCATCACCGGCTCGAAGCCCGCCACCACGTCCTTGCGCGGCAGCAGGATCGAGTCGCGCACGTAGTTCTCGTCGGCCACGATGCTGCGGCCGTCCTGCAGGTGCACCGTGCGGCCGACCAGACCGGCGAGCGACGGCGCGTGCACCGTGGAGCCCCGGTCGTGGCAGCCGCTGCAGCCGAGCTGGCGAAAGCGGGCGAAGCCGTATTGCGCGAGGCTGGGTTGCTCGGTGCCGCGCCCCAGCCAGCGTGCGTAGTCGGCGGGGCGCATCACGACCACCCGGCCCAGCATCTGCGAATGATCGCTGCCGCAGTATTCGGCGCAGAAAAGCTGGAACTCGCCGACCTGTGTCGCGGTGAACCACAGGCCGGTGTAGCGGCCGGGGAGCACGTCCTGCTTCAGCCGGAAGGCCGGCACGTAGAAGCTGTGGATCGCGTCCTGCGAGGTCATCACCAGCCGCACCGGCTGACCCAGAGGAACGTGCAGCTCGTTGATCTCGCGCCGCCCGTTGCGGTGCTGTAGCTTCCACATCCACTGCTTGGCCACTACGTAGACCGGCAGCGCATCGGCCGGCGCGCGCGCCAGGGCGACGAAGTCGTGCGCCGACCACGCGAAGATGCTGACGAAGACCAGCAGCGGCGCCAGCGTCCATGCGAGCTCGAGGCCGGGCTTGCGCGCCGGCGCGTTGCCGCGCGGCGCGCGAGAGCCGTGGCGGTATCGGATGGCGAAGAAGACGATCGCCAGGCACACGCCGATCGCCACCACGCCGCACAGCAGCAGCATCGCGCCGAACAGCAGGTCGGTGCGCTCCGCAGCCGTGGAAGCGCTTTGCGTGAGCAGGCGAAAGCTCGCTGACAGGCGGGCGTCGGTGTCGCCGTTCATCGCGCGCCCGCTCCCGGCGGGCCGCCGGCGCGACGCCGCCAGCACCACGCGCCCAGCGCCACCACGAGCAGCACGCCGACGATGCGCGTCGCCGCCATCACCGCGGCGCTGTGGCGGCCGAAGCGTTCGTCGATGTGCGCGCACAGCAGCGCGATGCGGTCGCCGACCGTGCCGATGCGGCCCTGCGAAGCCTCGACCAGGGCATCGCGCAATTCGGCGGGGTCGAAGCGCACGCCCATCAGGTAGCGCGACACGCGGCCTTGCGGCGTGATGACGACCACCGCCGCCGGATGCGCAAAGCGCGTGGGCGCGCCGCCGTCCCGAATCGCATCATCCGCCCGCGCTTCGTAGCGCCAGCCCACGGCCTGTGCCAGGCGCGCGGTATCGGCCGGCGCGCCGGTGAGCAGGTGCAGGTCGAGTGCTGCATCGGGCGGCCGGGCGCCTTGCAGGAAATCGGCGTACGCGAGGTCCAGGTCGCGCCGCGCGCGTGCGGTGGCCGGCGTGTCGCCGGGGTCGATGCTCACGCCGACGATGCGCACCGCGCTGCGTGGCACATGGGCGTCATGCAGCGCCTGCAGCACGCCGTGCATCAGCAGGCCGCACAGCTGCGGGCAGCGGTAGTAGCCCAGCACCAGCAGCACCGGCCGGCCGGCGTCGAAGTAGTCGTGCAGCCGCACGGCGCGGCCCTGCGCATCGACAAGGCGCAAGGCAAGAGGCAGCGAGGCATCCAGCCGCTGCGTGAGGCCGGCGTTCGGTGCTTGCGGCAGCGCCAGCGGCTGCGCGCCGGCGCCCCACGCCGTGCATGCGGCGGCCAACAACGCGAGGGCAACGACACGTTTCATCGCGGTTCCTCGCGCGTGTTCGGTGCGGACGCGGCCCGCTGCGCCAGCATCGCCATCGCGGTGGCGACGGGAACGTGGACGATGCCGCGCTCACGGTCGACCCAGCCCGTGCTGTCGAGCCGGCGCTGCTTCTCGGCTCGGTACTTCGCCAGGTCGGGTTGCGGCGAACTCTGCAGCACCGGGCCTTCGGCCGGGCGAACGGCGGGCGCGGCCGGCGTCTGGCCAGCGGTGGCGCCCCAGTGGCGCAACAGCAGGAAGACCGCGCCGACGGCGATCGCCACGACGAGCACCATGGCCGCGCCGGCGGCAACGATGGGGCGCGGGCGCAAGTCATGCGCCGGCATGAGCAGACCTTGTTGAGGCGCCGCCGCTGCGCGCGGCGGCGAGCGTGGCCGGCAAGCCACCCAGCAGCAGCAAGGCCATGCCGCCGAAGACGAGCGGCAGCAGCCACCAGCCGTGCAGGCTGTGCGGCTCGACCGAAGGCAGCACCGTCCACGCGGTCTCCAGCGCGGAGGCGGCCAGCAGCAGCGCCGCCACGGCTGCGAGCCGCGCGGGCCGGTCCTTCACCGCGCGAAAGAGCAGGGCGACGAAAGGCAGTACGAGCTGCAACGCCACCAGCGCCAGCGCGACGCCGCGCCAGCCCGTCTGCAGCCGCGGCACGAACCACGCGATCTCGTGCGGCAGGTTCTCGGCCCAGATGATGAGGAACTGCATGAAGGCGAGGTACGCCCAGCTCATGCTCCACATCAGCAGCAGGTTGCCGAGGTCGCGCCACACCGGCGTGGCGGGGACGGACCCCGACGACCAGCGGTGCGGCATGAAGCGTGTCGCGAGCAGCACCGACAGCGCCGCGCCGCCCAGCGCCTGGTTGGACAGCACGACGAGGCCGAAGGCAGTGCTGGCCCACCCGGGCATCAGCGACATCACCAGGTCCACGCCCGCCAGCGACGAGACGACGCCGTGCACGAGCAGCGATGCGGCCGCGCGCCCCTTGCCCGCGAGCGATGCAGCCCGCGCGAGCCGCCACCACGCCAGCGCGTACAGCAGCAGCCGCGTGAGGAAGAACGGCACGCTCAGCCACGCAGCGAGGAAGGCCGGCCGGGCCACGTCCGGGCTCCAGGCCGACGCCCATGGATACAGCCAGCGCAGGCCCGCCAGCACGGGAGCGAAGAGCAGCAGCAGCAGCAGCAGCGGCCCGCGCCGCGCCAGCTGCAGCGCGACGGGGCGGATGGCCTCGCCCCAGGCGCCGCCGGTGAGCCTGTGCATCCACGCGTTGACGAAGGTTCCGAGGACGAGCCCGAGGCACCACCACCACGCGGCCAGCCAGGCGCAGAAGAAGACCCGCGCGTCCACTCGAAGGCCGAGTGCCGAGAAGGCCATCATCGCGAGTCCGATCGCCTGGGCGCGGTTCATCGCGCCCCCGATGCTGGCGTGGCCGCCGATGCCGGCAGGCCGTCGCGCACGGACGGCGGCAGCGCGGCCAGCGGCGCGTTCTGGCTCAGCTGCAGCGCACGGATATAGGCGACGATCGCCCAGCGGTCTTCGGGCGTCACGCGGTCCGCGTAGGACACCATGATGCCGTGGCCCTGCGTGATGACATCGAAGAACTGACGGTCCGGCGCTTCGCGCAGGCGCTGCTCGTGGTACGAGGGCGGGTGCGGAAAGCCGCGCCGCGTGATCGGCCCGTCGCCGTCGCCCAGCGGGCTGTGGCAGGGCACGCAATAGATCGTGTAGCGCTCGCGGCCGCGTTGCAGCAGCGCGGCGGTCATGGCGACGGGCGCCGACGCGGCCTCGGCGGCGTCGCGGGCGGCCAGCGGCTCGCGGCCGTGGCGGCCGCTGCTGGTGGCCGCCAGTTCGCCCATCGCCGCCGCGACGCTGCCGGCAGGAGGCGCCCGGGTGGCTCGCCCGTCGGCGAACAGCGGGCTGGCCTCGTTGGGGTCGTAGCGCGGCTGGGCGTACATGTCGTGCATCTCGCGCTCGCAGCCGGCCAGCGCCATGCACAGGCTTGCGGCGAGCAGCAGCGCGAGTGTCTTCATGCCGGCACCTCGATGCGGCGCAGCGGCTTCTGAGCGTCGAGCAGCTGCGCCGCCTGCTCGGCATCGAAGGCCTGGTCGTCGCAGCGCAGGCAGAGGAAGAAGCGGTTGCGCGAGGCGAGGTCGAAGTCCTCGGCATCGAACACCGGGTGCCGCAGGCGCGGCAGCCCGTTGCCGGCCAGCATCGAGAGCACCGCCGCGAATGCGCCGAACAGCACCGCCATCTCGAAAGTCACCGGCACGAACATCGGCCAGCTGTTCAAGGGCCGCCCGCCGATGTTCACGGGATAGTCGATCACCGCCGAGGCCCATTGCAGTGCGTAGCCGAGCACGCCGCCGGCCAGCGCACCGGCGAAGGTCCATGCAGGCACGCGGCTGCGCGCGAAGCCCAGCGCCTCGGCCAGCCCTTCGATCGGAAACGGCGAGTAGGCCTCGGCACCTCGATAGCCGGCCGCATGCGCGCGTCGCGCAGCGGCCAGCAACTGGTCGGCGTTGGCGAACTCGGCCATCCAGCCGTAGCAGCCTTGCTTCATGCCGCGCCCTTCGCGCTCTCGCGCACGAGCATGCGCATCTCGGAGATCGAGATGGCCGGCAGCACGCGGATGAAGACGAGGAACAGCCACACGAACGTGCTGATCGATCCCGCGAGGAACAACCAGTCCCAGCCGGTCGGCACGAAGGCGCGCCAGGCCGAGGGCAGGAAGTCGCGGTGCGTGCTCTGCACGACGATCATCACCCGCTCCATCCACATGCCCAGGTTGATCACCAGGCTCAGCACGAACAGCAGCAGCGCGTTGCGCCGCGCGCGCCGCCACCACAGCACCTGCGGCACGAGCACGTTGCAGGCGAGCATGGCCCAGTACACCGGCGCGTAGAAGCCGGTCCATCGGTCCAGCGTCATCGCGATCTCGAACTCGTCGCCGCTGTAGAAGGCCATGAAGATCTCACTCGCGTAGCCGTAGGCGACCAGCGCGCCGGTGGCCAGCAGCACCTTGGCGGCATGGTCCAGGTGGGTGTCGGTGATGAAGTCGTGCAGCTCGAAGGCGCGCCGCAGCGGGATCGCCAGCGTGAGCACCATCGCGAAGCCCGAGAACAGCGCGCCGGCCACGAAATAGGGCGGGAAGATGGTCGAGTGGTAGCCCGGCGTGTTGCCGATCGCGAAGTCCAGCGACACCACCGAGTGCACCGACACCACCAGCGGCGTGGCCAGCCCCGCGAGCAGCAGGTAGGCCGACTCGTGGCGCGCCCAGTGCCGCGCCTCGCCGCGCCAGCCCAGCGACAGCAGGCCGTACGCCACCTGCTTGAAGCGGCTGTGCGCGCGGTCGCGCAGCGTGGCGAGGTCCGGTATCAGCCCCACGTACCAGAACAGGAACGACACCGTGATGTAGGTTGCGATGGCGAAGAAGTCCCACACCAGCGGACTGCGCCACTGCGGCCACACGCCCATGTGGTCGGGGTAGGGCGCGATCCAGTAGAAGAACCAGGGCCGGCCCAGGTGCAGGATCGGGAAGAGCCCTGCCATGGCCGCCGCGAAGAGCGTCATCGCCTCGGCGAATCGGTTGATCGAGGTGCGCCAGCGCTGGCGCAGCAGCAGCAGCACCGCCGAGATGAAGGTGCCCGCGTGGCCGATGCCGATCCACCACACGCAGTTGGCGATCGCGAAGCCCCAGCCGACGGGGATGTTGATGCCCCAGATGCCCACGCCCTTCGTGAAGAGGTAGGCCATCGCGGCGCCGAAGACCAGCGTGCCGCCCAGCGTCGCGAAGAACGCCAGCAGCCAGGGCCAGCGCACCGGCCGCGTGAGCACGAGGTCGGCGATCTTGTCGCTGATGCTGGCGTAGCCCCAACCGGCGCGCAGCACGCCGACGTCCGTAGACACCGGTGCGGCCGGGGCGCTCACGCGGCGTCCTCGTCGCGCACTCGCGCGAGGTAGGTGGTGCGCGGGCGCGTGTTCAGCTCGCCCAGCAGCGCGTAGTGGCGCGGCGACCGCTTCGCCTGCGCCACGTCGCTGTGCGGGTCGGCCAGGTCGCCGAAGTGGATCGCGCGCGTCGGGCACACGGCCTGGCACGCGGTGACGACGTCGCCGTCCACGAGTGCCGTGCCGCTCGCCTCGGCATGCTGGCGCGCCCGGGCGATGCGCTGCACGCAGTAGCTGCACTTTTCCATCACGCCGCGCTGTCGCACGGTCACGTTGGGGTTGCGCTGGCCCTTGAGCGTCTCGGTCTGCGCGTCGGTGTACTGCAGGAAGTTGAAGCGGCGGACCTTGTAGGGGCAGTTGTTGGAACAAAAGCGCGTGCCGATGCAGCGGTTGTAGACCTGCACGTTCAGGCCCTCGCTGTCGTGCACGGTCGCGCCGACCGGGCACACCAGCTCGCAGGGCGCGTTCTCGCAGTGCATGCAGGGCACCGGCTGGAAGATGGCGCCGGCGACGCCCGCGTCGTCGTAGCGGTCGACACGGATCCAGTGCATGACGCGGCCGCGCGCCACCTCGTGCTTGCCGACCACGGGGATGTTGTTCTCGGCCTGGCACGCGACGGTGCAGGCGTTGCAGCCGATGCAGCTGTCCAGGTCGATCGCCATCGCCCAGGCGTGTGCGCCGTCGCGCGGCGGTGGCGGGTAGAGCGACGGATGATCGAGCCCGCTGTCACCGATGCGTGCCCCGACGGCCAGCATGCGCGCCAATGCGCGTGCGGCCTGGCTCGTCTCGATCTGCGTGGTCGCGAACTCGACGCGGCGCGCCAGGCGCTGCAACTGCACCGCTGCCACCATCGCCACGCGCGGCCGCAGCGCATGGAAGTCCACGCCGACCCCATTGCCCACGCGGCCGGCCGCGCGGCGGCCATGGCCCAGCGGCAGGGTCACGGCACCCTCGGCGTGCGAGGGCAGCACAACCACCGGCGCCTCGGCCTCGCGCCGGCCCATCGACACGCGCGCCACGTCGCCTGTCGTGAGCGCCAGGGAGCGTGCCGTCGCCGGTCCGAGCAGCACGGCGTTGTCCCACGTGAGCTTGGTGAGCGGGCGCGGCAGTTCCTGCAGCCAGCCGCTGTTGGCAAAGCGCCCATCGTGCACGCAGGGGTCGGGAGTGAAGACGGCTGCCAGGTGGCCGGGCGGCATCGGCTGCGGTGCGGCCGCGGCCACGCGGCGAGCGGCGGGCAGCGCGAGCGGCGGCGCCGCGCTGCCATCGACCACGCCGCGCCGCAGGCTGGCACGCCAGAAGCCGTCGAAGTCAGCGCCGGCCTGCGCGCGCCATTGCCGCTGCACGAGGCGGTGTCCGTCGCGTTCGTCGTCGCCGGCGATCAGCGCGACCAGTTCGTGCAGCGAGCGGCTGTCCAGCAGCGGCGCGATCGCCGGCTGGACGAGCGTCGCGCTGCCGTCATGCGCAAGCGCGTCGCTCCACTGCTCGAGGTCGTGCGACAGCGGCAGATGCCAGTCGCAGGCCAGCGCCGTCTCGTCGCGCGCCGTGCCGGCATGCACCGTCAGGCGGGCCTTCGAGAGTGCAGCGGCAAGGTCGAATGCGCCGGGCGCATCGTAGAGCGGATTGGCATCGAGGGTCAGCAAGGTGTCGACCGCGCCGCCGTGCAGCGCATCGACCAGATCGGCCAGGGTTGCGGCCTCGGGCGCCATCGCCAGCGGCGCGATCAGCTCCAGCGTGTGGCCGAGCGCGCCCAGGCGCTGGTTCAGCGCATGCACCATTGCATGGCTGGCCGGCGAAAGCGTCGGCCCCGGCATGATCAGGCTGGTCGCGCCATGGCTTTGCAGCGCCGACACCAGGCGCGACTCGATCGTCGACAGGGCGTCGGCAGGCTCGCTCGCGGGCGCGTGATCCAACAGGCGTGCACCGATCCGCGCGCACAGCGCATCGATCTGCGCCGGCGCGAGTGCCACGCGCTCGCCTGCACGCGCGCCGAACAAGCCCGGCGTCGTCTCCACGGCGATGAGCCGCGCCATCGTGCCGGACGCGCGCGTCGCGGCGCGCCGACGCGACCAATCGGCAGCATGGCGCACGGCGCCGGGGCCGTCGCTGAACGGGTCGCTGCCGAGCGCGACGATGCACGTGGCTCGATCGAGGTGCAGCACCGGCTGCACGGTGCGGCCGAAGGCCAGGCGCGCGCCTTCGTCGGCAGCCCCGTCGTGCAGCGGCGCATGCTGGTGCCAGCGCGCAAGCGGAAAGCGCTGCAGCAGCGCCAGCAACTGCGCGCGCAAGGTCGGGGAGGAGACCGGACCCGTGAGCACATGCAGCCCCTTGCCCTGCCGCGCCGTGAACGTCGCATGCTGCGTCTGCCACGCGGCCTCGAACGCCTGCCAGCTGGAGGCAGCCTGCGCGTGCGGCGCAGATGCGGAGGAGGGGGCCAGCCGCTGCATCACCGAGGCCGAGCGATCGGGGTCCCACAGCGACAGCACGCTCGCCTGCGCGAAGACGTCGGTCGCGCCCAGGCTGGACGGATGCAGCGGATTGCCCTCGATCTTGATGGGCCGCCCCTCTTGCGTGCCCACCAGCACGCCCAGCGCGTG
>DATFAY010000070.1:0-3245 GCA_035254085.1 Piscinibacter sp.
ACGACGTCTCCACCCTCACCCCGGACGCCAGCGGCTACCTCGCCACCATGCTGATCCGTAAAACTGCCAGGGAGCAACGCCACCCATGAAAGTCTATTTCATCGGCGCCGGCCCCGGCGCCGCCGACCTGATCACGCTGCGTGGCAGCCGCCTGCTCGGTGCCGTATCCATGGTGCTGTACGCCGGCTCCTTGGTCCCGGCCGAGATGCTGCAGCACTGCAAGCCCGGCGCAGAAGTCTTCGATACCGCCGAGTTGTCGCTCGACGAGCAGGAGGCGCTATACCGCCGTGCCCAACTCGAAGACAAGGACGTGGTGCGGCTGCACTCCGGCGACCCGGCGATCTACGGCGCCACCGCCGAGCAGATGCGCCGGCTGGAAGCGCTCGGCATAGCCTACGAGATCGTCCCCGGCGTGTCGTCGTTTACCGCCGCCGCCGCCGCGCTCGGCAGCGAGCTGACCCGCCCGGCGGTGTCGCAGTCGATCATCCTGACCCGCGTCTCGGGCCGCGCCTCGGCGGTGCCGGAGCTGGAATCGATCGCGCGCTTCGCCGAGCACCAGGCGACCATGTGTATCTTCCTCTCGGGCCAACGCCTGAAACAGACCATCGCCGACCTCTTGCTGCACTACCCGGCCGACACCCCGGTGGCGCTGGTGCGGCGCGCGAGCTGGCCTGATCAGGCGATCCACCGCAGCACGCTCGCCAAGCTGATGAGCGAGGTGAAGCAGAAGGACTGGCTGCTGACCACCTTGCTGCTGGTCGGCGCGGCACTGTCGCGCGAAGGCGGCGTCGAATCCAGCCTGTACGCGGCTGGCTTCACCCACATCTTCCGCGACGGCACCGACCGCAAGACCCCGCGCCCGAGCAAGAGCAAGGCGAAGGACGCGGTGTGAACGAGACCGCCGTCTGGCTGGTACGTGCCGACGCCCTGCCGCTCGGCCAACGTTTGGCCGAAGCGCTCGGCGCCACGCTGTACCAGCCGTGGTTGACGCCGGGAGAGAGCCCGCGCGAGCAGTTCCGCCGCGTTTTCCACCAGCACCGGCGCTGGGTCGCGGTGATGGCAAGCGGCATCGCGGTGCGCTACCTCGACGGCCTGCCGGCGAGCAAGTACACCGACCCGGCGCTGCTGGTGCTGGACGAGGCGGCACGCTTCGCGATTCCCCTGCTGTCCGGTCACGAAGGCGGCGCCAACGCGCTCGCCTACGAAGTGGCGCGGCTGACAGGAGCGACTCCCGCTGTCACCACCGCGACCGAAGCGCTTAAGCCCTTGACCCTCGGCATCGGCTGCCGGCGCGGCAAGTCGGCGGACGACATCGAACGCGCGGTGAACGCTGCGCTGGGCGATCGAACGTTGGCCGACGTGCGCGAGGTCGCGACCATCGACCTCAAGGCCGATGAAATCGGCCTGCTCGCCTTCTGCGAGAAACACGGCCTGCCTCTGCGCGTGATCGCCCAGTCCGACGTCGCCGCGCGCGCGTGGCTGAACCAGCCTTCGGACTGGGTGCAGCAGAACGTCGGCGTGGCCGGCGTGTGTGAGCCCTGCGCGCTGATCGCCAGCCCGCGCGGCCGACTGATCGTGCCCAAGACCGCGCTCGACGGCGTCACCGTCGCCGTGGTCGAAGACCACCCCACCGATTACCCGCATGACGCCACGGCGTCATGATCGAACAGACATACGGAAAGCATTGATGAACGGCAAACTCTACCTGGTCTCCGTCGGCCCCGGCACCAGCGAACTGATCCCGCCGATGGTGAAGGACGCCCTCGCCGCGAGCGAGGTGATCGTCTCCTACGACCTGTACCTGACCTGGATTCAGCCCTGGATCGCCGGCAAGGACATTCGCACCCTGCCGCTAACCCAGGAGCGCGACCGGGCCCAGCTGGCGCTAGAACAGGCCCGCGCCGGCAAGACCGTGGCGCTGATCTCCAGCGGCGACATCGGCATCTACGCCATGGCCACGCTCGCCTACGAGGACATGCTGGAAACCGACACCTTCGACGTCCAGCTCATCCCCGGCATCACCTCGGCCAACGCCTGCGCCTCGCTCTTGGGCGCGCCGCTGTCGCACGACTTCGCCACGCTGAGCCTGTCCGACCTGCTGTGCCCGTGGGAATGGATCGAAAAGCGCGCGCGCCACATCGCCGAGGCCGACCTGGCCGCCGTGTTCTACAACGTGCAGAGCAAGCAGCGCCAGGAGGGCGTCTACCGCATCCTCGACATCATGCTGGAACATAAGCGTCCCGAGACGTTGTGCGGCATCGTGCACAACGCCTACCGCGAAGGCCAGACTGTCGAGATCGTCACCCTGGCCGAGCTGCGCACACGCCGCTTCAACATGTTGACTTCACTGGTGATCGGCAACCGCTTCACCAAACGCAAACGCGACTGGATCTTCTCGCCTCGCGGCTACGGCAATTGGGACGACACCCCCGACACCGTCAAGGCCGAAGCGCTGCCGCACGGCGCGGTGTGGGTGTTCTCCGGCACCAGCGACGGCAACGCCCTGGCGCGCGAGATCGCCGCCACCGGCCGCGAGGTCGTCGTATCGAGCGCCACCGACTACGGCGCCGAGCTGGTCGAACAGCACTGCCCGGGCGTCACCGCCGTCGCCGGCCGCCTCGGCATCGAACGCCGCCGCGAATTGCTGACGCAAAGCCGCGCCCGCGCCATCGTCGACGCGACCCACCCGTTTGCCACCGAGATGTCGCAGCAGCTGATCGCACTGGCCGCAGAGCTGGCCTTGCCCTACCAGCGCTACGAACGCCCGAGCAGCGTCGATAGCCATCAGCCCAACCACGCCGCAACGATGGCCGACGCCGCCCAGCTGGCGATGCGCCTCGGCCAACGCATCTTCCTCGCCACCGGCAGCAAGGACCTGGTGAGCTTCGTCAAGGCCGACGGCGCCGAAGAGCGCCAATGGTTCGTGCGCCTCGCGCCGGACCCGCAGCACCTGCAGCGCGCCATCGACGCCGGCGTGCCGCGCGCCCACTTGGTCGCGATGCAGGGCCCGTTCTCGCAAGCCGCCAACGAGACACTGTGGCGCGACTGGGGCATCGACTGCGTGGTGACCAAGGACTCCGGCGACGCCGGCGGCTACCAAGCCAAGGCCGCCGCCGCCGCCGCGCTGAATATTCCGCTGATCGTGGTCGACCGCCCCCGCGTCGACTACCCGGCCGTGACTGACGATTTCGCCGGCGTGCTGGCGGCGCTTTCGGAGCTGCCGGCATGAGCGCGCCCCGCATCCC
>DATFAY010000071.1:0-3890 GCA_035254085.1 Piscinibacter sp.
GTCCTCGAGCAATTGCTGCTGCTGCATGTTGGCCTGCTGCGAGGGCAGGCGCTCGAAGGTGTAGCTGCCGGGCTTGCGATCGGCCGGCCAGAGGCTGTAGGCCGACACGTCGTTGCTCAACTCGTGCAGGCTGGCGCAGGCGCTCAGCGCGACAGCGGCGATCAGGACACTCAGGACTTTGCGCATTTGAAACTCCTGCCGGCAGGAACGATTCGGTCAATCGTCGCGGTGCAGCCGGATGGCTTGGGTGTTCGCCGCCGGGCCGCAGTCGTCTTCTTCTTCGTCGAACGCACGATCACCGCCGGGGTTGACCACCCCAGTGGTTTGGAGCGTCGTGAACGGATACAGGTTCCTGTCCATCAGGTGCGAGGGCACGATGTTGCCCATGGCGGTGAACAGGTTGTCGATGCGGCCCGGGAACTGGCGGTCCCATTCGCGCAGCATCTTCTTGGTTTGCACGCGCTGCAGGTTCTCCTGGCTGCCGCACAGCGCGCAGGGAATGATCGGGAACCGGCGGTGCGCCGCCCAGCGCTCGAGATCGGTCTCGGCCACGTAGGCCAGCGGGCGAATCACGATGTTCTTGCCGTCGTCGCTCACCAGCTTGGGCGGCATGCCTTTCATGCGGCTGCCGAAGAACATGTTCATGAACAGCGTCTGCAGCATGTCGTCGCGATGATGGCCGAGCGCGATCTTGGTCGCGCCCAGTTCGCCGGCCACGCGGTACAGGATGCCTCGGCGCAGGCGCGAACACAGGCTGCACATGGTCTTGCCTTCGGGGATGAGGCGCTTGACGACCGCATAGGTGTCCTGGTTCTCGATATGGAAGGGTACGTTGCGGCCGGCCAGATATTCCGGCAGCACGTGCTCTGGGAACCCCGGCTGCTTCTGGTCCAGGTTGACGGCCACCAGGTCGAAGCGGATCGGCGCGCGCTCGCGCAGGTTGATCAGGATGTCGAGCAGCGCGTAGCTGTCCTTGCCGCCCGAGACGCACACCATCACCTTGTCGCCGTCTTCGATCATGTTGAAGTCGGTGATCGCCTGGCCGACCTGGCGATGCAGGCGCTTGGACAGCTTGTTGATCTCGTGCGCGGCGCGCTTGTCTTGATCGATGACGGCGTTCATGGCAACTCTCGATTTCTCACTTCGGCCCGGCAATGCCGAACACTTCGCAGCCGACCGCCTCGCAGTCGGGATACACATCGGGCTTTTGCGTCGACACGCGGGCGGCGCGCACCCGCGGGTGCGCCAGCATCAGGCGCAGGATGTCGTCGCACAGCGTCTCCTGCAGATGGATGTGGCCCTGCTTCACCCGCAGCCCGATGGTGCGGCGGATGAAGTCGTAGTCGACCACCTCGTCGAGTTCGTCTTCGCGCGGAGTGGACACCGCCAGCGGGATGTAGAGATCGACGTTGATCAGCACGCGCTGCTCGCCCTTCTTCTCGAAGTCGTGCACGCCGATGTTGATCCAGACCTCGTAGTCGCGCAGGAAGAGGCGCCGGCAGTCCATCAGGCTCGGGTGGTTGAGCAGGCTGTTCATGTCAGTGGTCCTTGGCGGGGTTGGCGATGAACAGCACATCGCGCGCTTGAGGCTGCAGATGCTGGCCGCCGTCGACCAGCAAGGTGGTGCCGGTGACGGCCGGCGAATCGATCAGGAAGCGCACGGCGCGTGCGATGTCCTGCGGCGTCGACGAACGCGCCAGCGGCGTGAGGGTGTGTGCGCGCGCGAACTCCTCGGCGTCCATCGGGCCGGACGGCAGCGTCACGCCCGGCGCCACGCCGCACACCCGGAGTTCCGGCGCCAGTGCCTGCGCGAGCATGACCGTCGCGGCCTGCAGCGCGGCCTTGGACAGCGTGTACGAGAAGTGGTCCGGGTTGAGGTTCCACAGCTTCTGGTCGAGCAGGTTGACCACGCAGCCCGTCGTGCGCGCTGCTTTCGCATGCGCATGCAGTGCCTGCGCCAGCAGCACCGCCGGCGCCACGTTGGCGCGCCAGTGGCGTTCCATCGCGGCCTGGCCGAAGTTCGCGGGGGTGTCGTGCTCGAACACGGATGCGTTGTTGACGATGGCGTCCAGGCGCCCGAAGCGGCCCAACGCCGCCGGGACCAGCGCCTTGCACGCGGCTTCGTCGGCCAGGTCCGCGGCGAAGGTGTGCGCTTGCACGCCCGAGGCGCGCACGGCGGCGGCGGTCGCCTCGGCGTCGTCGCGCGAGCCGCGGTAGTGCACCGCCACGTCGAAGCCCGCGCTGCCCAGGTGCAGCGCGATCTCGCGGCCGAGCCGGCGGGCGGCGCCGGTGACCAGGACGACGGGGCGGGAGGCCATGATTTCTACAATGCGGCGATGCAACCCAAGGAATCTGCCAGTGTATCGGCCGCGCTCGACTTGTTGATCCGGCGCGCGATCGCCGGCAATGGCGGCTGGCTGCCCTTCGACCGCTTCATGGCGATGGCGCTGTACGCCCCGGGGCTGGGCTACTACAGCCGGGGCGACCGGCAGTTCGGCGTCTTGCCCGCGTCGGGCAGCGACTTCGTCACGGGGCCGGAACTCTCGCCGCTGTTCGGCCGCGCGCTGGCCCGGCAGGTCGCGCAGGCGCTCGACGGCAGCGGCACCGACGAACTATGGGAGTTCGGTGCCGGTTCGGGCGCGCTCGCGCTGCAGTTGCTCGATGCGCTGGGGCCGCGCGTGCGCCGCTACAGCATCGTCGACCTCTCGGGCGCCCTGCGGCAACGCCAGCAGGACACCCTGCGTGCCCACGCCGACAAGCTGCGTTGGCTGGACGAGCTGCCCGCCGAGATGGACGGCGTGATCGTCGGCAACGAGGTGCTCGACGCGATGCCTGTGCAGTTGCTGCATTTCGACGGGACGCGCTGGTGGGAGCGCGGCGTCGTCGAGCACGGCGACGCCTTCGGCTGGGACGATCGGCCGACCGACCTGCGACCGCCCCACGACGGGCCCTTCGCCGCGGGCACCGTGACCGAGGTTCACGCGCAGGCCGAGGCCTTCATCTCGACCCTGGCCGAGCGGCTGCGGCGCGGCGCCGCCTTCTTCATCGACTACGGCTTCCCGGCGGCCGAGTACTACCACCCGCAGCGCGTGGGCGGCACGCTCATGTGCCACCGGGCGCACCTGGCGGACACCGATCCGCTGGACCAGGTGGGCGCCAAGGACATCACTGCGCACGTCGACTTCACCGGCATCGCGGTGGCGGGGCAGGACGCCGGCCTGGAGGTGCTGGGCTACACGTCGCAGGCGCGCTTCCTGATGAACTGCGGCTTGCTCGAGCTGCTGCAAGACGCGGCATTGCCCGTGATCGCCAATGCGCAGAAGCTGCTCAACGAGCACGAGATGGGCGAGCTTTTCAAGGTGATCGGCTTCGCGCGCCGGTGCGACCCGTCGTTCACCACGGCGCCCCTCGGCTTTGCCGCCGGCGACCGCACGCACACCCTTTGAGCCGCGGACTGCAAGCGTGATCCGCTGGCTGATCGTCGTCTTCCTCGCGCTGCTGTTGTTCAGCGGGCTGCGGCCGTGGCTCGACAAGCTCGGGCTGGGCCGCCTGCCGGGCGACCTGCGCTTTCGCCTGTTCGGCCGCGACTTCTTCGTGCCGCTGGCCAGCAGCGTGGTGCTCAGCCTGGTTGCGATGCTGATCGCGAAGTGGCTGTGAGCGCCTCAGCTTCTCATCGAGAGCTACGCGGCCTCGCCGAAGCCCTCGGCGATGGCGCGGATGCGCGCCGCGCGGATCGCCGCGCCGATGGCCGGCCCTTCGAGGCCGCGTTCCGCGGCTTGCGCTGCCACTGAAGCGGTGTCGACCGCCAGCGCCAGGCCCAGCGCGCGGCGCAGGCGTTCGCGCTGCGGGTAGGGGCGGTCCTCGAAACCCAGGCGGCCGCGCGCGTCGCA
>DATFAY010000072.1:0-2263 GCA_035254085.1 Piscinibacter sp.
CGCGGGAAGTCCTTCAGCCGCGCCGCCAGCAGGCCGCCCGGCTTGTCGCCCTCGCGGTGCGGGATCTTGTACACCGTGACCTCGTTGCTGCGCGGGTCGATCTGGTAGAGCCGGTCCTGGATGTTGTCGGCCACGTAGACCTGGCCATCGATGGCGAGGAGCTGGTCGTGGGTCTGCGACATCGCGTCGCCGATCGGCCATTCGGTGATGGTGGTGGCGGCCAGCGACGCATCCCACGGTGCGGGCTCGGCCAGCAAGGCAGGGTTGTCGCGCAGCTTGCGCCAGCCGGCGTTGAGCATCTCGGGCAGCACCTTCTGGTCCGCGCTCGACAGCCGCGAGCCGTAGCGCACCATGCGAGGAATGAGCGCGCGCCATTCGTCGACGCTGCGCTCGCGGCGGATGAAGGCATTGCCCTGCTGGTGGCAGAAGCCGCATTGCAGCTGGAAGTGCTGCTTGCGCGCGGCGTCGCCGAGGTCGAGCGCTCCCAGCCACACATTGGCGGGCTTGGCTTCGGCCAGCCTCATGGGATCGGTCTCGCGCTGGAGAACCACCTCGGCCGCGGCCTGCCCGGCGGCGACCTCGATGCTCGCGTCGCGATAGCCCGGCTTGCGCACCAGGTACCTCACCGCCACGCCGCGATCGGCCCAGGCCGCGCGGCCGGCGGCATCGGTGAAGCGGGTGATGTCGACGTCCACCTGACGCGGCCGGCCCGGCGCCGCGTAGCCATGGTCCGAGGTATCGACCGCATGCCGGGCAGCGGCCACTTCGCGCACCATCGCGGTGGCCACGGGATGCCCGGCCGCGTCCGTGACGGTCAAGGTGGCGGCCGGGGACGCCGTCGCGACCATGAAGGCGAGCGCGGGCAGGCGATGGATGGTCATGCGAATCTCCGGGAGGCAGGTTTCGTCTTGCGAAGACAACAGCGTGCGCGGCTCATCGCTCAACCACCGCGGTGGGCCGTCCACCAGACGTCGAAGGCCTCGGACGAGGTCTTGCGCGGCTGGTAGCCGAATTCCTGCTTGAGCCGGCGGTTGTCGAGCACGGGCCGGTAGCGCAGGAAGCGCAACTGCTCGGGGCCGTAGGGCGTCAGGCCCAGGCGCTTGCCGATCCACAGGGCCGCCTGCAGCAGCCAGGCCGGCAGCACGCGGCAGCGCTTGCCCATGCGTGCGGCGATGTCGTGAATGCCCAGCGCGCCGTCGCCGGCCACGTTGTAGATGCCGTCGCGGCCGCCATCGATCGCATGCAGGATGGCGCCGACGACGTCCTGGTCCCAGATGAAGACGAAGGGGCTGTCCGCGCCCGCGATGGCGAGCGGACGCGCCTGCTCGAACAGGGCGGTGATCTGGTTGGCCACCGTCTCGCCGAGGATGGTGCCGATGCGCAGCACGGTCTGCCGCAACTGCGGCTCGCGCTCGCGATACTCGGCCAGCATCTCCTCGACCAGGCGCTTGTGCCACGAGTAGGCGAACTCGCGGTTGCCGCGGATCGCGTCGGTCTCCGTCAACCAGGCGGGGTTGTCGGCGTGGTAGCCGTAGGCGGCGCCGGAGGACGAGACGATCACATGGCCCACCCCCGCCGCGACGCAGGCCTGCAGGACGTTGCGCGTGCCTTCCACGTCGACCTGGTACTCGAATGCGCGGTCGGCCTTCTTGCCGGGCGTGACGATGGCGGCCAGGTGCACCACGGTATCGATCCAGTGCTGCCGCAGCAGGTAGCTGATGGCCGCATCGCGGATGTCGGCGGCGACGTAGACGACGCCCGGCAAGCGGCGCTCGGGCGCCATCTTGCGCACGTCGAGCGAGATGAGGCAGCCGTCCTCTGCGGGGCCCGCGGCGGCCAGCGCTGCGATGACCTGGCTGCCCAGGTAGCCGCCGGCGCCCGTGACCAGGATGCGCGTGCCGCTCATGCCGACGCCCCGGCTGCGCCCGTGGGCGGACGCCTCATCCAGAAGCTCGACAAGCCGACCCCGGCCACGATGTGCCAGATGCCCCACCAGGCCGTCACGATGGCCATGCCGCCCAGGCCGTTGAAGAAGTTGAAGATAAGGATCAGGCCCAGTCCGGAGTTCTGGATGACCATCTCGAAGGTGATGGCGCGGCGATCGAGTTCGGGCAGCCCCACGGCCGTTGCCAGGCTGTAGCCCGTGACCAGCGCCAGCAGGTTGTGGATGAACACCACCAGCAGCACGAACTGGATGTAGGCCAGGAAGTGCTTGAAGTTGGCCGCCAGCGCACCGACGATGAAGCCCACCAGCACCAGCAGG
>DATFAY010000073.1:0-2346 GCA_035254085.1 Piscinibacter sp.
ACTTGCACGGCTGATCTCGCGACTCGGGCATCGAGCCCGAGCCGCTCGCCGGCCGCTGCGCTGGTCGATCCCCGTGAACGGGGCCCCTCGCCCTTCGCTGCGCGGCCTACATCCCCTTGAACAACCCCGTGAAGCTGCGGCTGACCTCCAGCTTCTCGGGATGGCCCTTCACGGCGACCAGCTGGCGGCCGCGCAGGTCGCGGCTCACGCCGGCGATCGCCTTGGTGTTGACCAGGGTCGAGCGGTGGATCTGCCAGAAGAGGTTCATGTCCAGCTCTTCGACCAGCTCCTTGATCGGCTTGCGGATCAGCGCCTCGAGCGCGGCCGTCTGCACGCGCGTGTACTTCTCGTCGGAGATGAAGAACAGCACGTCCTCGACCGGGATCATCTGGATCTGCTGGCCGACCGTCGCCTGGATCCATTGCAGCTTGGGCGGCGCGTGGGGGTTGAGCTGCGCCGCCAGCTTCTGCAGCAGCTGCTGCATGTCGGGAGTGTGGGTGGCCAGCGGCGGCGCGTCCGTGCCGGGCTTGGCGCGCTGCGCCATGCGCTTCTTGATGCGCTCGACGGTGAGCTGCAGCCGCTCGCGTTCGGCGGGCTTGAGCACGTAGTCGACCACGCCCTGCTCGAAGGCCTCGACGGCGTACTGGTCGTAGGCGGTGATGAAGACGATCTCGCAGCCGGGCCAGCCGTCGGCGTCGTCGTCGGTGGGTAGCTGCGCGATGCGCCGGGCTGCGTCGACACCCGTCATGCCGGGCATGCGGATGTCGAGGAAGACGAGGTCCGGATGCTGCTGCTCGGTGAGCTCGACCGCCTCGATGCCGTTCTTGGCCTCCCCGACGATCTGCAGCTCGGGCCACACCTCGGCCAGGCGCGCGCGCAACTGCTCGCGCATCAATCGTTCGTCGTCGGCGATCAGGGCGCGTGTCATCCGGCCATCTTAGCGGCGCGAGGTGCCGCCGGCGATGCGGACTTTCGCCACAGCCAGACCACGAACATCAGCAGCAGGCCCAGCGGAGAAAGGACGATCGCCGCCGCCAAGGCCACGAGCAGCAGCGGTATGCCCAGCCCCAGGATCAGCCCCATCGCGAGGCACGCCGCAGCGACGAGCAGCACCAGCGGCACCGCGATCAGCAGCGCCAGCGCCGCCAGCGCGATGCCCCCGCCCAGCGCCAGCTTGTCGACGTCGGACAGCGACGCGATGTCCAGGCCGCCGTACTCGACGCCGTCGAACACCACCCGCAGCGGGCCGCCGTCCCATTCGAACACCCAGTCGATGCAGGCGGCGGCGACAACCAGCCCCAGCACGAAGAGGACGAGAAAGGCCCACAGCCAGGCACGGCCGCGCCGGCGCACGGGGCGTGTGGGGATGGTGTTCATCATGCGTCGTCTCCCTGGTGGTTGCTTGTCGTGTAGGGCACGGTGATGGTCACGGCGGTGCCGCCGCCGGGGTTCTCCGCCACCGTCAGGCTGGCCTTGTTGCCATAGAGCAGCTGCAGCCGCTCGCGGATGTTGTTCAGCCCGATGCCGGTGCCCGCGGTGGCGGCCTTGCCGAAGCCCAGGCCGGTGTCGGCCACCGTCACGGCCAGCTTGCCGTGCACGATCTCGGCGCTCACGGTGAGCCGGCCGCCCTCGGCCTTGGGCTCCAGGCCGTGCTTGATCGCGTTCTCCACCAGGCCCTGCAGCATCATCGGCGGGAAGTCGGCCGACAGCAGCCCCTCGCTCACGCGCACCTCGGTCTGCAGCCGCTCCTCCATGCGCACCTTGAGGATCTCGAGGTACGGGCGGATCACCGCGAGCTCGCGCCCGAGGTCGCGCTTGGCCTGCGCATTGGCCTCACGCATGGTCGGCATCGAGGCGCGCAGCAGCGCGATGAGGTTCTTCTGCATCCTCGAGGCGCGCGGGGGGTCGGTCTCGATCAGGTGATCGATGCTGGCCAGGGTGTTGAACAGGAAGTGCGGCTCGACCTGCGCCTGCATCGCCGCCATGCGCGCCTCGATCACCTGCCGCTTGAGCGCTTCGGACTCGGCGATCTCGGTGGCCTGCACCGCCTGCGCCTCGGCCTTGAAGCGGCCGGCGGCCATGATCTTGATGACCATCGACATGAAGATCAGCGCCACGGTGAAGCCCACCATGTGCTCGCCGAGGCTGAAGGCCTTCACCATGCGAACCTGGGGCTGCGCCTCGGCCAGCGCGTCGCGCAGGTCGGACTTGGCCTCCGCGATGGCCGACTTGAGGTCGTGCTTGGCCTCGGCGATGGCTTCCTTGTCGCCGCTGGCGATGGCCTCGTCGAGGCGGGCGCGGGCTTCGTCGACCGCTTCGCTGCCGGGCACGCGGATGCTGACGCCG